>JANPHO010000176.1:0-14596 GCA_031424515.1 Saprospiraceae bacterium
CTTTTGTACCGAAATAGGGCAATCCAACGCTCAAAAAGGAGGGTATGAAATGTTACATAAGCTAAATAAGTATTGAAACCAAACAGTATCATCCACATGGCAGGTGGTAATAAACCAATTGAAAAGAAATAGGTTGTGAGCAATAACAAGATACCACTCAGTAAAATAATGCCCAAATTGATATAAAAAGCGGTTCGATTGTTTTTTATTAAAACCATAAAGCTCGCTATGATAAAAATAGCCAATCCAATGGGTAGCTCAGCGGTGGCCAATACTTGCGAATTACCTTCATAACCCAATCGTGACCATATTTCAACGGCAAAATTGTCTCTAATATCTCTAAAAATGGTTAAAATCACGTAAATAATGACCATTATCACAATGCCCCAAGAGAATGTCTTGAAAAATTGTTTCCTATCGGCTTTGAGCATCGGTACACGTTCCGTTCTTAAATCTATGTCATCTGAGTTTGGTGGCGGTATTTTACTCAACATCCACACACCTAAAATCAGCATCGGCATAAAAATAAGCCCCGTATAAAACGGCATCCAAAATTCGCTGATACCCCAATTTTGAAGTAAATATTTGCCAACTGCTTTTACAAAACCCGATGAAATGATAAAACTCACGCTCATGGCTGCACCTATCAATTCTGTATTCCTACGACCTTCCATGAATGAAAAAACCAATCCCCATATCATTCCCAATGGCAAGCCATTTAAAAACAGCCATATAAAACCGATTGAAACGGGTGTTATTGCAAACAATAATAGAGCTAACCACGCTGCGCCAATTAGACCTAAAATGGTCATAATGCGTTTTTCAGGTTTCATTTCGGAAACAACTTTGATACCCACAAACTTGGATAATGCGTAGCCGACCACTTGTGCCGTTATCAAAACGATTTTATAATCAACATGCCAAAGTTGTAACCCTTCAAATGTGGCAGCCGTGAATGGTTTACGGAAGGCATACATGCTGCAATAGGTGAGAAACCCAGCTGTCATGCAATAAAGCGAAAATAGAAAATGGCTTGTTTTAGAGGTGCTTGTCGTTATCATTAGCTTTTTTTAAGTCTTAGGAAGCCTTTGAGGCTTCCTAAGACTTGTTCAAAAATCCAGTTTAATCAATTCTGGCAGTTCTCTGACGCTTGGTAGAATATGGGTATGCCTATATTTACCCAAAACTTCAATCGAATTAGCGCCACTCAAAACTCCGATATTCCCTCTGCAACCTGCATTGTATCCCGACAAAAGGTCGGCGGGTGTATCGCCAATTTTAATAACTTCATGAACACTCTGAATACCCAGCTTTTGCATGGCATAAAAAATTAAAAATGGTGTAGGGCGACCGACCCCCTCAGTATTTTCAACGTCCACAGTAATATCGACAAGCCCATTTTCACGCCAACCGAGACCTGCCATAATAGCATCTGTAACATCACCATGAAAACCCGTATCCGTTGCCACTTTGATACCGTTTTGATGGCACCATTCAAAAACCGATTCTGCACCTGGCATGGCTTGTACGTTATTGCGATAATAAGCAATCATAATTTCAGAATACCGCTCAAAAACTTTCATGGCTTCTGCTTGTATTTCAGGGAAATTATACTGCTCCAAGTCTTCAAAACGCACATTTTTACCTTCGTTCCGAGCAATTAAATATTGATAAAGGTGAATTTTATTGGTTCCAATAGTTTTTTCAAAATCCTCTAAAGTTGCATCGAGTTTGAATTCCATCGCTGCTTGATGAAGGCTTTTGGCAACGGCATTATCATCTTCTACAGTGGTGCCTGAAAGGTCAAATACGGCTAATTTTATTTTACTCATTTTATTTTAAATTTAATTAAATTGAATCCCAACCCTATAGGGGTTATTTTTTAATGCATATTCAAAAGCTTCATTGACTTGATGCAACTCAAAATGGTCATGAATCAAGTCATTGAAAGGAAAGTGATTGTGGTTCTTTTCAATAAAATCCACAGCAGTTATAAAATCTTGCGTATTGTAATTGTGCAAACCCTTAATTGTCCAAAGGTTGCGAATGATTTTCTCGGCATTGACAGCAATGTCTTTTTGAGGAAAAACGGCTCCAACCCACACCGCTACCCCACTAATGTTCAACAAGTCCAAAGTATATTCCATCGCTGAACCAACACCGCTGATTTCAATAACGGCATCAATGGCATTGCGCTTGCCTAATTGTGATGTGATTTCAGTTGCATAATCTGTATCCCCTCGCAAGCAAATTTCTGCGCCGAATTGGCGGGCAGTTTTTAATCTTTCATCATCAATATCTACAGCAATCACATGTTTTGCCCCTGCTGTTTTAGCCATTGCACAAGCGATGACACCCAACATGCCAGTACCTGAAATCAATATATTTTTATTCTGAATATCACCCGCCAAACGCATTGCACCTGCTATTGTAGAAACCGCACAATTAATGATAGCGGCAACTTTCATTGGGATGTTTTCACTTAATTTGGCAATAGGGGTATGCGCCTGTAAAATGGTGTACTCGCTCAATCCACCGTGTAAAGTGCTGGTTTCAGTCAGTTTTTCATGCCCATATTTAAAAAGCCCTTCGGCTTTTTGAGGAATCCCTCTTTCCGCTAATTCGGAATGGGGATTGCTGGCAAAAATTGCCCAAGTGATAAGGTCACCTTCTTTAAGTTCTTGTTTTCGTTGGTCATACTGAGGGGTATCGTGCCCAAAAGACACAATTCTACCGACTATTTCATGGCCTAAAATTGTGGGCGTTTTCTCTTGCCTTTTACCAATGAATGTATTGAGGTCGCTGCGGCACAAAGTTGAGCAGGTATTTTTAACCAGTATTTCACCTGATTTTAAAGTTGGAATAGGGAGTGACACCGCTTCTAATGCTTCACCTGTTGCGTGAAAGACGGCAGCATTGGCAAATTTTGGTTTTTCGCTCATTGTCGATTGATTGTTGGTGGAATACAATCTGTAAAATTATGGAGTGGAAGGAGCAATTTATTATAGGATAGATGACTTAATGAAAAGATAACATTAAAGGCAAGCCGTGACACTACTAATGCCAACCTTTCCCCTTTTTTAGGCTTGATACTGATGGGTCTAATTAGGGAATTTGTAAAAATTTTTTAGCAATACCCAATTCCCTAAAGATATGCCGCTGTTTGTAATTGTGTTGGCGGCTGCGGCTCAAAATATCTTGAAGCGTTTTCAATACTTCGAGCGTGTGGCTGCCTTTATTTATCATAACACACTCTGCTAATGCGGCATGGGCGGCATCTGTAGCTTCACTTCGGGTTGCCAATCCTTGTTTATTAAGGCTTTCAAGAACCTGGGTTGCCCAAATAACGGGCGTATGGGCGGCTTCACAAATCCATAAAATTTCGTCTTGGATTTCACTCAAACGTTCAAAACCGATTTCGACGGCTAAATCGCCTCGGGCAATCATAATACCAAAAGAGCTTTTTCGCATACCTTCTAATAGCAAAGAAGGCAAATTATTGACGGCTTCATTGGTTTCTATTTTAGCAATAATCGGAAAATCGGGTTTATTGAGCATGGTTAATTGAGCGTGCAATTGGGCAATGTCGGCGGCTTTGTTGACAAACGAAAAACCAAGCATATCGGCATGTTCTACGACAAACGGTAAACAAGTCAAATCATATTCGGTCAGTGGATTAACGTGGAAAGATGTATCAGGGAAATTAATGCCTTTTTCTTCTTTGATAAAAGGTTTTTTAGCTGATATTCGTGCTATTTTAAGTATAGACATATTCTCCAAAACATTTTCGACAACTGCTTCAAATAGACCATCATCAAATAAGACCCGTTGTCCATTTTGAAGGTATTTTACAACATCGGGTAACGTGCAACCAATTGCCTTGCTATGTTTTGGCGGCTTGTAATTGGGTTCAAGTAATAATATTTTATCATCGAGTGCGACTTTTAATTTACCGTTTTTATGACCTTTGCCAATAACCTGTGTCCTTATTTTAGGACCAGCTAAGTCCATATAAATTTTGCAAGGTAGTCCTGTTTTTGCTGAAGCTTTTTTGATATTTTTCAGCATCGTGAGCCACATAGATTCATCGTCGTGGGCGCAATTGATGCGAGCTATGTTCATTCCATTTTTCAATAACTTAGAAATATGTAGTGCATCATCCGCAAATTCGCTGTCAATTGTCACCATAATGAACGGAATATTCTTATCGGGTAGATGACCGAATAAATGTTCTGCATTTCGTTGCAATTGATTCAGTCCTTCATAAAAATTTGAACTATTGGTAATTTCCTGCTTATGCCCAAGCAATTTCAAAACATTATTCAATTGTGCCTTTATGTGACTTTCGCTGCTTGCTAAAGATGATAAACCATAAGAATGAAGGCTTTCTTGTAATAAATGAATGTTTTCGGAACGGAATACCAAATAATCGAGTAAATTGATAGCACTTTTGTGGTGTTGAGGCATCACATTCTCTATCATAAGTGCTTTATTGGCTTCAAAATCAACCATTTTAGCGTGCAATGATAGGAGTTCACGCAGTAAATCTGCTTTAGTTTTCATGGTTGTAAAAGATTACATGGTTTGATATATTCAACTGATGGGGTGTAAATAATTCCTATCGTGTGCAAAAGTCGAATATATTTTACGTACTCAATATGATAAGAGTCATACAGTTTTATGACGAGGGTTAGTTTGTCGTTTTTATACGTACTATATTCTTCTAAAATTACTTTTCTAACATGGGGAAAATGAACAATTCATATAAAAGTTCAAGGTTATTTGCTTGGCTTTTTCTCTCTACAGGTATTTTCGCTATTGTCGGTTCGTTATTTACATGGGGTAGGGGGTGGCTTTTTTATCAAAAAGACTTAACGATTAGCCTTATTCCGTTAGCTGACTTGATTTTTACAGCACCATTATCTTTATTGGCGGGTTATGGTATTTGGGCGAAAAAAAGTTGGGGGATAGTGTTAGGTTTAGTGACTTCGGGTGTCTATATGTTCGGTTCGGTGCAGGTCTATATTATGGTTTTTTGGAAAGTACCACCTTATCCTTTGCTACTTGTTATACCGCCACTTTTTGGATTTGGCATTGCTCTTAGTTTTTTGATTTGGGTTTTAAAACATGGGCATATTACTTAGAGTAGAGTCCTTCTGTAATTACAAAATACTGAAGGGTGTCTATTACCTCTTTTTAAGGTTTATAATATTTAACGAACCAAATAAAACTCACCAAATAAAGCAGCCGTTGAGCAATGCCTTGATAATTTTTTAATACGCCAAATGATGCGGAAAACCCTATAACAAGTAAAAAGAAGATAAAATGTGCCGTTTTCATAGGCTTTTCCATTTCATAAAATAGCTGCATTAATATGCCTATGCTGAAAGATATACCCGCAATTTGTGCAAAAAGCGAGTGCAAGGAAGATTGTGTTTGTGAAAAAGTATTCACTTGAAAAAAAGGTTTTGTACAAAATATACCCGTCAGAGCCACACACAACGCATATATCAAAATAGGCAGGGTTCGCACCGAAAAGCCGTTTAAAAAAATGCCTACCACAACAGTAATTCCGAATAACAGAAAACCGATTTGCATTATCCATTTCCTATCATAAGCCTGTGCGCCTAAGTCGCTTATCGTGTTTTTTGAAAAATCAAAGTTGTTTGTTGCAAAAACATGGGCAAGAATGATGAAAAACACGAAAATAAGGGTTGAAAGGCTGTTATAGTTTGATTTCAAATATTCCATGATTATTACTGCACACTTAGTTTTCAAATCCTTTGATAAACTTTGTCAAATGGTACTCTCATTCTATCTCCCCAAACGCCGCCTTTCTCTCTGATACCACAAGAAATAACCATATTGATTTCTGCGCCCATTGGCAAATTCAACATATTTTTCACTCGTCTGCTGTCAAAACCTTCCATCGGACAAGTATCGTATCCCTCATTTGCCATTGCCAACATGAAAGTTTGAGCAGCCAAAGCGCAGGTTTTATGCACGACTACCCGCATATCGCTTTCAGATACTTGATACGTGATGGGTCTGAAAAGCCCGATTATATTGACTAATATTTTTCTAAAAATCCCTAAAATGCCAAATAAACGGGCATATAAAAACGGGATGACTCTACCATAATACATTTCCCATCGCTTGATTCTTTTCTCTTGTCTTTCAACGGGGCTATTTTTAAGAACATTTTGGGTCTCTAATGCCATCATTTCTTCCCTTCGTTTTTGGAACAAATCCTGCCTTGTTACGAAAACGACCATTTGCTGGGCAGTTGTTGCAGCCGTTTGGTCTAAACAGGCAACAGAAAGTTTTTTGAGCATTTCGGGATTGACGATATGATAAAACGCCCACAATTGCATATTGGAACTATTCGGTGCTAAAACAGCCAATTCTAAGCAGTTTTTTACTTTCTCTGCATCAATCGGTAACTCTTTATAGTGTCTTACAGAACGGCGATAATTTACTACTTCTTGAAAAGTCATTTTATGATGGATTATTTATTAGATAAATCAATTAGGTTTTGGAAAAAACTTACGCGTGTTAGTGAAATACAGAATACATAAGCCAGTAAATGGTATTACAGATACTGTATTGCCCTGAAACAAGTTGACAGATTTAGGGATAAATTTTTCATAAATTTCGACAAACGCCCATTAAATGAGCCCCTTGCGCTACGCGCTGTGGTGCTATTGTTTGTTTGTTTTGTTGTTGTTTTTCTTTATTGATGTCTTTTATTGTTTCCCTCCTTGCAGGAGGGCTCCATCTTTTTCTCAATGTGGCGCTTTGCGCCACTGGCATTACATGTACAGCATTCGGCGTTTGATAATCCAAAGACCCGTGTGGGTATTCAGAATTATACACCCTAATCGCTTTTTCAATCGCTACATAAGCCTGTTGGTGAGAACTAAAACCACGGTTTTCCAAAAACTCTTCTTTGATAATCCTATTCATTCTTTCTGCCAGTGCATTATCGTATGGATCTCCCGATTGTGTCATACTGATACGGATTTTTTCACTTTTCAATAAGCCCGTATATTCATACGAACAATACTGAATCCCCCTGTCAGAATGATGAATCAAGCCCGTAAAATCTACTTTCCCGTTACTCCCTTTATTCCGCTTTGCTTGCGCTATGGCTTTTTTCAGTGCCTCTGCACAGCCTTTGGCACTCAAATCTTTACTTAAATGCCAGCCTACTATCTTTCGTGAATACACATCTGTTATCAGACTCAAATAACTAAAGCCCTGACATACAGGTGTGTAAGTAATGTCACCCACCCACGCTTGATTCACGCCCGTTATTTCTCTACCCTTGAATAAATCCGAATATTTTCGGAAAGGATGACGAGAATCCGTCGTTTTTGCTCTCTTTCGTTCTTTTTTACTCAATAATCCATATTTTGATAAAAGCTCATTGAGCTTATCTCGACCCATTTTGATACTCCACTGTGTATATATCCCTCGTCTCTGTAATTCATAGTGCAGTTTGTCTGTACCCATGCGAGGCATCCTTTCCCGTATGCGTTCAACTTCCCATAAAATTATACCCTCCTCATAATCTACTTGTTCTTGTCGAGCTATAGCTTTATACCAAGCCTGCCTACTCACACCAAACAGTCCGCTCAACCGAGCTATCCCTATCATTGGGTTCTTCTCGCTCATTTTTTCAACTGATTGGTGCCATTCTTTTTTCAGACCCTTTTCGCAGTTCCATCCCGTATTTTTCTTCTCCTATATCGATGAGTATATTCAAGGCTTGGGTGCGTAATTGTTCGTCTTCCAGCTTGCGTTCCAGCTCTTTGACCCGTTCTTGTAGCTTCCTAATATCTGTTTCTTTGCTCATGTCTATAACATTTTTATATTTGAACACTCGATGATAATATTCCCAACGAACCCATCGTCGAAACTCTCGACGATTGATTTTCAAAGTAACTACTATTTCTTTATATTTCAAAAGTCCTAGTCGCCACTCGATTACCACCTTACGTTTCATGGAGCCATCCCAAAGGCCTTTGCTTAATTTTTCTAATTCTTTGATTGTCATAGTTTTACACTGATTGTGTCAACCTATTCCAGGACGATGCAATGTACCCTATGTTAAACTGGAACGCTTACCGTTATGTATAGAAATCAAGACTAAGGTTGACAATTTTGAATGAATTATTATTAACTCAATTTTTCTTACAAAACTCATAAAGCTTGGTACCGCTTGTTAAGGTACTAAGCTTCTTTTATATCCTTCAGTGTAGTTAACTATCAAGTAGAAAAGCTTAACAACACTCTTTGTCGTAATTCACATAAACTTAACAGGTTGTTAATGTTGGCTTCATATCCATCAGAGACATTTACGGCTTGATGACTTGTAACAAACAATTCTCTGGTTTTAAAACTCTTATTCAATTTTTACTCAAAAGTTCAAAAATGACCTTATCACTTGACAAAATTTATCTACTTGCAACAAAACATAAAGGCTTAGTCTGCTTTATGTTTCTGTGCTTCATGGCGGCACCGTCGCTATTCGCCCAAAACTTATCAGGAAAAGTAAGTTCTGAAACAGGCGAGTCACTCATTGGTGTCTCTATTAAAATAAAAGACACTGACAAAGGAACTCTTTCCGATAATGATGGCAATTTTAGTATTGCATTGACAGAAGGTCAAAACGAGGTTTTGATTTTTAGCTATGTCGGTTATGAAGAGCAAATGCTTAATTACACATTAAAAAAAGGAGAGACCCCCTCAGTAAAGGTTACTTTAAAACCATCCACAACCAATCTTAACAGTGTGGTTGTGGTGGGGTACGGTACTAAAAGCAAGCGTGAAATAACGGGATCAGTCGCTTCTGTTACAACAAAAGACATTAGAGAACAATCAGTCACCTCATTCGACCAAGCGTTGGTCGGTAAAATGGCGGGTGTTCAAGTTTTGCAGACATCGGGTGCGCCAGGCGGTAATGTGTCAATTCGGATTAGAGGTATCAGCTCTATCAGTGCTGGCAATAATCCGCTTTTCGTTATTGATGGTATTCCCGTTTCTAACGATACGCGTAGTGCTGCGGGTGGCACGAACAGTTACGAACAACCATTTAACCCACTGGCGAGTATCAATCCAAATGATATTGAATCTATTGACGTATTAAAAGATGCCGCTTCGACGGCAATCTATGGTTCAAGGGGTTCGACGGGTGTTGTCTTAATTACCACTAAAAAAGGTAAAGCAGGGCGTATTAGTGTCAATTATGATGGCAGCTACGGCATACAAGAAGTGGAAAAATACGTAGATGTTTTGGATGCTTATCAATATGCCAAATTGGTTTATGATGGTCATAACAACGCTTATTTTGATGTAAATCCAAACGGAAAAGCAACTGACCCGAACTCGGTACGAGGTACGAATCCTGCGACGCATATTCCGCCACAAATCCTCCCTTATTTGGCAGGTCAACAGGGTCTGACAAATACAAATTGGCAAAAGGAGATTTTCAGACAAGCACCGATGAGCAATCATACGGTTACAGTGAGTGGCGGTAATGAAAATTTGACTTTCTTGTTTTCAGGCAATTATTTTAATCAAGATGGTATCGTTATCAATAACAATCTTAAACGTTATACAACTCGTTTTAGAGTAGATGCCAAGTACAACAAGTTCCGTTTTGGCGCAAATATGAATCCAAGTTATTCAGATAATTTAGTTGCCAATGCTGAAGGGCCTTGGTTTGCACCCAACTCTGGTTTGATTGCGATTGCTTTGGGTAATGCACCGATTTTCCCAGTTTACAATCCAGATGGTAGTTATGCAGATTCTGTTAACACATGGGGATACGGTCAAACCAATCAATTGAACCCTGTTGCTGTCGCGAATTTGACAAAAGATAGAATTAAAAATACCCGTTTATTGGCAAATACGTATGCCGAATATGAGCTTTTAGATGGTTTGAGTTATCGTTTATCCTTGGCAACGGACATCAATAACTATCGCCGTGATTATTACCGCCCTTCAAACTTGCCAACGCAAGCAGTGGTAGGCCCCTCAGTATCTCAGGGTTTTTCAAACACCAATCTTTACACAAATTGGTTGGCAGAAAATACTTTGACGTATTCTAAAAACTTTGGTGCGCATAAAATCAATGCGGTTGCGGGTTATAGCGCACAAAAAGAAATCCAAGACCGCAATACATTGTCGGCGACAAACTTTCCAACGGATGCCGTTGCGACACTCAACGCGGGGCAAATTGCTTCGGGTAATTCGACGGTTCAAGAATGGAGTTTGTTATCTTTTTTGGCGAGAGCGCAATACAGTTATGACGGCAAATACATCGTATCTGCTTCAATCCGTCGTGATGGTTCATCGCGTTTTGGTAAAAATAACAGATGGGGTACTTTCCCTTCGCTTTCGGCGGGCTGGATTGTGTCGAATGAAAAATTCTTTGAAAAAATAAAAGGCATCAGCAATCTTAAATTGAGAGCAAGTTATGGTTTGACGGGTAATTTCCAAATTCCTAACTATGGTGCATTGGCGCAGTTGAGCAATAATAACAGTAATTATATTCTCGGAAATTCGGCTTTGGTGAACGGTATTTCGATTACAACGCCCGCAAATCCTGACCTTTCTTGGGAAAATACAGCAAGTGCTGACGCAGGTCTTGAAATTGGTTTTTTTGACAATGCCTTGAACTTGACTTTGGATTATTACAATTCAAATACAAGTAAATTATTGCTCAATTTGCCCGTTGCCAGTGGTTCTGGTTTCAATACCTATCTTCAAAATATTGGAGAAATGAACAATAAAGGTATTGAAGCGACGATTGGTTACAACAAAAGATGGAACAACGGTTGGGGTTTAGAAGGCAACGTGAATTTTTCACAAAACAAGAACAAAGTCACTAAATTAGGACCCTCAGGTGCGCCAATTATTCAAACAGGTGGCACAGGTAATACATATTTCATTACAGAAATTGGTTCGACCATTTCTTCTTATTACGTCTATAATCAAATTGGTGTTTATAGAAATGCGGAAGATTTGGCAAATTCTGCTAAAACAACCAACACAACCAAAGTCGGTGATTTCAAGTTTGAAGACGTGAATAAAGACGGTAAAATTGACGCTGCTGACCGTAAAAACTTAGGCAGCTACCAACCTAAATACATCTTTGGTTTCAGCAATACGATTCGTTACAAAGATTTTGATTTGAGTTTTGCTGTTCAAGGCAGCCAAGGTGCTAAGATTATGGCTTTGTTGAAGCGCTATATCGCTAACAACGAAGGCAATTTCAACAGCCTTGAATCTTCAACCAACTATTTTGTTTCGCCTGAAAACGCTGGTGATGGCATGACAAATCGCCCGAATCGTTTGGCAACAGGCGGTAATGGTATCACATCAAGTTGGCACATCGAAGACGGTTCATACATCCGTATCAGAAACATCGGGTTGGGTTACAATCTGCCTTCTGGTTTGCTTTCAAAAGCGAAAATTGCATCAGCTCGGGTGTATGTGAGCGTACAAAACGTTCACACTTTCACGACTTATCCTTTTTTCAATCCAGAAATCAACAATCGTCCTGATAACTCTTTGGCTGCTGGTGAAGACTATGGTTCTTACCCATTGCCACGGACCTATACATTTGGTTTGAATTTCGGTTTCTAAGGACAATTTCAAATTTCAGATTTCAAATTTCAATTTATTGCACATTGAAATCTGAAACTTGAAATCTCTCTTAGCTTTTACCCCCCTCAGTAAAAAGCACTTTTTTTATCAATTTAATTAAAAAGGTAGATTTAAAATGAAAAATATCGTATCAATCTTGTGCATTTGCTTACTTGTTTCCACAGGGTGTAACAAAGATTTTTTGGAACTCACGCCACAATCAACCATTGCACCCGAAACGTTTTTCAAAACGGCTTCGGATGCCCTTACTGCGGTCAATGGTTGTTACAAGTTTTTATCCGTTGGCAATCAATATGGTGGCACTTTCCAAATTTTGATGGAAGCACGTGGCGATAATTACCTCGACCAAGACCCTTCATCGGGTGCGGGTCAGAATTACCAAATCAACCGTTTTTCTGATTCTCCAGGTAACACAAATTTGTATAATTCTTGGACGGCTCTTTACACCACAATTTTTAGATGTAACACGGTTTTGGAATCAGTTGACCCCATTCAAATGGACAACACGTTAAAAAATCGAATCAAAGGTGAAGCGTCATTCATCCGCGCATTGAGCTATTTTAACTTAGTACGTCTGTTTGGCAATGTGCCTTTGGTCATCAAATCTATTGACCCTGTCAGTGCTTCGGGTTTAAAAAGAGACGCAACAACGGCAATTTATGCTCAAATTGAAGCAGATTTGACCTTTGCGGCAGCTAATTTGCCCGAAACTTATCCTGCAGTTGATTTAGGTCGCGTAACAAAAGGTGCAGCACAAGGTTTGTTGGGCAAAGTGTATGTCTATCAAAAGAAATTCACCAATGCCAAAACGGTTTTAGATGAAGTGATTAATGGTAAAAAATTCTCTTTGTTGCCAGTCGTTGCAGATGTATTCAGTCCGACCGTTAAATACCACGCTGAAATCCTTTTCGCCGTGCGTTTTGCTAAGGGTTTAACGGGACAAGACCACGGTTTTTGGTATGCCAATACCCAAATTGTCGGTCTTGATTCTACTTTATTCAAGGCTTTTGACCCGATTGACACACGCCGCACGATGATTGAATTTGCCAAACCAACGGGCAATTCTAATATCTTACCGCGCAAATTCCACGATGTAGCGGTGAATAATGCAGCGGGTAATGATTTCCCAATTTTGCGCTATGCCGATATATTATTATTACAAGCTGAAGCCATGAATGAAATCGGTTACAGCAACAGTACGACAGCTGGTACAGCCTTTGCACACCTCAATGCGATTCGCAAGCGCGCAGGTTTGGCTGAATTGACAGGCACTGATTTGACAACGCAAGCGGCTTTCAGAACTGAAATTTACAAGCAACGCCGTTTGGAATTCCCTTTTGAGTGTGACCGTTGGTTTGATATGGTGCGGACAAATACTGCCATTGAAGGTATTGCTGCTTCGAGCAAAAAAATCACGATTGCGCCGTTCCGTTTCTTGTATCCAATCCCACAACAGGAGATTGATATTATGAATAACCCGACGACTTTTCCGCAAAATCCTGGTTATTAAGCGTGGTTTTTAGGTGAAAATAACGAAAAATACTGAGGGGGGGCTTTTTAAGCCTCCCCTTTTATTAATCAATTTTTTATTACTTTTTATTAAAAACGAACGTATGAAAAGCATCTTAGTAACGCTTTCCTTATTGTTTTTATACAGTTTAACAACTTTCGCTCAAACAGAAAAGACGGTAGAAAGTTGGAAAGAAGGGTTTTTGGATATTCATTTCATCAACACTGGCAGTGGAAACACCAGTTTTCTTGTTTTGCCCGACGGCACAACGCTGTTGATAGACGCTGGAACTTTGCGCAGAGCCGCTTTTGAAAAAAAATACGCCCCATTAAAAGTAACTGCACCCGTACCAAATGATACACATTCCCCTGCAGAATGTATTGCTTTGTACATCCAAAACGCCATGCCAAAGCAGAGAAAACCAACGATTGATTACGCCTTGATTACGCATTTTCACGAAGACCATTATGGCAGTTTAGTCGAATTGGGTAAAATAATGCCTATTAAAAATATGATTGACCGAGGTTATCCAAATTATAATTTTCCATTAGATTTAAAGACATTTTTATCAAAAGACAGCACTTTTCAAAACTATTTATCTTTTGCAAAAGACTTCAATATTCCTACTCAAGGCTTAAAAGCGGGCAGTAATACGCAAATAAAACCGCTTATATCACCCGAAAAATACCCCAATTTTCAAGTTAGAAATATCAAAACAAATGCGACTATTTGGACAGGCAGAGGAGATGAAACCTTTGAGTATTTTAAAGCAGCCGATATGACCACGTTTTACAAAGGCAAATACAATGAAAATCCGTTGAGTTTGGCTTTAAAAATAACGTATGGTGATTTTGACTTTTTTGCGGGCGGCGATAATACGGGCTTGCAAGGTTTTGGGATGCCTGCGTGGTTTGATGTCGAAACGCCCATGGCAAAAGCGGTTGGAAAAGTCGAAGCCATGACCCTCAATCACCACGGCAACCGAGATGCGACGAATGAATTTTTTGTCAATAAACTTGACCCAAAAGTTGTCATTCAACAATTGTGGTGTTCAGACCATCCCGGTCAAGAAGTGTATCAGCGATTGATTTATAAAGACGAAAATACTGAGGGGGGGCGCGACATTTTTACAACTAATATGCACCCCGAAACCTTAGTCACTTATGGTCCTTGGTTTAAAGACAATTATAAAAACACAAAAGGACACCTCCTAATCCGCGTTCAACCCGATGGAAAACAATACAGTGTTTATGTTTTAGACGAAACACAACAAGATTTAACTATCAAACAGGCATTTGGTGCTTACTTTTCAAAATAAAAAATAATGAAAAAAATATCCTTAATTTTATCAATAACCGCGCTTTTTGCCTATTCTGCAATGGCACAACAAGGCAACGGTTTTCAAAAAGA
>JANPHO010000177.1:0-13196 GCA_031424515.1 Saprospiraceae bacterium
TGAAATTGACTGATTTTACACTGATTTATACGTAATTTTTAAAAAATCAGTGTAAAATCAGTCAATTTCAGTGTAATCAGTGGCTAAATGGAGCGTAAGCGACTATCTGACTAAGTAATTACATATTCTAAACATTTTTCACTTGCTGAATAATCTGTAATTGCGCCACAATATCCGTCAAGGGAATCAGCGGTTCAGCTTTTTCAGCAATTACTTCATAGATATTTTGGAATAAAATACCCCAATTTCCCCTTTCCGTTTCCACCGTACCACGCACCGTCAAACCATTGATTTCGGTATTTAAAACGCCTCGATACTGAGGGGTCTCATAGCCAAATTCCGTTTTATCGGGCATAATACCTGCTTTTAAATGGTCTTCTTGAATATCAATGCCGTATTTTATAAAAGAGCCTTTTGTGCCGTGAATGATATAACGAGGTGTTTCTTCCCGCACCAAAAGACTTGACCGCAAAGTCACTTTTAACTTACCATAATCGAGATTTACGTTAAAAGCATCGTCCACCTCTGAACCTTTCCTTTGAGTGAAAGTTTGACCCCAAGTACTGAGGGGTCTCCCAAAAAGGTGAATCGTTTGGTCAATAATGTGCGCGCCCAAATCGTAGAGAATGCCACTGGTTGCGCTTGCTGTTTCTTTCCATTTTTTAGGATTTAAAATGGGTTTAAAACGGTTATAATGGATTTCAAAATTCAATATTTCACCTAATAGTCCACCTTCAATCACTTTTTTAACCGTCATAAAATCACTGTCAAAACGGCGATTTTGGAATATAAAAACGTGCTTACCCGTTTTTTTAGAAAGAGCAATCAACTCTTCGGCTTCTTCGGGTGTAGCCGTCATGGGCTTTTCAACCACAACATGCTTACCCGCTAAAAGACACTTTTGGGCATATTCAAAATGCGTATCGTTGGGCGAACTGATGCTCACAAGGTCAATTTCACCATCTGCCAACACTTCATCAAGGCTCGTTGCCTTTTGTACTGAGGGGTACACCGTCGACGGGTTTTGACTGTTGGATACAATCGTTTTTAACTTAAAATGAGGGTTATCTAAAAAAAAAGGGGCTTGCAGATATCTTCCCGATAATCCAAACCCGATTATGCCAACTGTTATCATGTTATTTTTTTTATGTTCCGAGTGTGGTGTTTCATGTGCTAAAGTAGGCACATGGAACACCGCACTTGGAACTTTTATTCATTCATAAACTTCTCGTCTATGTGCTATTTTTATAATTTCAATCATTAAAATGTGGTCTTCGATGGTATAAATGACACGATAATCTCCATTTCTAATCCGCCAACTATTTTTTACTCCTTTCAATTTTTTGCAACCAGACGGGCGAGGGTTATCAGCCAATTGGGCAATGTCATTTGCTAAATTTTGCTGGATATTAAGTGATAACTTTTCAAATTCTTTAAGTGCAGATTTCTTGAAACGGATTTCGTAAGGCATATACTGAGGGGGTTATTGAGGATTACTTTGTGGTGTTTGATTTTGTTCATTTTTTTTTAAAATATCTAAAACCGCAGAAAATGGGACAGATTCCTCACTTTTCCGTTGTGCCACTACAAGAGCATCGTAAAAATCTTCCCACAAATCAGAATAAAGCTCTAAGTCAATCTGAACAAAGCGTTTTTTACCTGTTTCGTCTTCTAAAAAATATATACCGTCCATTGTTTTATTTTTTACAAAAATAGGTAAATTATTGTGAAAAATCAACATGTTATATTGTTCCGAGTGCCGTGTTTCATGTGCCTCATTTTACTAAAGGCACACGGCACTTGGCACTTTTTATTATTTATACTCCGCCGCTAACGTATTGATTTCAGCATCCGTCAATTTGCTTGAAGCAATGACCGTTCTGTAGCGGAAAGTTACGGACTTTTTAGGGGCTAATGTTAGATTTAATTCCTTTTTCCCGTTTGTAAAAATCTTTTCACCCAACGGATTGGCAGCAAAAAGACCGTAGCCACGAGCGTGCCAGTAGGTGGGATAATTCACGTTTTTAGGGTGGTCAATGATACATACTGAAATGTCTTCACCTTTAATATTGCCCGTCAGATTCATCCAACGGCCGCG
Organism: Saprospiraceae bacterium; assembly: GCA_031424515.1. Lineage (GTDB taxonomy): Bacteria > Bacteroidota > Bacteroidia > Chitinophagales > Saprospiraceae > JAAFJT01. The sequence continues at coordinate 2,099 of JANPHO010000177.1, forward strand.
TTTACTCCACACGTCTTCACCTTCAACGCCTTCGCTGCTGCGGTATTTGCCCGTGATATAGGTATTATCGAGCTTATCAACTTTAGTTACGATACCACTTGCATCCACAAACGAATCGGCTTTGTCGGAAGGATGTTCTAATTCACGCGCCACACGGATTGCGAAGAAACCATCTTTTACATCTTTAAAAACGACGGTTTCTTTTTGAGCCTTTAAGGTTGTGGTGCGGTCAATGATATACACTTCTCCTTCTTTGTGAAAAGTGAAATTCGTTTTTTCTTTTAAAATAGTAGCCCCTTTGGCGTCGGCAGTAATCCAGTCAGCAGCTACTACCAATTCGCCTTTTTTCGCCCCGCTTTTGGCTTTTACAATTTTGGTATTTTTAATCGTACCATACTTAGAGCGGTCTTTGATAGCATTGGAATTATTCCAAAAATCAAATCCATTAACGGACTCATAGTTGAGCCACGCGCCCACGTGGTGCGGATGATCTACCCGCTCGCCTGCTTTGGGTGCCATTGGGTAACCCCTTGTAATAGCCGTTCCTTTGGGCGTATAAATTGGGAAAAGAGAGAATTTTTTCAAGACGGTGTCGCTCGGAAAAATGAGCGATGTAAAGGGCTTACCGTCCGCCACGATTTCCACGCGTTGCTCCATACTTTTTACGATAACTCCGATATTTTGAGCAAAAGTAGTGATTGAAACGGCGGATAGTAATAGGAAAAAGAGTGTGAGTTTTTTCATTGTTTTTTATTGACGTGCCCTATTCCAAGTGCCGTGTGCCATTACGTGTAGTGTGGATGGTACTCGGTATTCAGAATAGGGCACATGAAGAAATTAAGATGCTAATTTTAAAGATTGCCACATCACTAATTGCCAACCCTTTCCTTTATTTTTAACATAAACGACCGCATATCTTAAATGTACTGTCGTCGTTTTGCCTTCGGCTGCGGGTTGTGTAATGGTAATCATACCATTTACCACCGCCGTATTGCAATTAGCGTAAGGGCGAATTGTCAGGTTTTCAACGTCAATTTTATCATAGACACTTTTACCTTCTTTGATAGAAGCAATATACGACGTTTTGGTATCTTGCTTACCATTAGAGTGGGTGTAAATCAAATCATCGGCGAAGACCTTGTCCAAAAAAGCAAAATCTTTTTTGACTTGTGCATCGAAACGTTGACGTTCCATAGCTTCCACTTCTGCCTTTGCTTTTTCAATTTTAGATTGAGCAAAACTGAATTGGCTGATAGTTAATAAAAAGGTAAAAATGATATATTTTTTCATTTTAATCGAGGATTTAAGATAAAAGAGATAAGATGAAAGATTGCCATAACAAATCTTAAATCTTACATCTTTTATCTTTATTCTTAAAAATTAGATTTCCACTTTCTGCATTTTAGGGACTAATAAGTGCATAATGCTCCAAGCAATCAAATAAAGAGAACCACAAGCTATGAACATAATATAATATCCTGTTTCGATGCTGCCTATGCCTTTATAATAGTCAAATAAATAACCTGCGCTTTTGGTAACAAGAATACCTCCTAACCCCCCCGCAAATCCACCCACACCCGTGACCGACCCAACTGTTCTTTTAGGGAACATGTCGCTTACAGTTGTGAAAATATTAGCACTCCACGCTTGGTGTGCTGAACAAGCGAAACCAATGAAAAGGATTGGATACCACATACTTAATGTCCCTGTTACTTGAGCAAATACAACGGGTGTTGCACAACAAGCATAAATGAGCATCGCAGTTTTACGCGCTTTGAAAACAGGCCACCCTTTTTTAATAAAATACATAGGTAACCAGCCACCAAAAACACTGCCTACAGTTGCAATTGTATAAACAAGGGCAATCGGCAATGAAAGCCCGGTTTTAGTCAAATGGTATTGCTCTTTTAAGAAATCGGGCAACCAGAAGAGGTAAAACCACCAAACGCCATCCGTCAAAAATTTACCCAAAGCGAAAGCCCACGTTTGTTTGAATTTTAATAATCTGAACCAACTGACTCTATCGGTAGGTGCATCGTCAGCAATGACTTCATCTACATCACTGTGGATATAATCGAATTCCGCTTTATGCAAATTTTTATGTTTTGTGGGAATTTCATACATTAAAAACCAAAATAACAACCAGATGAGACCGATTGCACCCGTAATAATGAACGTCCAACGCCAACCGTAATTATCAGCGATGAAAGGAACGGATAAAGGTGCGATGATCGCCCCGATATTGGTTCCTGAATTGAAAATACCGGTTGCGAGAGCTCTCTCCTTTTTTGGAAACCATTCGGCAGTCGTTTTGATAGCTGCTGGGAAGTTACCTGATTCAGTGACGCCCAAAGCTGCTCGTGCTACAAAAAAGCCCGCAGTATTACCCACTAAAGCATGTCCCATAGCGGCTATACTCCATGTCAATAAAGACAAGGCGTAGCCCATTTTGGTACCTAAAGCATCAATCAAACGCCCTGCACCCATCATACCAATTGCGTACGCCAACTGAAAAGCAACGGTTATATTGGCATAATCCGTTTTGGTCCACTTAAATTCAGAGTCCAAATACTCTTTTACAAGACCAATAACGGCTCTATCAAGATAATTGATTGTGGTAGCGAAGAACAAGAGTCCGCAAATTGTCCAGCGATATTTTCCGATTTGTTCGTTCATTTTATAAAGTTAGGTTTTTCAAAATTGCTGAAATTCGTTTCATTATTTCTTAATCGATTGTATCAAAGCCAATACCTCACGAGTAGTCGTTTCAATAGTCGCATAATCTTTAGCCGCCATTAAATCCTTACTGATGAGTTTACTGCCCATGCCCACCGCACAAACACCCGCCTTAAACCAACCTTCAATATTGTCTCTTGATGTATCCACGCCGCCCGTTGGCATAAAAAGGAGTTTCGGAAAAATATCTTTTATACCGCTTAAAAATTTTGGCCCGAGCATATCACCAGGGAATAACTTAATAAAACCCACGCCCGCATTTTCAGCCGCAATAATTTCAGATGGCGTCATACAACCTGGGGCATAAAAAATACCTTTACTCACAGCATAATCCGCTACCTCTTTCACAAAACCGGGGCTTACTAAAAAGTCAGCACCCACGCTCATATAGCTTTCTGCTTGCGCCAAATTTTTTATCGTGCCTACGCCTATCAATAAACCAGGCATTTCAGCATTGCGGATTTCAATTAATTTCGTGAAATTGCGCAAAGCAGCTTCACCACGATTCGTATATTCTACAGCTTTTACACCTGCACGGTATATAGCTTTTAAAATTTCGATACTTACTGTTTCGTCAGCGTTGAAATATAAAGGTAACATTCCTTGTTGGATAATACCTTCGGTGACTTTATTTATATTGCTCATTTTATTTTAGTTTTTAGTCGTCCGTTTTTAGTGTTTAGTTCTAAAAACGAAACACTTACTTTTTAACTTTTATTACTAATTTCTTAATTTCTTTATCGCTGTCACCAATCATAGGCGCGTGGACATCTTCTGGAAAGAAAATGGCGAATTGTCCATCCGTTAATTGAAAAAACATATCGGGTGCATCGTTGTAAAATTGCACGTCTTTTTCAGGATTGTATTCCGCTTTGGGTGTGACGCATTTTTCACGAGGCTTCCAACCAATCGTTTCCACACCTTTAATGCATACTTGAATATCAATATTCAGATTATGGCATTCAAATTTGGCAGTGGATTCTGCCTCAGTCATACCCGTTTTATTGGAAACAATGGCTTTCAAATTATCACCATCAATCGCAAAACGACTCACTTCGATATTCGCCAAATCCGTTTGCTGTATATATTGAAATGCCTTTTCAAATAATGGGTGAACGCCAAAGTATTTTGAAGCGTTGGCGAGAGTATCTACTATCATTTTTAAATTTTTATTTAATTGAGTATTTGAGGAGGTGAAGATTTGAGTATTTGAAATTAGCTCCTCAAATACTCAAATCTTCACCTCCTTAAATACTCATTTTTCAAATTACCGTTGAACACGTCCACTACCATCACCTTTTACCAAAGTCATGACTTCTTCAACCGTTACATGGTTCAAGTCACCCGGGATTGTGTGTTTCAATGCACTGGCAGCAACGCCAAATTCAGCTGCATCAGGCATAGATTTGCCCGTTACTAAGCCATAAATGAAACCACTTGCAAAGCTGTCACCACTACCTACACGGTCAATAATGCGTACTTCATAGTGTTTTGTATGGTAAAATTCATTACCATCGTACACCAATGCACTCCAGCCATTGTCCGATGCACTGTAGCTTTCACGCAAAGTAGAAGCGATGTATTTAAAGCCAAATTTTTCTTTCATTTGTTTGAAAACGCTTTTGTAGCCGTCCAAATTCAATTCGCCTTTCTCAATATCCGTACCCTCTGATTTGAAACCTAAAGTCGTTTCAGCATCTTCTTCATTACCGATACACACATCCACGTATTGGCAAAGCTGCGTCATCACTTCTTGCGCTTTTGCTTTACTCCATAATTTTTTACGATAATTCAAGTCGATACTTGTCGTAATGCCTTTCGCTTTTGCCGCTTTCAAAGCTGCCAACGCTAAAGCTGCACCTTTATCGCTTAATGCAGGCGTGATACCTGTGGTATGAAACCAATCAGCACCTTCAAATATGGCATCAAAATCAAATTCAGAAACATCCGCATCCGCAATCGCCGCACCTGCACGATCATAAATGACTTTACTAGCACGCATCGCTGCACCTGTTTCCAAGAAATAAATACCGATACGCTCGCCACCTCTTGCAATGTGTTGAGTATCAACACCATAACGGCGTAAATGATTGATAGCCGATTGACCCAAAGCATCTTTAGGCACTTTTGTCACGAATACACCTTGCTCGCCATAGTTGCAAATAGCTGCTGCAACGTTCGCCTCGCCACCACCGTAAGTGACATCAAAACTGTTTGATTGTTCAAAACGTTTGTAATCGGGTGTTGAAAGGCGCATCATAATTTCGCCAAGTGTTACTACTTTCTTACTCATTTTAGATTGATAATTAATATGTTTAAAATTTTAAAACTTTTCAGACTATTTTAATAGACAATTTTTCAGTTTTCTATTGGAAATATTTTCATTAATTAAATGATTCACGTATTGAATCAATCATTTCACGGTATTCATCAAATGGAAATTGCTCATTCTCACTTTCAGAATGGCACTCATTTCTGATTGAATAACAATTGTAGATTTTGCTCTCATAAACCCACCCAAGTTTTTCATGTTCAAACCATTGATATTCTTCATTTTCGTAAAAAGGAACACGTAAAATAGTCTCTTTTAACGACAAAGGTATTTCAACGTTTAATTGTCTAAAGTCTTCGGTAATTTCAGTTTTAAAATTCTCAACTTCTGATTTATTATTAAAACCGATAAAGTTTTTCAAAAGCAATTTGGGATATATTGTGTTTTGCCATTGTGGATCATTTTTATTCCAAAATTTGACCAACAAATCAAACTCATTAGGTTTAATACACAATGGATGCCATTGTGCCATATCGTTCCAACCCATTACATATCGTTGATTTGCTAATTTATTTTCAAGGAACAATCGGTTCTCACTTTCAGCCCAATCACACGTATATCTTAGTTTATATTCAAGTATAATTGAATGTTTTATACTGCACTTAAACTCAAATTCAATAATATTTATAATGTAATCTTCATCGTAAACAATCTTTTTATAAAAAAAAACTTGCTTGAGTTCTTTTAAATGCATTTCAAATTCGCTTTCAGTTATAGAAGATTCAAATAAAAAAAATAATGTCCAAAAGTCTAATTTTTTAAATATCTCACCCATTTTATTAGTTTCATTTACTAAACAAGCCCGCTTGAATCTGAAATAAAGTCTTCACCTACTCACTTTACCGCCCGTGTTGCCATGCATCAAATTTTCAACCTCCGCAACGGATGCTAAATTGAAATCACTGTGAATAGAGTGTTTCAAAGCACCTGTTGCTGCCGAAAAATCGACGCAATACTGAGGGGTCTCTTTTTTTTGAAGACAATAAATCAAGCCGCCCATAAAAGCATCACCTGCACCAATTCGGTCAATAATATCTGGCACATCAAATTCTCTTGACTCGTATAAGGTCTTTCCATCGTGTAAAAACCCTTTGTAAGCATTGTGCGAAGCGTGAAATGCTCGCCGTGCCGTCATCGCTATATATTGAAGCTTGGGAAATCGGACAAATGTCTTTTCAAAAACCTCTTTATAATCGCTTCCTTTTATTTCAAAATAAGTATCAATGGTATCGCCATCGCCCAACATAACTGCACAACCTTTTAGCAGTTCGGGCATGATTTCAGAAGGCTTTTTACCATATTGCCAAAGATTGGAACGATAATTCAAGTCGCATGAAACGGTGATTCCAAGCTCATTGGCAATTTCAATCGCCTCCAAAGTAGCATCTGCGGCTGATTGTGAAATAGCAGGCGTAATACCTGACCAGTGAAACCATTTGGCACCTTTAAAAATGGTGTGCCAATCAATCATCCCTTTTTGTAAAGTCGCCATGCCTGACCCTTCACGGTCATAGACGACTTTTGATGAGCGATTCCCTGCACCAACTTCTAAAAAATATAAGCCCAAACGGCTGCCACCAAATACCGTCAAACTCGTATCAACGCCATATTTTTTCAACTCGCCCAACGATGCTCGCCCCACTTCGCTATCAGGAACACGTGTGATGTAAGCAGAAGGCGCACCAAATTGCGCTAAAGCAACCGCTACATTTGCTTCCGAGCCGCCGTATTGGACGTCTAAACTTCTCGCTTGTGCCACCCTTAAATTATTCGGTGGGCTCAAACGCAACATTATTTCTCCAAAGCAAATAATCATAAATTTGGGTACTGCGGAACTTAAACTCCGCATTTTATATTTTCAAATAAACATAATCCTTATTATAAAAACGCAGTGCGGAACTCCAGTTCCATATGAAAAATATCCTAAACCATCCTTAAAATCCTGCATATCCTAATTCAATTTATACGTGGAACTGGAGTTCCGCTTTACGTTAAAATTCAAAATAGTTCTTAGCATTATTATAGCAAATATCTTGAACCAACTTGCCGAGCCATTCAACATCGTCTGGTAATTCACCATTTTGAACATCTTCACCGAACAGATTGCACAACAAACGACGGAAATATTCATGGCGTGGATAGGATAAAAATGACCTTGAATCCGTCAACATACCCAAAAAGCAGCTTAAAACGCCCATATTTGAAAGTGCATTGATTTGTTTTTCCATACCATCCTTTTGATCAAGGAACCACCAACCGCTGCCCCATTGCATTTTACCGCGAATAGTACCATCTTGGAAATTGCCAATCATGGACGCAAATACCTCGTTATCAGCAGGATTCAAGTTGTAAATGATGGTTTTAGCCAATTTGTCCTCGCTATCCAAACGGTCGAAGAAACGAGACATAGCAACTGCCATCGTGAAATCCCCGATTGAATCCACCCCAATATCTTTACCCAAATTCTTTAACAAACGGCTGTTATTATTGCGTAAAGCCCCTAAGTGAAACTGTTGAGTCCAACCTTTTTCCCAATCCCAAATAGCAAATTCATAAGACATTGCTGATTTAAATTGTAAAATCTCTTGTTCAGTCGCTTTTTGACCGCCCAATACTTTTGAAAAAATGGCACGGATACCCCCCTCAGTATAATCGGCTGCATACATCGTTTCAAGACCATGGTCAGAGAGTTTGCAACCCATTGAGTGGAAATAATCGTGGCGACTTTTTAAAGCCGCTAAATAATCATCATAATTACTAATTGTTTGATTGACGACACCTTCTAAGCGTTGCACATAAGCTCTCCACGCCTCATCATTTTCAATAAACATAGACACATCGGGACGGAAAGCAGGTAATATTTTAACGCCAAAAGGATTTTTACTAATCGTGATATGGTGCTCCAAAGAATCACAAGGGTCATCGGTGGTACACACAACTTCCACATTATTATGGCGTAAAAGCTCTTGCGAAGTGAAATATTTCAATTTTTCATTACACTCATCATATATAGCATCAGCATTGCTGCCGCTGAGCAAAGCATTGATTTCAAAAGGATTTCTTAACTCCAAGTGTGACCAGTGGTATAATGGATTGCGCATCGTGTAAGGCACACATTCAGCCCAACGACGGAATTTTTCACGGTCATCCGCTTTGCCCGTAATGAATTCTTCATTCACACCCAAGGTACGCATGGCGCGCCATTTGTAGTGGTCGCCTTTGAGCCAAATTTCCGTCATGTTTTTATATTGCTTGTTTTGAGCAATTTCATCGGGAGGGAGATGACAATGGTAGTCAATAATCGGCATTTGTTTCGCAAACTCATGGTAAAGTGTGCGTGCCGTTTTGGAGTGTAACAGGAAATTATCCGTTAAAAATGAGGGTGTGCTGGTTGTCGTAATTGCCATGAAAATTATTATTTATATTAAAATGCCTTTTTTAAGACTTAAATTTTACACAAGTAGTTCGATTTAAATAATTGCTAATTTTCAAGTTTGCCCCCATACCCCAAAGGGGGATTAAATTGCAAAAAGGCGTATTTTCACCTTTTTTGAGATATAATCCCCCTTTGGGGTATGGGGGCAAACTTGAAAATTAGCGACTATCTGAGCTTACCTACACAATTTGGCGGATTATACACTCAAAGTTTTTGAGTGTAGTTCATTATTTAAAGTTTCAAGTACGCCATTTTTTAACAATTGATTTAAAAAAAAGCCAGTTTTTTCCTTAAATCCTCTAATTTCTGTTAAATCATTCTCCCAAAGGCTTTGATTCTTTAAGACGTTCAAAACCACCTCTTCCACTGAATGCCGTTGCCATAAATCATAAAAATAATTTGCTTTATCATCTTGAATGGCATAATCGCTACCGTTTGAATGACCATAATAAACCCCATTTTCAACTTTAATCGCCTTCATAAAAAGTAAATAAGCAGCAAAACCCAGTGAAAAATGGTTTGGCACTGTCTTTTGGGTTTTATAAAAATGAACCAAAGTTGGGATATTCCGCATTGCCATTTTAGAAGTGTAATTCATGGTAATGCTCAACCAACGGTGCTCCAGATATGGATTTCTGAAACGGTCTAAAACTTGTTTTCCAAATAATTCCGCTACTTCCAAATCCATTTTATAAGGAATTCCCAAAGCCAATTCTGAAAGCATCAAACGGCTGATATAGCTTTCCATCACCTCACTTTTCATCGCCTCTTTTACCAATGAAAAACCACTCAAATACGCTAAACCACAGCTTAAAGTGTGCGTTCCATTCAATAAACGCAACTTCAATTCGCTGTACAAATCAATATTCGGTTCGATGATAACGCCCTCATGCACTTGATGAAATGACAATACTGATTTCACCTTTTCATCGCCTTTGATAGCCCATAAAAGATAGGACTCAGACATTGTGATGAGATTGTCCTCGTAACCCAATTCAGCATCCATTTGAGCTTTGATTGTAGCATCCGGTTTGCCGGGGACAATCCGATCCACCAATGAATTACAGATGGTATTATGGTTTTCAAGCCAATCAATAAAAGGAGATTCGAGGTCGTTGAGGTGCGCCAATTCGAGCAAGATGTGCTCTAATTTTTTACCATTATCGGTAATCAATTCGGTAGGAACAATGACCAAACCCTTGTTTTTATCCCCGTTAAAAATCTTAAAACGCTCGTATAAAAACGCTAATAATTTTCCCGGAAAAGAGGTTGGAGGTGCCTGCTTGATGTCATCTTGAACCAATTGAATACCCACTTCGGTGGTATTTGAAATCACGATTTGCATATCGGGATTAGCCGCACAAGCGAGTACATCCGCCCATTGACTTTTAGCAGAAAGAACCCTACTAATAGCCGAACAAACGATATTTTGTTCGATTAAATTCCCGTTTTCAAAACCCCTTATACCCAATGTGTATAAGCCATCTTGTTGGTCAAAAGCCATAGAATCACCACCATCTGTTGATTTTACAACCACAATACGGCCGTTAAAGATACCTTGACGATTCGCTTTGTCAATCAAAAAATCGGGTAACCCCCTCAGTAAAACGCCTGTTCCGAATTGTAAAACACGCTCAGGCAACGAGGTAACGTCTTGTGTAATTATTTGTTTGTCAGTACAATAATTTCTATTTAAAATAGCCATTTGAATATTAAAATGTTTGATAACTCAAAACCCTTATTCTGAGTGGTTTCAATTATTCATTCAATTTTCACCACTCAGTATAAAGGCTATATTAAAATTTTATCTCACTAGCAATTCAAGACCCGTGCCACCGCTTCGAGCTGTGGCACGGATAACCATATCATTTCGCTTGCATCAAAAGCCATTTTGCAAGGTCTTTTGAAGCTTTAAAATTATCATAACCCAATTCAATCGGTACTTTGCGACCGTCTACATATTCATTGTACAACCACGGGTCACCAATCACAAATACACTTCCTTTACCATATTTTGCAGTTGCCATGATGACATCACTTCCTTTGCCACCATTCTCAGGCGTGGCAGTGATAGACGCTTTTGCTGGCGATTTTAAGGATAAAATGGACAACTCTTTCACGTACACTTTACGCTCATTCGGGAAAATAGGATGATTGGCAGGAATCATAACGGCACCATCTGGGTAGTTATCATTTTTGACCATATTCCTACTTTTATTCATGAATTCTATCCCAAATTCTTTAGATAATTCATTGAAATGAGGGATTTCGCAATTAGCGGTATCATTCGCCATGAGCAACAAAACGCCGCCCTCTTTTACCCAATTTTTAATAACTGCAACATCTTCTTTTTGTATAAAATTAGGATTAGCTGTCTCCTTTTTTGTGTCGGGGTCAACGATGATATACACCGAAGCGCCCTTCAAAATCGCAGTATTCGGAGCTGTTGGAAGCGAATCCAACGACGCTCCGAATGACTGGAAACTATGTCCTAACCAAATAAAACCCGAATGATTGTGGTCTTCCCATGTGTAATGAAAACGCTCGATGTCACCCAGCGCATTCTTACGTGTTTCACGGTTAAACCAATAGTC
>JANPHO010000178.1:0-2828 GCA_031424515.1 Saprospiraceae bacterium
TACAGGTTTTCCGACTAAGAATGACACTGCTATAGCAATCACATAACCTGGATAAACAGGCACTTTGCCACCAAAACCACCTCCAATATCAGGCGAAACAACACGTATACGTTCTTCTGACAAGCCCACGTGACCCGCTACCAAAGCAATAATTGTACGAATAGCGTGCGGTGCTTGCGTCGTCATGTACATCGTCAACTTGCCTTCTACTGGCTCATAATCCGCTACACAACCACACGTTTCGATAGACGCCACGTGGATACGAGGAATATAAATTTGCTCTTTTACAACCACGTCCGCATTTTCAAATACTTTGTTGGTTGCTTCACGGTCGCCTGCTTCCCAGTGCCAATTGTGGTTGGTCGTTTTACCTTTATCTGTTCTTAAAATAGGCATATCTGCATCAGTCGCTTTGTGGGCGTCGATGACGGGTTTCAATTCTTCGTATTCGACATTGACTGCCATGACACCGTCTGTAGCAATATATCGCTCAGTGGCGATAACGGCGCACACCTCTTGGTTATAGTGCATGACCGTATCAGTGGGCAATACCATTTGGGTATCGCTCATCAGCGTGGGCATCCAATGGAGGTTGTATTTTTCCAAATCACGACCTGTGACGACTGCTATAACACCCGGGATTTTTAAGGCTTCACTTGAGTCAATGCTCAATATTTTAGCGTGGGCGTAAGGGCTGCGTACAATATCCATGTAGAGCATACCAGGCAATTTTATGTCATCTACGTAATTGCCTTTGCCTTGCGTGAAACGTGCATCTTCTTTGCGCTTCATGCTGTGCCCTAAACCGCTTATTTTTTTTGATGTATCACAAAACATGAGTTATCTTTTTAATTGAAAATGGATAATTGATAATGGACATTTTTTATCCTTATCATTTTACATTTAAATTAAAAATTGAAAAAGAGTGATTGAAAAGAACTTTCAATTCTGAATTTTCAATTTTCAATTCACTAAACCGCCACGGCTTCTTTTTCATTAATTTTCGCAGCAGCGTATTGCACGGCTTTTACAATATTGTTATAGCCTGTGCAACGACATAAATTACCTGAAATACCCCAACGGATGTCATCTTCTGTGGGATTTGGATTTTTTTCAAGCAATTCAGCGGCACGCATAATCATGCCCGGCGTGCAAAAACCACATTGCAAACCATGCTCCTCTTTTAAACCTTCTTTCATTGTATGAATTCCTCCTTCCTCCATCTCCTCAATAGTTTTCACAGATTTGACATTTGTTTGAACAGCTAAAACTGTGCATGATTTAACTGAGCGACCATCCAATAAAACAGTACAAGCTCCACAGCCAGAAGTATCACAACCGATGTGCGTACCCGTAAGGCATAAGTTTTCACGAATAAAATGAACCAATAACAAACGGGGCTCAATTTCTGCAGTATGCTTTACTCCATTGACCGTAACAGATATTTTTTTAGTTGCCATTTTTTTATAGTTTTTAGTGTTTAGTGTTTAGTGTTTGGATTCTGAAATCTCTACAAACTAAACACTACACACTCAAATTATTTAAGTTTCTTTTTAGCTCTTGCAATTGCTTCTTTCAAACCTCGAATAACTAAGGTTCTTACGATTGAACGCTTATAATCCACTGAACCACGAAGATCTTCGTTAGGGTCACAGTCCTGTGCGGCAGCCGTAGCGGCTTGGGCGATGAGTTCGTCAGTAGGAATACCTCCTCGCAACATATCTTCACTTCTGGCAGCGCGCATAGGGGCAGCACTGACATTTGTCAAGCCAATGCCTACGTAAGAAATTTTACCGTCCGAATCCAAACTTACTTGCGCTGCAACGCCAGCAGTGGCATAATCCCCCACTTTGCGTTCTATTTTTAAGTAAGTACCACCACTGCCTTTAGCCGGGATGGGGATTCTAATTTCGGTTAAAATTTCACCGTGTTCCAGTGCGGTTGTAAAGAAACCTAAGAAAAACTCGTCAATAGGGATAGTTCTACTCCCTTTTTCACTGGTAGCAACCACCGAAGCATTCAGTGCGAACATCACAGCGGGTTGATCGTTTGCTGAATCTCCATGTGCAAGGTTGCCACCTATCGTAGCCATGTTCCTTACTGAGGGGTCAGCAATCATTTTAGCTACATCCAATAAAATAGGATATTTGAATTTAATAGTACGACTTTCTTCCAAAGCAGATTCTTTGGTAAGTCCGCCAATCTTCAAAAAACCGTCTTGTTCTTTGATATATTCCAAGCCTCTAATCCCACTAATATCGATGATATACTTCGGAGTGGCCAATCGAAGTTTCATCATGGGAATGAGGCTGTGACCACCCGACATTATCTTGGCATCATCGCCATACTTATGCAGTAATGCGATTGCCTTTCCAATAGTCGCTGGTGATTCGTAATTGAACGCCTGAGGAATCATAAGAGATATGGTTAGTTGTTACAAAAATGTTGTTTATAATGAGTTATTGTTGAAATTGATTTTTTTGATTAAATACCTAAATCGACCATTGAGCAACACACTTATAAGTAAGATTAAAACACCTATATAATAAGTCATTTCACTTCCAGTTATAAGTTCTGAATAGGCTATTATTCCAGTGCCAAAAACAGCTATTGCAATCGCATAATAGGACGTTTGTCCTTTAAAATTCCATAATAAGCTTATTAAAAGTAGAAAGGCTAACAAAATGGGTAACCAATTAAGAGATGAGGGTGAGTACGTATGTAAATTTTTTCCGCTGCACATTGTAATGACCGCTGAATAACCAAAAGCACAAAATGGGCATTTAGGTAGAATGGCAATGAATAAGCCCAGAAGATAAGAAGAGTTT
>JANPHO010000179.1:0-38066 GCA_031424515.1 Saprospiraceae bacterium
AAAGGTGGGGATTGCAAAAAGGAAAAATAGAAAAGGGATAAGGTATTTCATCTTGATTAAAAAATTTTATATAAAATAGATTGGGTAATTTTCATGGAAATATTATTCTATAACAACTTTGACTTGTTTAAAAATGCTCCCTTTTTCATCACTAAAAGCTAAAATATAAATTCCACTACTGAGGGGGTTGATGGATTCTAAACGGGCTTGTTGGTTATTGGTTTCTATGGTTTTTTCCACCATTAATTGTCCTTGTAAATTGTAAAGTCTGATTAAAATAGGTCGTTCCAAAAGTTTATCAAAGGTGATATTTAAGGTGTTGTGCGCTGGATTCGGAAAAACGGTGATATTTAAAGAGTTTATTTCAGCTGTTGAAGTTGTGCAGCCAAAATTTATAGAATTGAAATAATGTTTTGCTAAATACACTTTTAAAGCATTGGCTAATTCGATAGCAAATCGGTTGCGATTCTCATAGGTATTGCGAACACCCGTCAAATTACATTCTATCTGAATCGCATCAATTTTTGTACTATCTCGGCTGCCATGTCGCACGGTATTATAACCGCCATTAAAATAATCATCGCCGACATTGGGTGCGAGGTCTTGTTGAGAAGGAACAGCAGGAAAGTTTTTTGCTGCTAATAATGTCCCCAAAGCAAAAGTGCCGCGTATTAATTGAGCCGCATTAAAGCCATTTAGGTTATTTAAAACAAGATTTTTGATGCTTGAACGGTCTCTATACTGAGGGGTCAAAATAATGGAATCGGATAAACGAAAATCCGAGCCGTTTAATAGATAGCCCAATTCAAGTCTTTGAATCGTATGACCATGACCATGAAGGTCAATTAAAATGCCCCTCCCATAGCGTTTCACTATATCATTTTTTGCCGCTTGAATATATTGGTGCCACTCCTGCCAAGCCACTTCCGCATCGGCTGACCCGTTCGCCGCTTCTACGATTTCTCGATTGGCATCCAATTTTTTTCGGTGTAAACGGTTGATAATAATATTCGTAAAACAACCAAAAACTTGTCGCAGTGCTGTATCAATTTGATAGGCTAATTCCATTGTGTTGACATCCATATCCGTTAAACAAGCCGCACAACTGCGATTTGGAATAGATGCAGGTTCGAGTCGTCCGCCATGCGGAGCAGTGATGATAATGGGCAAATTGCCTGCCCGAAATTCAATATAATCTTTTGAGCCTAAATAAATATTTCCAGCTTGAAAAATCTGTGAATGGCTATCGATTGCATAAAAAACGATAAAAAAGAGGGTAAAAAGGGGTTTCATCATAAAATTCAAAAATAAATCGTTACATAAGAAGAATAAAACACCATTCTAAGAAAGGTTTAAGGCGTAAAACAAAAAATAATCTACCCAATTTAGTCATTCTATTTCCTTTACTCTGCCCTAAATTTCTTTTAAATAATCCATTATTTCTCAAGAAATTTATATTGATTAAAGAAAATATAATAACCAACTTGAGTAGATTATTTTTTGTTTTACGCCTAATGAAGGGCGATTACGAAAATCGCCCTTCATCAAAACGGTATTATTTATTCACCTCCGTCACCTGAAATAAATCAGGAATGGGTTTTGGTAAATTTGGATTGCCATTGATTTCCGTTTGGGCATATATCAAACGCTCTGGGTGTTTGGTTGCCGTTGTAGAATTGAAAGGCAATGGGGGACGCAAAGCCGCATCCGATTTTGCCAAGCGTCGGAAATCATTGAAAGGCAATATTTGACCGTAAAGGGAAACATAACGTTCTTCGATGATTTCACGCAATAAAGCTCTGTCTTGAGCGATATTATCTCTGTTTTCAATACCACCCGCTAAGAAATCAGCATCCACGTAAGCATCATATTTCACAGTATCGGTTGCAGCAATTGGCGTAAAAGGGTTACCTTTTGTGTTTAAATAGGCGCGTAATTTATTCAGTTGCAATAATCCTTCGGCAACGCCTTTTGTGCGCAAGCCCGCTTCAGCCAATGTCAAAAGGTTTTCTTCAAAAATGACTAATGGCATTGGGGCTTTTTGAGCAGCTACGCCTCTTTCACCTGTTGAACTTGAACCGCCGACAACGTAATATTTTGAGCGCGCATCTTCGGTAGTTTTAGCATTATTGCGAGAACCTACGGCAAATGTTCTGCCCAAAAGACGGGTCAAATAGGTATTGGCAGTGCTGAAATAACCGCCTCGGTTGGCAATCATCATGTTCATCAAATTACCATCGCCAATAGAAGTTCCCGGGGGAACAAATTTCAAAGAATTTGCACCCGATGATACACCCAATAATGCAGCAGCATAAGCTTTGTCATACTCTTTTGTTTCCATGAAATAGCGAGCTTTGAGCGTGTAAGCCACTTCAATCCACTTGAGATGTGCGCCTTTGAAAAGGACATCGTTGACAACTGCGCGCGTACCCGTTATTTTTTTCAAATCTGTAATCGCATCATCTAATAGCGTTTGAAGACCGGCGTAAACGGCAGATTGTTTGTCAAACTTCGGATTTTCAAACTTTTCATCTTGGGCAATTTCAGTAAATGGAATATCACCGTATAAGGCAGTCAAAGTACCGAGTGCATGGGCTTCCATGATTTTACCAACACCTTGAAAGAAAGGGTCATCTTTCAATCCATCTCTCATTATTCGACACTGTTTCACCACACTTTGATAAGCCAAACCCCATGTATTATTGGATTCTTCGGCAGAAAGGTTGTATTCATGAATTGCCAAATAAAGCAATTGAACACCCCGATATTGACCCGTCCACATACCCGAAATGCGTTGTGTTTGCCCCAATTGAACTTCGATATCTGCCAATTCAATGCCTTTCAATAAACCGTCGGGATTCACGGCAGTGGGTGCATCGGGATCCACATTTTTACCCGCATAAAAATCGCTACAACTATTGGTTAAGATAATAAGCAATAAAATAGCACCTATATATTTTAGTTTTTTCATTTTAATTTTTTTTATATGAAGTAGGACTTTGAGGATTTTGAAGGATTTAATAGGATTCGACTTTCTTCAAATTTTCAGTATAAACTTTCCAAAAGTTGAAATTTTTTGAAAAGTTATACCTCAATATCAAGATGATTTTACCTAAAAAGATTAAAATACTGAGGGGTATCCCAAATTCTTATATCCTTCAAAAACCCTAATTCCAATTATTATCAATAATTAATTTTTAAAGAGAACAAAACTGAGCGTGTACTTGGATTGGTGAAATACTCGATACCAAAACCATTACCCACACCAGCTTGATTGACCTCTGGATCAAAGCCCACAATTGGTGTCCACAAAAATAGGTTACGACCCGTAACACCCAATTGGATAGACGATAATTTTGTTTTAGTTTTCAACCAATTGCCATTGATATTGTACATGAGTGACAACTCCCGCAAGCGTGTCCACGTCGCATCGCCCACGAAGAACTCGCGTATAGCCGATGCGCCCAAGCCAGCGCCACGAGTGGTGTACCAAGCCTCATCTAAAATCACATCGCCACCGCCATAGTTGCCGATATTGCCTCGTACGACAGAACCCGAAGGATAAACTCTACCTGCTACATTTTTCATTTCTTTGGTCAATGTCACTTCATTGCCCACTTCGGCGTGCGTACCAAAGTTGTACAGTACTGATTTTGTGCCTTGTGAGATTTTACCGCCTTGTGATGTTTCAAATAGAATGTTGAAATCCAAGTTTTTATAGCTGGCGCTAAAGCCCAAACCACCGCGCCAGTTTGGATTAGGATTGCCCAAAGGACCTTGCTCAATATCTACTTGAGGGTAGCCGTTGGCATCTAAAACAAAAACTCCATTGGCATCACGCAACGCGCGTGGTCCCCAAAGCGTACCCATTGGATAGCCTTCAACTGCCCGAGAACTCATGGATTGTCCCGTCAAGTCAATAGTGCGCGTGCCTTTCAGGCTCACAACTTTATTGATGTTTTGGCTGGCATTGCCATAGATATTAAGGGTTAAATCTTTTCTTTTTAAAAATTCAAGGTTAAATTCTGTTTCCCAACCTTTATTGGTCATCAAGCCGGCATTGGCATATTGACTTGTAAAACCAGAAGACGGCGTGCGCCCTACGTTGAGCAAAATATCATTGATTTCGTTGTTGTAGTAAGAAGCAGAAAAGGATAAGCGATTTTCAAGGAAACGAAGGTCAGTACCTAATTCCCATTCGGTTTTAATTTCTGGACGCAAATCATTATTGCCTTTTGAATTATCCAAACGATAACCACCGCCGAAAAAGGCTGGGTCGAGCGGGTCGTCATAGGTTTCATAAGCCACTGATTCATAAACCGTTTCAAAACGATACGCATTGGGACGAACACCCACCTGCCCCCAAGAGGCTCGCAGTTTACCCATTGACAACCATTTCATATCTTTAAAAGGTTTCAATTTGTTGAACCGCCAAGACGCATCTACTGAGGGGTAGAAGAAATTACCTCGAATAGTAGAAGCTGCTTCAACTGCGCCCGAAGCATTGATCGATAGTTGGTTTTTATAGTCCATAGATACGGTAGTGTATCCCCGATTTGAACCCGTTTTCAAAGTAGAGTTTGAAGCACTGGTCGAACCCGCATTAATGAAGTTTTTCAAATCAGTATTGACGATAAAATTGCGGGATTGACCATATAAGTTAAAACGCTTGCGGTCGTTGAGATTATAACCCAAAATAAATGTACCACTAATGTCCTTTGACAAACGGCGTGTTGCCCGTCCAATAACATCTACATTTGTCTCCATATCACTGATGGATTCATGTTGATACGAACCGCCTACACGGTCAGCACCCGCCGAACCAATCGGAAAATAATACTCTCTTTTGTCAAAATGACCATCTACCCCACCCCTTATTGTTATGTCAAACCAATCGGTTGGTAAAAGCGTCAATTCAGAAGAAACTAAGAAGCGATGAACTGTATTGGGTGCTTCTTGCTTCCGAATAGTCCACTCTGGGTTATTGAATTGTGGGTTAATGTCATTTCCTAAATAACGGCGATAACTGCGGGGGCGACCTGGGAAAGGCGTTCCAGCAGCATCATAATAAGTGCCTATGTAATCCACATTATCAAAATCAGGTGGCGTACGCAACAAGCCCAAATACAAACCTGATACATTGGAATTTTGTTGAATACGGTTTGAATTGGTTAAAATATATGTTGCTTTTGTTGATAATTTCATGTGCGCCCCAATATAATCGTTGTTCAAACGGATAGAACTGCGGCGATAATCGCTGTTTTCTCTAATTATCCCCTGTTGATTCAAATCAGTCAAACTGAAAAATGTTCTTGACCTTTCCGAACCTGCGCTCATTGTCAAGGTATTTTCCAAAAAATTACCTTTCCCAAAAATAGCATCGAAGTTGGCATCTGCATAAGTCGATTTATCATTTTTAACGAAAATACCCGCAGTGCCACGGCGACCTGTTGGATAATAGACTTTACCCGTAATATCACTCACAAAACGTTCATTTGTAGTGGCTAAACTATCGGCTAATCCACTTCTATCGGCAATTTTATCCCCCCAAGAGTTTGTCGCAGTGGGGTTATACAAACCTGCTGAACCTTGCCCGTACGTATTTTGCATCGGATGACGGGCATTGATTTGGTCAACCGAATAATTGATACCGTAAGATACTTGTAATCTGCCTGTTTTCCCTTTTTTAGTTGTGATAACTAAAACACCATTGGCTGCCCGCGAACCCCATAAAGCAGCAGCAGCAGCTCCTTTTAATACTTGCATGGATTCAATATCACTGGCATTGATGTCATTCAAACGCGATTGTTGCGCCACACCCACACCCGTTGCCGATGAACCAAAACCTTGTGTGTTACTATTTGAAATAGGAATACCGTCCAAAATAATCAAAGGCTGACTGGCGCCAGTAATCGTATTAGCACCGCGAATTTGAAAGTTTGAACCCGCCCCTGGGTCACCTGTTGAGCGCGTGATACGGACACCCGCCGCTTTACCTGCCAATCCCTGCAAAATACCCGATTCCCCAGAGCGCACAACACTTTTGGGATCCACTTTTGAACTGGAACTCCCTTGTTTATCCCGATTTTCAGTAAAACCTAAAGCCGACACAACCACCATTTCAAGTGCTTTGGTTTCATCTTTCATCAAAACATCAATTGTGGTACGTGTCCCGACCGTTTCTCTAACCGTTTCCATACCCACTGATGAAAAAATGAGAACATCATTAGCACCCGTAACACTGATTTGGTAAGCTCCTTTCATATCAGTTATCGTGCCTTTATTGGTACCTTCAAGGACAACGCTCACGCCCGGAATACCTTCATTATTGACATCACGCACAGTGCCAGTGACGGTCATGTCATAGTCAATTTTAATCTTTTTCTTTTTAGTTGAAACGACTGTAGTTTCAGTCGGTATCGGTTTAGGTTTAACAACTAAAATCGTTTCCGTCACTTTTTCAACCGAAAGATTGACCTCATCCAACACCTTTTTCAAAACAACGACTACATCGGTGTTTGAAAAAGTAGGGTAAAAATCAACGGATAACCCCCTCACAAGACTTGTTTCATAAGCAATTTTCACTTTATAGTGCTCGCTTATATCCGTTAATACTTCTTTCAAGGCAAAAGTGCTTTTTGTTTGAAAAAAAGCCTTTTGATTTGTTGAAGCCAAAACTGTACTGGTTTGGGCTGCCATGAAAGGCAAATAACCAGATAGCAACAAAACCCATAAAACAAGTATTTTATTGAAACTTGTCCATTGTTTTGTTTTAAAAAAAAGAGTAAATTTTTCCATATTCTATTGCGAGTTTGATTAAAAGATTTTTTTATTGGTTAGTTTTCTACACACTAAAAACTAAAAGCTACATATGTGATTTAATTATTTTCAAAGATGATTTCTTTACCGTTGCGTTGCGTTTTTATATTAAAAATTTGACTTATGACTTTTATTAAAACCGCCACATCATCGTCGGGAATAGAAGCAGTCAAGCGTTTGTTTTTTAATTTTTCATCTTTAAAAGTGAATTTAAAACCATAGTTATTTTCAACCATGAGCGCGACTTCTGAAAGCGGCGCATCATCAAATTCAAACTGTTGCTTTGTCCACGCTTGGTAGACTTGTACTTTTTTTATGGTTGAAATGCGCACCACTGCCCCATTATCCACTTGAACAATTTCGTTGGGGGCAATGGAAATACTCTCCTGCTCGGGGTGTTTATTCAAAAGCAATTGCACTTTGCCTTCATAGAGCGCCAATTTGCACTTTTCAGCCCGACTCATCAAGTTGAAACGCGTACCAACAACCTCAACCTTGACCCCCTCAGTATTGACAATGAATTTTTGCGCTTGGCCAGGCTTCAAGTCATAATGTTTGACAGAAAACTCAGCTTCGCCATCCAACCATACCATTCTATCTGCCGTTTTCGACCAATTTTTTAAAAAATGCAATTGAGAATTGGCATTTAAAATCACCGTTGAGCCATCTGGTAAAGCCACTTGTTTGGTTTTACCGAAAGGCGTTTTGATAGATGTTTCAGCATTTTCTGCAACATCAGCAATAGCTCTATTTTTATCTTTTTCTACTTTTAAAGTATCCTTTTTATCCGTTAAAATGCTCGTTAAAACGTCTTGATACTGAGGGGGGGGATCTTTTTTAAAGATGAAAAAAGCGGTAGCTATTAAAGCCACACTTGCCGCAGCAGCCCATATCCACCTGTTTTTACCACCTCTTATCGGTTGTAAAATAGGCTCTTCTATTCCGCTCTCTTGTGGTTCAGTATTGATTCGTGACCATAACTTATCCCATTCTTCCGTTTTTTCACTATTTGAAATAGACTTGTTATTGGGAGACAGAGCTATAGTATTGGCTTCTGCGGCTAATAAAAGCACTAATTTTTCAGCCTCGGCAACAGTCTCTTTTTTATTCGTATTTTCGGTTATCCATTTTGTCCAAAAATCCACGTGAGTGGCATTTTTACGGAGTACATAGTTCCGAAAACCTATATCATCAACGAAATCATTAACGGTAAAATATTGGTAATCCATCATTTCTTTATCTTGTTTTAAGAAAGACGGTTGGTCGGATTTTTTTTACTGCTTTTTGGGAAAAATTTTAAAAATAATTATTCACCTATTAAAATCGTCGTAAGCAAAACGAGCAATGCTTTTCTCAACAAGGTCAAACCCTCGTGGACGAAATTATAAACCGTGCGCTCTTTGAGGTTCATCACTTGCGCAATATCGGTGTATTCCATTTCCTCAAAATACCGCAAAGTGATGGCTTCTTGAACCCGATTGGGGAGTTTGTGCAAGGCATTTTTTAGTTTTTGGGCATCAGTTAAGCGTTTTTCTTCTATTAAAAACGCATCTTCGGGAGAATCTTCTAAAATATCTTCTAAATTTAAAGATGCAATATGTACTTCTTCAACCTTAAAATGGCGAGATTTATCAATCAAAATGCGGCGAAAAGCGGTAAAAAGATAGACTTTTACGGAGCGAACATCGCCCAAACTTGCCCGCCGTTCCCATATTTTAAAGAAAACATCTTGAATGATCTCTTTGGTGAGTTCTGTATTGTAATTGGTTAATTTTTGTCCGTATTGAAATAGTGCATCGTAATATTGGTGAAAAAGAGCAGACAAGGCTTCGGGCTTACCGTCTTTCAACGCTTGCCAAGTTGTGTCGTTTTGCTCAATTTCGTGATATTGCATTTGAGTTAGGTTAATTATTCTCTTACAAAGAAAAGAAATAAATTACTGAAATTGAAAGGATAATGTATTTTAATAAATTAAATGATGATACAAATCCTGCATATTCAAGCCATTATTCACATTTTTAGCTTTTATACTGAGGGGTGCCACAAAGCCTTATCGATAACCCTTTGCATAAACTGTCCGATTGGTTGAGCTTAATCCACCCAAAACGCCTTCTCTAAAAGTTTCTACGATTATCTTTGGTTCCCATGGGGCATCAGTGGGTGTTTCCAACCATAAGGTTTGTATCACTTTGCTTTGAAGCCACGCCCCATTCTGAGGATTTTGATATGGAAATAAGGTTGTAATCACTAATTTATTTTCCTGCCATTTTGTATTTGAAATAAGCGGTTTCATGCTTCGACCCACATTTATGTTATTTTCAGTTGAAGACCCATTTAGGGCATATCGATAATTGACTGTGGGTTGAAGTTCTCTGGGCGCAAATACAATCCTTTCTATTTCTAAATAGTCAGAACGCTGTAAAATGGATATTTTATCACCCCAACCACTACCTAAAGAGGCTGTTTTAGGCTTATCCGAACGATTGATAACCGAAACTGTACTTAAATCAGCCGTTGACCAGCTGCCAGTAAAATCAGGATTGGGTAATGCCGATGTTTTGCTATCAAGAGCAGCTCTATCTGTTCGCGTGTAGGTAGGTATGAGTTTTCCAGAGCCAACAGGTGGTGGTAAATAAGGATCAGCCGCGTTCGCACTCGCAGAGACTCTTGGGTATTGAATCAGCGATTTTTCATATTCTTTAACAATCGAATCTATGATACCAATGACCCACGGGTAATGGTCTTTGACGTCTATTTCTTCTTGTGGGTCAACGCGAAGGTCGAATAATCGAACAAGATTATCTGGCTCAGGGTCTGGCAACTCCGTTTTAAAATTATACCATAGCTTCCAGTCATGCCATTTAACAGCCATCACACTACCATTACGACTCATAAAAATATCACTTTCTCTATTGGATTGTTTTTGATTTCCCTCAAAAAAAGGTAATTGATTTACACCGTCAATTACTCGATCATTACTAGTTATAGGCATCCCGACAGCTGCTGCAATCGTAGGCAATAAATCAACTTCATGTACCATTTCGTTAGATACCTGTCCACTTTTTATACGCCCAGTCCAACGAATGACGCATGGTGTACGGATGCCTCCTTCCATAGCCGAATTATAATAACCCCTCCATGGGCCTGATGAGCCGCGCCAAGGTCGCCTCATTTCAGCACCATTATCAGTACACCATATTACAAGGGTATTTTTTTCAATACCTAACTTTTCCAATTCTTTTAAAATCAATCCTACATTGTAATCAACATCTGCCATCGCATCACCCATATCACCCGCACCAGTCGTACCTGCTTTATCGGAATTTGGCAATGCTGGAAAATGAAGTTGCGTCATCGGGTAATACAAAAAGAAGGGTTTCTTTTTTTCCACGTTCTTTTTTATAAAATTAACGCTTTTTTCAGCAGCTTCACGGTCAATTGTTCGCCTTGTGTTGAGGTCGAAAGGTTTTACTTTTTTAGAAACTTGCCCTGCTACGCCTTCCCATATATAGGGAATTTCTTGATTTTTTGGAAAACCTTTCATGGATGTAAATTGGGAAAAATGGCTTGTACCAGGAATACCATACCATTCATCAAAACCTTGATTTGTAGGCTCTCGCTTACCCAACCAACTCTCGCCGCCAATATCCCATTTGCCAAAAAGGGCTGTGGCATATCCCGCTGTTTTGAGATGCTCTGCTATTGTTTTTTCCCATAAAGTTGTGCCCGTATAATAATCATCACCCGCACGAGCAGCGTATCTCCCAGTCAGTAACGCAATGCGCGACGGCGTGCATGAATACTCTACATTAAAATTAGTTAAACGAATACCTTCATTTCCTATTTTATCAATATTGGGTGTAGGAACACCCCGAACACCGCCGTAAGAATTCACTTCGCCAATCCCAATATTATCTGGAAATATCAAGACAATATTGGGTTTACTTTGTGAATAAGCTGGAAATAAAACTTTGAATAGAATGAGGCTGATGATAAAATACTTGTATTTATGGGTGTTCATATTTGAACTGAATTTTTTAATTGTTATAAAATTTCTAAAAATACTGTTTTTATATATTTTCAAATCAATTTTTTAAAAAGCAGTAAAAAACATACACCTTTACGTCTCACTTTGTGACAGCATCCATTTTAAAAAACGAATGATATGATAAGGATTAAAATTAACACAATTTTCGGTTTCTTACTGTTTTTTGCCCTTTTTACTGAGGGGGTCGCCCAAAACGCAAAACCCACTTTTCAAGGGCAGACTCAGACGGGTGAAAAAGTGGACACCCGCAACCACGCCATCATACCTCAATGGCGCGGCAAGCAAACTTTGGGTGGTATTACTTTCGACAACGATTTTGCGGGCGCAAGGCTCAATGGCATTACACAAGATAACGACACCTCATATACAGCCATTATCTCGGCTGAAAACTATCCCATCAATCCAAGTGCTTGGTATGGGTTTAAAATATCGGCTAAAACGCCTCGCACGGTTTGGATTCATTTGACGTATTTGAATGCCAAACACCGTTATTTTCCTAAAATTAGCCGTGATGGGCTCACTTGGCAAACTGTTGATTCCTCAGATTGTCGCCTTGAAAAAGATACAGCTACTAAGGCAGCAACTACGTTTCAAGAAAATGCCCTTTCAGAGTCCGCTTACGTGCGCATAAGAGTTGATGAACGTCCGATTTGGGTGGCCGCTCAAGAAATGTTGACTACTAAAGTGGTTGGAAAATGGTCGAAAGGATTAACCAAAAAATCTTTTGTTTCAAGAGAAATTATAGGAAAATCGCCTCAAAATCGCCCTTTAGAATGCCTTCGGATTGGAGAAGACAAATCAGATTCTAAGATGATGATTGTAATAGGCCGATTGCACCCACCTGAAATAACGGGGACTTTAGCCTTGCAATCTTTTGTAGAAACGCTGTGTGCGGATTCTGAAACGGCGAGACAATTTAGAAAAGAATATACCGTTTTTGTCGTCCCCATAATGAATCCCGATGGTGTGGATAATGGTCATTGGCGACACAATACAGGCGGCATTGACCTCAACCGAGATTGGGCTGATTTTAATCAACCAGAAACGCAAATGGTGCGGGATTTTTTAAGGAAAAAGCTCAATAACACGGGAAGAAAACTCTATTTTGGCATTGATTTTCACTCTACTTGGGACGATATTTTTTACACCAATACAACAGATAAACCAACCAATATGGACGGTTTAATCAATCGTTGGTTCGGTGAATTTGAAAAAACGATTCCAAATTACAAAGTAAATGCTCGACCCAGTAAAGTCCAATTGAATAGTGTTATTTCAAAAGCCTTTTTTAATCGAGAATTTAACGCTGAGGCTTTGGTTTACGAGGTGGGTGATAATACTTCAAGAGACTTCACTGCTTTGAAATCACGAACGGCAGCGGAAAAACTGATGATGTTGGCTTTGGAATATTTGGGGAAATAGAAACATTGATTTTTAGGGTAAAATTTAACTACCCCTCAGTATTTCCAGCCCTTTTTCAATAAAACCTTTGTTTTTTAAATTTTTGTAAATCTAAAAAACGCATAACTACAAAAACTGCTTATCGCCGTGAGCAAATGCCAGACGGAATGACCTTGATACCACGAGTGAGGGTCGCAGCCTACTTTTTGCACGTCTAAAGTGCGTATTTTAACGGCAATAACCATTAAAATAAGACTCAAAATAGGAATAATAATAAAACGTTCTTTTCTGAATTGAAAATAATGGGTCATTGTCAAAACCAAATTAGTCAATATTAAAACGGGTAAAAGGATGCTACTGGTTACCATCAAATGAATCTTAAAAAATGCCAAAATCAATATTCCTAAAGCGATTATATAAAGTGTTTTTTGACGATTTGTAAGATTTATTTTATAAAAAACGTGATACAAACCTATGCCCAATAAGCCAATTGAAATGCTGTAAGTACCATTCATATCCATCCTCTGCCCTACCCACGTGAGCGATGCGTGAAAAAAAGCACTGCCAAAACTCAAATAGATAAAGCAAATGCCCATGAAAACGGACAATAACGGGAAACGTTCAAGCCTGTTTGAGGTATTTTTATTTTTATGGTCAGTGGAAGCTATGTTTAAAATCAAAACGCCAAAGAAAAAATACGCCAAATTGGAGTAGGTATTCATGGACTGATGAAACAGCTTTTCAACATTATTGAACTCGCAATATTCAACATTCAATGCTGATTTACTGACCGTCATACCCTCCCAAATACTGCTGCTTAGAAATGTGTTGAGGCACATCCATGCGGCTATCATGGCGATTGTAAAATAGGCTGCACGAAGGATGGGTCCTAAAAAGACTTGTTTTTTCATAAGTTGGCTGTTTTTGAAAATTATAAAACTCATCAAATTTGTTCAAGTCTATTAGTTGTACTGAGTTAAAATATGCAGTTTCAATTAGTTTTCATGGATTTAATCCATTCTTTTATCAATTTGACCCCCTCAGTATGTTGTTGGCTGCGGCTCAATTCGGGCATCATAACGCCAGGGTCAGTTGATTCCATGCGATAGACGAGGATGCTTTCATTGGGTTTGCCAGGCACAATATCAAATTTCAAATTACCCGAACCCCGCCCTGCGGCAATGGGTGTTTTATAAAAACCATAAGCCGTGCTATCCGTAGTTTTCCAATCCAATAATAATCCAGATGTTTGAGCAGGGCCCGTTTTGTTGTGGCAATGGGCACAATTGATGT
Source organism: Saprospiraceae bacterium (assembly GCA_031424515.1). Taxonomy (GTDB): domain Bacteria; phylum Bacteroidota; class Bacteroidia; order Chitinophagales; family Saprospiraceae; genus JAAFJT01. Next base: position 13,562 of record JANPHO010000179.1, read on the forward strand.
CTAAATACGCTCTTGCGCGGGCATCAAGCGAGGCGGTTGCGTCGTCGTAATGAACCAATTTAGGGGCATTTTTCACATCTTCACCCCCCCTCAGCACATTAGCATTTTTCCACTTAATTAATTGATTTTCAGTACCATCTGCATATTTAAAATCGCCGTTGAGTTGTCTTGCCGATGGACCAATCGGGGTCATAACGCCATTGCGCTCGTGGCAACCTTTGCACTGATTCATGTTCGGGACTATGTATTCAAATTCCTTTTTGGCACCTTGTGCATCACGCCAAGCCACTTTTGTAGTGCCGCCAGTTACTTCTAAAACGGCATCCGTTTGGTCATCGTTCCAAATATAAGGCAGCGAAACCCAACCATTTTCTTGGTGTAATAAAACGCGCGTTTCTATCAATCGTCGCCCTTTTTTATCATTGCGTTCATCATTTTTATAGTAAAAAGTTTTAATAATCGCTGTGCCTTTGGGAAATTGAAAAACGGAATCGGCATTGTAAGCCACTTGTTGATTATCGGGCAATTGCACAAATCGCAATTTGTACGCATAATCCGAAAATAAAGGCGCATTGAGCGTGTAAGGCATGACATTTTTAGCGGGCTGTTGCTCGCTAATTTTACCTTCAAAAAAGCCATATTCGGATAGTTTCTCCTTGTATGAATGTGTAGGAGCATTATCTTGCTTGAATGTTGTAGCAAGATTGATGATAAATATCGTTGCAATAAAAATATATAATTTCTTCATTGAAAAATGATGTTCTAATTTTTAGCTGTAAAATTGTCAACCGCCTTTATTTTTTCCAATGTACAATCAAATTGGTTGGGGTCTCGAGAGACATTTTTGAAGCCATTAGCGGCATCCATATTGGCAACTGTTTGATTTTTATTGTTGCGAACACAAATCCGATTTTCAGGTTTTGTTTGACCATTAGTATCCAAAGCTTTTTTATCAATAACCCCGTCGTAAACTACATGCGGCACATTTCTACCAAATTTTAGCTTAAACCAATAGATTTTAGCGAATCTGCCGTTGAATGGTACTCGCCCTTTTTTTCTTTCAAAATTATTATCGTGAATATCAATCGCCGAAGGATATGGATAGTAATCCTTGTCCTTTATTTTGATTTCAGTCATAAAATAACTGATAATGCTCACGCCCGTTGTCTTATTATTGATGATTTGATTGTTAAAAATTTCAACATTATTGGTCGCCAGGATGAGCATTCCCGTTCCTTTGGGTACACTCGCCACGATATTGCCTTTGGGTGCAAAATTGGAAAAATTGTTCTCTTTTATCACATTGTTGAAAACACGTACATAACCACCCCGTTTTTGAACCAAATTAGGCAAATCAAAGACTAAAATACCGCCCGTATTGCCCGTTGAAACATTGTCAAAAACGTCCGCATACAATGAATTTTCAATCTCAATACCCGCTACATTCCGATACGCTGTGCAATTTTTAACGATAATGTGCTTCGATTGCCCCACGTAAATACCCGCATCCGACGCACCGATAGCGATGCAACTGTCAATCATCACATTTTCACATTGCACGGGATAAAGCGCGTAACTGCCATTGGTTTTGGACGGTTTGCCCGTCCACTCGGCTTTAACTCGGCGAAAAGTGATGCCTTTGACGTGCATCGTTTTAATCAAATCCCCTTTTGAGTCTTGAACCGTCAAATCTTCCAATATGATATTTTCACAATTGGTAATTTTGATGCCTTCAGCACCCGCCACTTGACCTTTGAAGGACAAAATGGTTTTATCAATGCCTTTCCCTTTGATGGTCACATTCTTTTTACCATCCATCGAAATACTTTTACTCATCGTGAACACCCCCTCAGTAATTTGGACAGTTGAGCCATTTTCCGCCATTATCATGTCGGTTTGGATGCGTTTTTCAATGTCTGCTTGGGCATTTAAAAAAGCAATATTTACCACTAAAAAATTGATTACCCATAAAATACGGTTCATATTTTTCATTTTTTTTATACTTAGAATGATTACTGTTTAAGCAATATTTAGACCTTTAGCAAGCCTCGAAAACCCCTTGCTGCATAGTAGGATTCTGCACCGTTGTGATACAAAAAAACTGTATCATAGCGGCGGTCGCAAAAGACAGCACCTCCGAGTTTTCTTATATTTGAAGGTGTTTTTACCCAACTTGAAGTTTTCATATCGAAATTCCCCAATTGCTGCAATGCTCGATATTCTTCTTCTGTTAAAATTTCAACACCCATAGCTGTAGCCATATCAACAGCATTGTCGGCAGGCTTAAATTCTTTTCTTGATTCCCACGCTTCACGGTCATAACAGAGACTCCTTCTGCCTTTAGGACTTTCTATTGAGCAATCATAAAAAACATACTCCCCCGTTTTTTCATCATACGCCACGACATCTGGTTCGCCACCTGTCTCTTCCATTATGCTAAGCGACCATAGTTTTTCGGTATTGGCTTCCAGCTTAGCTTCTATATTCGCCCATACAAGACCTTTATGACGGTCTTTATTTTTTTCAAAACGGGTTTTTAATGTGGCAAGTAGTTCTTCCTTTTGGCTGGGTGACAATTCTTTTTTCATTTTATTATTTTATTGGTTCATCGAAATGTAATTCTACGCGAAACACAAGATTTTCTCCATCTTACGGCTCTTCGCTAATTCATCCACCACCTTTTCCAAATACCTAACTCGTTGCGTTAATGGGTTTTCGATTTCTTCTATTTTTTACTGAAATTTAAATATCCAATATCCACTGCCCTTTTGAGCCAATCCGTTCTTTTGTTTCTTCAGTGATATATTTCTTTTGGTCAATTTGTTGGTTTTGCTCACGGTTGCAAAAATAACTGTGTATACTCCGACGATCCTGCGCAGTTTCATTGTTTGTGCCACCATGCCAAACGTGCGAATTAAAAATATAGACCGAGCCAGCTGGTGCAATGATGCGTATTTCATCGGGATGTTTCTGCATCGGGTCTTCCATCGCTTCATCGGGTAAAATGTCCAACGTGTGCGTACATGGCACAATGCGGGTTGCACCATTTTGTTCTGTAAAATCATCTAAAAGCCAAATCGTATTGCAAACTTGATACGCACCTCGAGCAACAGCATTGCGCCAATCCACATGCAATTTTTGAAGTCCTTTTCCTGGTTTCGCAGCGCGATAATTCAGTGAAGACAGTTTGTATTGACTGCCCAAAACGGCTTCAATTGCCGCCAAAACACGCGGATGCGTATAAAATTTATCAAAAACAGAACCTTTATTGACCAAATCGGCCAAACGGTCAGCACCCGCTTCTTTTGGATAACGCATGTGTTTCGATTCCATGAATTCAGCACCGGCGTTTTCGCCTTCCAAAAGCATCAATTCAGCAATGCGGTCATTCACTTCTTTTACTTCAGTCGGGCTCAGTAAGTGACCCAAAAACAAATAACCTTCTGTGTTTAAGGTTTCTATTTCTTCTTTAGTTAGCATATTGATGTGTATTATTATCTATTTTTCTCCTTTTTGGCTTTTAAATAATCTTCTCTAATCTTCACAAGGTCAATCGGTGCACAATCACAGATTAATTGTTTTACAATGTCTATCGGCATTTCGTCTTCGTTTTTGAAGTTGATACAGCCTTTCTGAAAATTGGCGTTAGGCAAAAGAGCTTTATACTTTGCGTGTAAAAGTTGAGAGCCATAAATAGGCAGAAGGTGTAATGACAGGTGGTTTTTCACACTGGCAAGCCCATATTTCATAGACCCTTTTGCTTTATAAATAATCATCTCTATACGCATCATCGGTTCAACGATGGCCTCGACGCTTTTATCATTTTCAAGGATAGCCTCGTGGATTTTTGTCAATATGTTTTGCCTTTCAAAGAGTTGATTTGATATGTATGTTTCACTATCCATTTTTTATCATTTAAATGTTATTTTACATCTCTTCTAACTCGTAAATATACATATTTATACAATTGCACGTCTCACGTTTTATCGAATTTCTACCCCCTCAGTATTTATCCCTTTTTAAACCACTTTGCAAAATCTGATTGGGTTTTCCTTCGGATTGTCCTTTCATGGGGGATTTCGATTTAGCTTTGCGCTTGTCCTTTAATCGTAAATACAAGGGTTGTGATGATTAAGCTATTTTTTATTTTATGAGAGAATACTGAGGGGGTCTCTTCTTTAAATTTTACACCGTCATTTCTAAATTCAGATACTTCATTTTTAACTTTTGTGTAAAAGTACTTGCCTAAAGTAAGTATTTAAATATCCAATTCCCGAATATTGCTCTATTACTTTTGGACGTGCTTCTAATCGGCATTTATTATATCTTTCTGTATCTATTTTTCGTCCACAACCTAAATATAACATCTCATAAATTAGATTTTTAGGTTCTATTTGAAATGCATATTGAAGCATATCTCTTCCTATTTCTTCCCATTCATGATATTCACCATAAATATATGGGAAAATGCCAATTGTGTAACCCGCAATAAAATTGAATTCTGCTAGTTCTGAAAAATGTAGTTTCCCTACTTGTATCAGCTTTTGTAATTGACTTTCCGCTTCTATTCTTTCATAAAATTCAACAGTGGCATCTTCATACGAAGTCCATAGAAAAAAATAAAAATGCTTCCATACCTCAAAATCAATGTTCTCTTCTGAAAATAAAGAAATATAACCTTGATAAGCGTCTTCAAAAAGCCCTAATTCTTCTAATTTAAGTATTTCATCCAATTTAGGATTATTCATCTGTTTCAAATATTTTATTGCTTTTTTAATTACTTGAGCCAATTCTTATTAACTCAATTACTTAAATTTCAAAAAATAATTAAACAGGTAAAATAGAGCTTAATTATCTTCATTTTCATTGAAAATACTGAGGGGATGTTTACCAAGCAGGCAATCACTCTAACCCAGTTTCTTGTATTATTTTTTAATAAAAGTAGTACATTTATCTTTTTAATCTTTCAATAAACCATTCTCTAAATGAAAAATTCAATTTTATTCCTCTTTTTCGCAGCCTTTGCGGTTATGGGTTGCAACAATTCTTCTGAAAAAAAAGCCGAAGCAACAACCTCATCGCCTGTAACTAATGCTCCAGTGGCACCAGCTATGGACACGGCAAAACCATCAATGCCTGGCAGCAGCACTTTTACCTGTTATCAATTTGTGGACAAAAGTAAAGATAAATATTCTTGTCAAATTGAAACACGGGCTACACTTAATCCTTTCGTGAGTGGTTACTTCGACTGGTCGCCTTATCAAAAAGATGGCGGACATGGCATTCTCACAAATGGTGTTATCGAAAAAGGCATGCTGACTGCTGATTTCATTTACATGATTGAAGGCAACGTGCAAGCTGAAGAAGTGTATTTCAAAATGGAAGGCGATAAACTCATCCAAATGAATGGCGAGTTGGTGGAAAAAAAAGGCAAATTGGTTGCCAAAGACAAAACCAAACTCAAAGCAGATATCATTATGACTAAAGTAGATTGCTCCGCTTTGAAAGTAACTATCGATGGCATCAAATCTTTTGAAAAGAAACTGGTTATGCCCAAATAGACGGTAATTTTAACCCTAATTCAAGCCCACGATAGGGAAATTTTAAAAAATTTCCCTATCGTTTTGCGCTTTTAAATTTCGTTTATTTTGATACCATCTGAAAGCAAAGAATTATTCCTTTCAACCAATAACCGAATTTGGTGTATTGCCGTTTCATTTAATCGGTGCAAGCGTTCTTCTTGATTGATACCCTGTTTGATGAATTCAGCGTTGAGATTTTCTAAATTTGATAAAACCAAAAGCTGCTCTACGCTCGCGTGGTCTCTTAAATTGCCCTGCAAATCAGGATTTAAGGCTTTCCATTCTCGAGAAGTCACGCCAAAAATTGCCATATTCAATAAATCCGCTTCGGAAGCATAAATATTGCCTTCAAATTTTTGGCCATATAAACGGGCTGGAATTAAGTAGGTTTTTACGGCATCGGTGTGGATACTGTAATTAAGTTTTGCAATTTCTCTCCGCACATTCCAAGCCAGACCTTTGGTCGTATTTTCAGCTTCTTTTAATCGTTGAAATTCCCGAATTAAATATATTTTAAAAGTCGGTGAAAGCCAAGTGCCGAACTCAAAAGCAATATCTTTATGAGCAAATGTGCCACTGCCATAACGACCTGTTCTTGAATAAATACCAATGGCTTGGGTCGCCTCTGCCCACATCTTTGGTGAAGGACGAAAAGTGATTAGACCAACATCTTTTTTAATTCGGTCAGATTCGACCGAATTAAAATTGAGGTTATAAATCTTTTCCCAAGCGTCTAAAAATTCAATAACTTGCCTGTTGCGCATCCAATTTCGCACCACATCTTCCCCTCCAAACGCTTTTGCCATATCCGTTAAAGAGATATATTCCTGCCCATTTTGTTCCGTTAAACGAATTTCAGCGTCTTGAACAATGATTTTTAACTCTTTCGCCATCTAATTATTTGATATGATTTTTTCTAAAACTGCTTATTTTAAGCGGCACAACTCTGGCAAATTTATTTAAAATTCCTTAATTTTTATGCATTTAAACGGTAATGAGTTAAAAGGAGGAGATTGCATTATAACTTGATTTAAGGCTATTTTTAGAAAGAGGTTCTCCCCTACTCGCAGATTAAAAAACTTAAAAAGAATCCATTATTTAATTCGGTCAAATCTGACCGAATTAAAATTATCGACAAAAGGTATCAATTGATTCCAATAAAATACCCCTCAGTATTCGGCTGTTTTTTTCTTAAATTTACGCTTTATACTGAGGGGTCTATTTTTCACTATTCGTTTATCACATTTTTAAAGTATTTTAAACCAATTTCCATCCATCTCGGTATTGGCGTGAAACGAATTGATTCGCTTCGTCAAAATTGGTGACTTTCATATTGGTACCATCCCAAAGCAATTTTTTACGACCCTCGTAAGTAAAGCCGTTTTTCTCCTTTGGTTTTCTCAACATATAGCTGCGAATAGCCAAATTACCCATCAAAACAGTCTCAGTCAAAGGACCTGAATAATCGAATAAAGAGCTCAAAGCTTTGTGTTGAGCACTGCCAAAACCCGCTTTACAGGCTTCAGTCCAAGCAACTTGATGACCATGTTCGGGCAAGCTTTTAAAATTAGGATCGGGTTTAGGCATTTCAATTTTTTCACCATTTTTCATGTATATTTTAGGCGTATTGCCGTAAGTTCCGCAAGTCATTACGCCTTTTGTGCCAATCATCATCACGCCATTGCTGCTATCAGCTTCGGCAAGCGGCTCATCGGCAGGTATCCAATCGGGGTGAAACGGGCGAATACCGCCATCTGTCCAATACATCGTTACGGGTGTGTTATTGCGCTTGGTAGCCGGGAATTTCAATTGCACACTCGATGACGGTGGACAGCCCTCGGGGATGTATTCCGCATTCCAATCTTGAATAAAAACTTGCCCAGCACTACATTCTACCTCCGTTGGATAGCCTAAACCCAAAACGCGGAACGCCGGGTCAATCAAGTGACAACCCATATCGCCCAATGCACCCGTACCAAAATTCCACCAACCGCGCCATTTAAACGGGTGATACAGTGGGTGATAATCCACTTTTGGCGCCGTACCGCACCATAAATCCCAATCTTTGTCATCCATTGAAGCAATCAAATTAGGCTTTTCTTTGGGCAAAGAAATGCCTTGAGGCCAAACGGGCCGATTTGTCCAAATATGAACCGTACTCACCTTCCCTATTTTACCGGAATCCAACCAATCCATCATCACTTTTTGAGTCGGATTGGATGAGCCTTGGTTGCCCATTTGGGTCACGACTTTGTATTTTCGGGCGCTTTCAGTCATCGTTCTGGCTTCGTAAATATCGTGTGAAAGCGGTTTTTGAACATAAACGTGCTTACCTAATTGCATGGCTGCCATAGCGGCAACGGCGTGCTGATGGTCAGGCGTCGAGATGGTAACGGCATCAATATCCCCTTTCATCTCATCGAGCATCACGCGGAAATCCTTGTAAAATTTGGCATTCGGGAATTTATCCATGCTGCCTTTGCAACGGGCTTTGTCCACATCGCACAACGCCACTACATTGTTAAGCCCATTATTTGAGGCATTTAAAATGTCGGATGCGCCTTTTCCACCTCCGCCAATGGCAGCAATATTGAGCTTATCGCTCGGAGCGGTAAAACCTCTGCCCAAGACATGACGCGGCACTATAAAAAAACTGCCCGCAATTAATGAACTCGATTTTAAGAAATTTCGCCTACTAATAGTTGTCTCTTTTTTCATTTTATAGATTCTATTGTTTAAATTTATTAAAAAGACATCACGTCTCTTACGTTGTCATTTACTTGTGTTTTTTCATTTTTTAAATTAAAAATGCGGTAAACCATCATCACAACTCTTTAATTTTAATGTTTTTCAAGGCAACTTCTTGTCCGTGGTCTTGAATGGCAAAATGGCCTTTGGCTTTTTTAGCGAATAAAGGCATATCCTTAAATTTGCTTTTAGCCACGCGGGCTTTGAAATCGGGTGAATTCCAGATATAATCCGCAATCAATTTATCGTTTAAAAAGTGTTGAATATGACCTTTATCGCTGACTATGCGAGCTGAATTCCAAGTCCCTGCATCATTAGCTGCCAATACTTTTGGGTCGTACAAATCATAAACCGCCGCCGCTTTTTGAGATTCGTGGAGTTCTCCATTCCAGCCTTTATCGTCTATTAGCTGAAACTCTATGCCCGTATGCCAAGTGCTGTGAACGGATGTATCGCCTTCTTGCACCATGTACATAATGCCGCTGTTACCGCCTTTACCCACTTTCCAATCGAAAGTAAGGTCGAAATTTTCGTATTCGCCATCCGAAACTAAATCAACATGACCACCTTTTGAAGATAAAACGCCGCCTGAAATCGTCCATTTGTAAGTCGAATCCTTCACGTTTCTGAAAGGATGCCACCCCTCAGTATTTTTACCGTTGAACAGTATTTTGACACCCGCTGCTTTTTCAGCATCTGTCAAAGTCGCTTCCACTACAGCTTTAGGCGCCTCGGCTTCAGTACTTGTGGTTTTGTTTTCTGGTGCTTGTTTGCAGGCAAAAGCAATGGTCATCACCAGTAAAATAAAGCTTATTTTTTTCATCTTGTTTGTTTTAGAAAATTAAAAAGTAAGAATTGATAGTCCATTAAAATAGTTACCAATTTATCCTTTTTTTCTAAAAATACACCATTTGGTCAACATCTATGCGTAGTTTTTCCATAAAAAATCGCCCAAAAGCACAATCCCACCTATTAATTGATTGATTTGGTTAAATGAATTAATCATCAGACGATTAATTAGGATTCCCCCCTCATCAAAAGCACAACTATCCCTCAAAAATATTTGTAACATTGAAAGGTACATTTTAGCATTCCGTTTATCAAATGACCTCTACCCTATCAATAAGTATTCGGGATCTCAAAGTTAATTCCTTAAAGTTAAAGTTTTTAAAATACAGATTTTCTCTTTATTTATTCCTTATATTTCTGTATTTGTCTTTACTAAAACTGATTTTTTCTGTTTTTTTCTTTATTAATCTATTAAATTTCTGTATTTATTCTAATTTCGCCCAAGTTTGGTTGTGTGCAGAATTTCTGGTAAAGGACTTATTGAGTTGCGTCCTCTTTTTAAAACGAGATGTTTCATTATAATAAATTTTTTACCTAAAAACCTGAGATTGGTGTATTTGATTTTTGGATTATCCATAAAATTTTGTTAGCCGGATTCTTTTGAGTTTTAGCAAAGCATCGGGGGTTCATAAATCTACTTTTCGTGAAATTCAATACAGGTTTTTGTCCCCCCCCTCAGTATTTAGAGCTTTTGCAAACTAAATAAACAGATTTTCAGCCTAATAAAAATGAATAATGCGTTTTTAATAACTAAGCCAATAATATTTAAAATACAGATTTTTTCATTATATATTCTGTACTAATCTTTATTAAAACTGAATTAATCTTTATTTTTCTTTAAATTTTCTTTATGGTAATCGGAATTACAAATTTGAAAGGTGGTGTAGGCAAAAGCACCCTGAGCCAAAATTTGGCAGTTGCACTGGCACACAAAGGATACAAAGTCTGTATTCTTGACACTGACCTCGAACAACGGAGCTCAATGAAATGGCACGGTTTGCGGGAACAAGAGCCTTACATTGCCGTTTTTGGCGTAGAGGGCGAACAAATCAATAAAATAGCTGAGGAGCAAAAAAAAGCCTATGATTTGGTCATTATTGACGGCAGCCCGCAACTCTCAAAGACCACAACCAAAATATTGACCGCTTCGGATTTGGTTTTGGTGCCCATTACGCCGAGCAGTTTGGATGTTTGGAGCTTTGAAAACTTTTTGCAACGCTACGAGCAAGTTCAAGAAGTGAAGGGCGATTTGATTCAGGCGTTCATTGTTTTGAATCGCTACACGGGGAATACCAAATTAGACAAGGAAGTTTTAGACGTTATGGGCGACTTTGACATCAAACTGATGGAAACCACCGTGGGTCAACGCGTTGCATACCGTGAAGCTCCTACGAACGGTTTGGGGGTTGTGGAATTCAAAGACCCAAAAGCTAAGGACGAAATGATGCGCTTCGCAACTGAAGTAGAAAATATTTTGAGTGCAATGGCAAACAAAATATAAGGATTATTTCTTTATTAAAACGGAATTTTTCTTTATTTTTAAAGATAATTCTTTAAAATTGCAGAATTTTTAAATAAAATAGGATATGAAAAGCTTAAAAGATACATTGACTCAAAAGCGCGCAATGAGCCTAACTGAGAAAGAATCATTGGCTGACAAAATTCATGAAGCCCCGATTTTGGCTTCTAATCCAGTTGAGAATGCGGATAAAACGGCAAAGGCACTACACCGCTTAACGCTGGATTTGCCGATATGGCTTATTGAAAAAATGAAAGCGGAAACGGAACGCAATGGTCAAACAATGAAAGGTTTGATATTGACAATGTTGCTCGATAAATTTAAAGACTAAAGACTTTAAAAGAAATAATCTGCATAAATACAGAATTTTAAGGATTTTTCCTTTAAAATTCTGTATTTATGCAGATTATTTCCTTAAATGTAAAGACCCTTCAGTGAAAACAATAGAAATCACTATCTACCGTACGATATATTGGGTTCATCGAAAATTGAAGAATTGGCCAATTAAGTATTGTTGGAGTGATTTTAAAATTTTCATCAAATTTTCATCCTTTCCGCAAATTTTCATTTTTTTCTGCCTCATTTTTAAGCTAATAAAATTCAAAAAAGAAAATCACACAACTCTTTATTTGTGTGATTTGATTTTCTTTGTTTTATTTGTATAATTTGGAGTGCCCTTTAACCTATTGATTATCAATATTTTATAAGCACATTCGGCTACATATTTGGGACAGTTCGGCTACATATTTGGGATGATAGAGCTACATATTTGGGACAGTTTGGCTACATATTTGGGATATTGAAAATTATTCGGCTACATATTTGGGATTATTCGGCTACTTTTTATTTTATTTGTAGCCGAATAATAAATTATTGAATATTCAAGGTCAAAAAAAGCATTTCATTTTCAAAAATATTTGAGAAAACAGTGCAATAGAGCGAATTTATAAAAAACTATAATGAGCGAAAATAAATCCATACAGCCATTCAAAAACTCTGAAATGGTTGTGCTTCGGAATCCAGTTGCCCGCGCCAAATTTGGTTTGTCGTTGGTACAGACGAAGTTTTTATTCGAGGTGTTGGCTTATTTTAAAGATTACCCCGAACAGCGTTTTGCCCGATTTTACCTGAGGGATTATTTAGTAAAATTAGGGGTTTCGTCGCATAATTTTAAAGAATATGTGCGCCAAATGGAAGATATGCGGCGGCGTGACATCAATATTCCTCGGAGTGGGGACAGTAACAAATTGCATTTTATTGGTGTAAGTTTGTTTTCAAGCGCAGAATATATGCTCGATGAAAACGGCGACGGTTACGTTGAAATAGAGGTTTCGGATAAACTCAAACCCTATTTTTTAGAAATCACAAAAGGGGAGTTTTTCTATTATCATATCCTGAATACACGCGTTTTAAGGAGTACATATTCCATAAAACTGTATTTATTGCTCAAATCATATCGTCGATTCGGCAAATTAGAAATTGGTTTGCAAGAATTAAGGGAGGTTTTAGAGATTTCACCCGATGAATATTTGCTGTACAAAAATTTCAAAGCACGGGTTTTAGAGACGGCTCGCCTTGAAATGGAAGAAAAAAATGACATTTGTTTTGAATACGAAGATATTCGCCGCAATAGAAAAAGCCCAATTGAAAAAATCGTTTTTCGCATTTACGATAACCCCAATGCAAAGGAAATATTAGAAAAAGCGCGGGCATTATTTGCAAAATCAGAAGTTACCCTTTTTGACAAGGATTTTGTGGAACTATCCGCAGATGCTTTAAGTACTAAAAAACAGGTAAAAGTAAGCCCTGTTAAGTTGGTTGAGGTTGAACTTGAGCAGAATGATGAACCCAAAACTGTGAATGGGGTAGGGGAGGAGAGGGCTTCAGTTTCTGAATTTAATGCCGAAATTCTGACATTATTTCATTTATTTGATAAAGAAGCAAGCGATGATGATATTCTGTCTTTTGTTCAGGGCTTCGATCAAACTAAAGTTTTAGAAGTGCTTTTGTACGCTCAAGACCAGATGGTGAAAGGCAAAACGGATATTAAAAATATCTATCCTTACATCGTTTCTGGTGTAAGAGCGGGATATGGCAAGGGTTTATTGCAGAAAAGACAAGCAAAAAAGGAGAAAGAAGAGGCTGTTTTAAAGCAAAAATTAGGATTAAACAAGGTGAAAGCTGATTTGGAAGAGTTCATGGATTCCTACGAAAAAGCCAAAAACGAGAAAATTAGAGAAATTACTTCCGCTGACCCCTCAGTAACTGACAAGGCTGTGGAGTCTGTAAAGGCAACTTTTTCAAGAATCAATCCCGAGGTCGCCAATATGACTTTGGATGATTTCAGACTTAGCCCCATGTATAGAGAATTTGTGAAAAAAGAAATATATGAGGCTTATAAGGACAAATTTGAGCTTATTGACCGCTTGTTTTTGCCCGAAATGGAAAGACTTAAACAGCTACTACAGAACAAGTAATCCGTAATATTTCTTTGTTTTTCTTTAAATATAATGCAAAAGTACGGATATTTAAAGACTAATAAAGAAAAAATCTTTATTTTGCTTGTAACAACTGAGTTCAATATTCTTATGACATTTGAAAATAGCAGTTTGATACCCCTCAGTACTTGACTGTTCGGAACACTATATTATGTAATCCTTGAAAAATTAACTGTTCGAATTCAATGATCATGCAGAATGAATTATAATGCTGCTTTATTTTTTTTGAAAAGCATAGACTATTAGTAATTACAGTAAAAAATATAAATAATGTTATATATTATTTACATAAATTTGTTAAGTAACACAAAAATTGTATTTAAATTGTTCGTAAAATTATATTTAAAATATCTGTAATAAATAGACCTCAAATTCTGTATTTATTGAGATAATAAAATATTGTATTTTTGTGTTTTTTAAAAACTACCTTTTTAGGGTATTTTTTAATAGTCAATACTGTTTACCTTTGCATCACATAAAATGACATTCATATTACATATTCATTTATAAATTTTAGAAAATGATTAAGTTGAATGTATGATTATTTTGATTAGAAAGTGAACCCATATTTATTGTGAACCCTTAACGTATCAACCATGATGTTACAACAATTACCAAGTTATTCTTTTGGATATTCTGTTCCAATTTTAGAAGTCGTCAAATTTTTGTCCTAATATTTCCAATCATTTCTTTTATCAGTGGATAAACTGATAGGCTAACCGATTTAATTTAATTTACCTTAATTATCATTGGGTTAGTTCAAATATTTATTTGACTTCCAACATTTGTTCCAGAATATTAAATAAGAAAACATGTTAATCACAATTATCACTGTCGCTTATAATAGCGAAAAAACTATTGCCGATACTCTCAGAAGTGTCCAAACTCAAACCTACCCTAATATAGAACACATCGTTATTGACGGCGGCTCAAAGGATAACACTTTGTCGGTAGTCAATAGATTCGGCCACATTAAAAAAGTGGTTTCAGAACCAGACTATGGTGTTTATGATGCCATGAATAAAGGGCTTGCATTGGCAACTGGTGATGTTATTGGTTTTTTGAATTCGGATGATATTTATGCCGATGATATGGTAATAGAAAGGATTGCCAACACATTTGCACTTCGTAATGTCGATTCTCTCTATAGCGATTTGGAATTTTTTCAGGGATACTCAGAAAATGTTACTCGAGTATGGATTGCTGGATTAATTAAGCGCACAAGATTTTTATACGGATGGATGCCTCCTCACCCCACTTTTTTCGTTAAAAAGCGTGTTTATGATAAATTTGGTGGGTTTGATATTGGATTCAGACAATCAGCTGATTATGAATTGATGTTGAGATTACTGTATCGTCATGGCATTACTTCTCATTACCTACAAGGTGTTTCTATTAAAATGAGAGTAGGAGGGCTGAGCAACGCGTCATTCAAGAATAGATGGAGAGCCAATCAAGAAGATGGCTTTGCGTGGCGTAAAAACTCTTTGGAACCCCACTTCTTTACGGTTTGGATGAAGCCACTCGTTAAATTAGAACAATTTAAGTCGTTTTACAGAACAATGCGCGTTTTCAAACAACGGACTCATGTTACGCCATATTGGCCTCAGCCCGAACAAAATGCTATGATTTTGGAAGAGCAACCAATAGCAGTAGAATTGGCTCATTAATTTAAATTTAAAATTTATTGAGATTAAGCAAAATATACATCTTCACAAATTGCTTTTGTAATAAAAGTATCTAAGCGGCCTATTACCAGCTTGTGCTTGCTGAGAAGCAGTTCTTCTTGGTAAATGGCCAACCATTTCAGCTTTTCATGATACGCAGCCTCTTGATATAACATCAAAGAGTCGAGTAATTTTTTTGTTTTTTATTTAAATGACATGTGGTTTGCACACATGAATAGCGAAGCTTTATCCATAATACAATGTTGAATTTCTTATTTCCAAAGAAGAGTCAAAAAGTTGATTTAGAGGTTTATCCATACTTCGAAAATATTGAAGTGGATATACATTCGCATTTAATACCCGGTATTGATGACGGATCACCTAATATTTCTACTTCTATTGAGCTTCTGAGGTCAATGGCAGAATTAGGATTTAAGAAAATAATTACGACACCACATATATCTGAACTGTATCCCAATAATGGGGATACAATTTTTGACGGATTGATTCGCTTGAAAAAGCAAATGAAACACGAATTACTTAATATTGATTTGACGGTGGCGGCGGAGTATATGATTAATGACTTGTTTGAGCAAAATTTAATGAAAGAAGTTCCTTTGCTTACTTTAGCTGATAAATACATATTGGTTGAAATGTCTCATTTAAGTGAGCCCATTAATCTTTACAGAGTCTTGTCAATTCTTAAATCAAGAGGTTTTGTACCCGTTTTAGCACACCCAGAACGCTATAGATTTTATAATAATAACTTATATCATTTTGAAAAACTTAAAACTTATGGTTGTCTTTTTCAGATGAATGTACTTTCGCTCATCGGTTATTACGGAAGCAGTATTTGTGATTGTGCGAAACTTTTAATAGAAAATAATTTAATCGACTTTATTGGTTCTGACTTACACCATCAACGGCATTTAGAGGCGATAAAAAAAGGAATGGCTCAGGAGTACAATCTGTATTTAATTAATAATTACCCTTTTAAAAATAAAGAATTGTTTAATAGTTCATCACTTTCTGAAAATTTACCTTAAAAATTAGTGTTTTGAGCATTCAATACTGAGGGGGTAAGATCAAATCAAACTATAAAGTAATCATACAATGAAAACTCAACAATTTAACTTAACAGTATTAATTATTGCCTTATTATATTTCAGTTCATGTGTTGCCCACAAAGAGCTGCTTTATCTGAGTGATTTACCCGCTGAAACAGATATAACAGATTCAATAGTAAACATCAAACAGTCAGATTTACGCATTCAACCTGATGATTTGTTATCCATAACTGTGACGAGTTATAATTTAGAGGCGGCAAAACCTTTTAATCCTGAGTCGAATAACATACAGAGTATGGGTGCAGCGCTACAAGGGCAGAATAATGTAGCCGAAATGCTTATGGGGTATTTTGTTGATGTTGATGGTTTTATTGATTTCCCAGTAGTTGGAAAAATAGATGTCAACAGAAAAACTTTGAATGAAACTAAGTCTTTACTGTATGATAAATTGAAGAATTATTTGAAAGATCCAGTTGTCAATATTAGATTCTTAAATTTGAAAGTGAGTGTTTTAGGCGAGGTTTTGAAACCAGGCACTATTCGTTTGACAAATAAGAGGTTGACCGTTTTTGAAGCCATTGGTTTAGCTGGTGATATGACACCTTATTCCAACCGAGAGAATGTTATTGTTATTAGAGAAAAAAATGGTCGCCGGTCCATAAAAAGAATCAATCTACAATCATCAAAAGTATTTCGGTCGGATTATTATTATCTTCAACAGAATGACCTTGTTATTGTAGAACCCAATAAATATAAAGTCAATACTGTAGCAGACAAATCCAGTAGATTATTATCTTTTGTTTCAACAGGCATCTCCGTTTTAACCGTGCTATTTCTATTTTTAAAACAATGATAGCATTTTTTAGTAAAGAAACTCTGACAATTAGTCTATTTTTTACTTTATCCCTTAGTCACCAATTGTTATACCCTAAATTTAAACCTTACACATGTACGATGTTTTTTTAAGTTTCGTCTGTGCATTTTTATCCTGCTATTTTGTATTGCCGTCTATAATTCATGTAGCACGATTGAAGCACTTATGCGATGAGCCAGGCTCTCGTCATAGCCATACGGAGAAAACACCTTCGTTAGGGGGTATAGGTATATTTGCAGGTGTCATGTTTTCTATGATATTTTGGATTCCTTCAAATGTGTTTTCTGTATTACAATATAATCTCTGCGCTTTTATAGTCATATTTCTTGCGGGAGTGAAAGATGATATTGTGCCTCTTTCAGCCTTAAAAAAGCTTTTTTGGCAGATTATCGCAGCAATTATTGTAGTTGTGAAAGCCAATATCAAGATAACAAGCCTGCATGGTTTTCTGGGAATAAATGAAATACCTGAATGGTTTAGCATTGGGGTTTCCATTTTTACCATCATTGTTATCATAAACGCTTTTAATTTAATAGACGGAATAAATGGACTTTCGGGATGTTTGGCGGTAATCATATCACTTACATACGGGACATGGTTTTACTTAGCTGATAAAATAGTGCTTGCCATAATGGCTTATTCCTTAGCGGGGGCGGTGTTGGCTTTTCTTCGATACAATTTTACGCCTGCCCGCATTTTTATGGGCGATACAGGGGCTTTGCTGATAGGGTTAATGTTGTCGATTTTTACAATACAGTTTATTGAAATAAATGGGCAATTAATCAATATTCATCCTTTCGCGATTAGAACGGGTCCGGCATTCGCTATCGCAGTGTTGATTTTGCCTTTATTTGATACACTTCGCGTTTTCGTAATTCGTATTTTAAGGGGGAGTTCACCATTTAAACCTGATCGTTTGCACATTCATCATTTGCTTTTGAATATTGGATTCACACACATGCAAGCAACGGCTTTTTTATCGGTTATTTCAATTCTGTTTATCTTATTAGCATTACTCCTGAAAAATATTGGAACATTTCAACTCATTGCACTTATTGTAGCCATAGCTTGGACACTTAGCTTCATACTTCAACATGTAGTAGAACAGAGAAGATTACACTTAACAGACATCAGATGACAGTTAGCATTCCAAAAAATCAAATCTTACATATTCTGTTATATTGACTTTTATTTACTGCTTAAATTTTTGAAAACAAAATGGTTGAAAATACAATACATACCCAAGAAACAGTTTCCAACAACTCACGCATCAGAAATGTAATGAGCGATACAAAAGATATGATGTATTATTATTCTATTTTACTTAATAAGTGGTATTGGATAGTAATAGGTTTAGCTATCGGTGGATTATTGTTTTACATAAATATGAGATATAGTAAAGAGCAGTACAAAGTTACGGGCTCTGTGCTGATAGAAGATTCAATGGAAAAGTCTTTATCAAAGGAAGCCATTATAGAAGGATTCGGCATGGATAAGACAGAGGCTACTATGGAGGATAAAATCCGAATTTTAGGCTCTACTGAGTTGATGCTGCGTATTGTCGACTCTCTAAATTTGAATGTTTCATACATTCAAGAAGGTCAAGTTAAGAACAATGAGTTATTCGATAACTCTCCCCTGAAAATAATGTATTGGAATACTGAGGGGTCTGAGAAATCATTTCAACTTAAAATAAAAAATTACGATTCCCTCAGATTTACATTATTCAGATCTGAGACTCAGACAGAATTAGTTAACTATAATACGCCATTCAAATATGGTAAAAGAGAATTAGTCATAAAAAGAATAGGGACTTTTGATGACAAATACCCCTTGATTATAAATGTTCGAGATAATTATAGTGTGGCTAAATATTTTAGCTCAAAATTAGATATAGCCCAAGCGGGTCGCTCCAGTATCCTTAATGTGACGATGATTGATGAAGTCCCAGAGCGCGCAATTGCCATCATAAACAGGTTGGTGAGAGAGTATGGTGTATCAATAATGGAAACGAAGAATGACGCCGGGCGCCGAACAATGGATTTTATTCAACAACGTTTGAGCTACGTCGCCAGCGAGTTATACAGCGTTGAAAAACAAGAAGAAGGTTTCAAAAAAGACAGGGATTTGCCCATTATGATTCCTGAAATTGCGAATAATCTAATCGGCAGATCTAATACCATAGAAGCGAAAATTTTTGGCTTAGAGGATAGAATAAAGCTGGTTTCTAATATCGAAAGCATTATTTCCGATAACTCAGTAACGGGTAAATACAGACCATTACCATATAGCGGTGAAGTTCTGGGAAGTGACCCACTTATTCAATTAATTGGTAAGTACAATGATATTATTGCAAAGCGGAACGAAATGCTTGAATCTGCTAAAGAAGGTAATCCAATTTTAAGCACTTATGATGAGTCTTTAAGAAATTTAAAGAATAATATCCTTATAAGTGTTCAAACTATCAAGCAAGAAGTCAACGAGCAAAAAGAGAGGTATCGCCAACAGATTATTCCACTGGATAATCAAATCAAGATGATGCCAACCAATGAGCGTGAATTGACTCAAATTATGCGTGAAAAAGGCATAAAAGAGACTTTATTTTTATTTTTACTCCAAAAAAGAGAAGAAGTAGCCTTAAATGTTGCGGCGCAAGTTGCCCACTCTCGCCTGCTTGAGCGAGCAGTTAATAGAGGCATAGTTTCGCCAAAGCCTTTGCAAATGGGCATATTTTACATATTCTTAGGTCTGGCAATTCCCATTTTTGGATTGTATCTGAAAGACCTATTTAATAGTAAAATACACCACCGAGCTGATATTGACAAGCATGTTAACTTACCTTTTGTTGGTTTTATTCCTCATGCAAAAGGCAGACGGGGTAAATTGATAATCAACGATAGCCGCTCAGTTTTGGCTGAATCCTTCCGTTTAGTAAGAAGCAATTTACAGAATACAGCGACATCTCAAAAAAGTCGGACGATACTTATTACTTCCACTGTGAGTGGTGAGGGCAAATCTATGGTGGCTGTCAATCTAGCCCTGACCTTCGCTCTTACGGGTAAGAAAATAATTATTTTAGGTCTCGATTTGAGAAAACCTAAAATGGAAATGTACTTAGAAGGTAAAAAATCTGAAGATGGTCTCGCTCAATTCCTCAATGGGGAAAAGCCTATCAAGAATTTGATAGTTAAATATGACCGCTTGCCTAATTTAGATTATATCGATTGTGGTAATATTCCTCATAATCCTTCCGAATTGATGCTTACCGATAAAATAAAGGAACTCTTTGATTATTGTAATAAAAATTATGATTTTGTATTAGTGGATGGTGCGCCGATTGGAGTTGTTGCTGATACGTTTTTATTGAAAAATTTTATTGGTCAGACATTATACATTTTGCGTTACGGCGTTTCAAATACATCGCACCTTAAGTTTTTGAGTGAGGTGAATTCTCTCCAGAAGCTTCCTAATATCAATATTTTATTAAATGACGTTAGGCAAGAAAGGGGTAACTCGTATAATTATGGATTTTATTCATCTTATTATTATCAAGAAGAAAAAAGTGTATTCCAGAAGATAAAACGGTGGTTTATTCCTAAGAACAAAGACATTAGAAAGTAATAATAAGACTTTTTTATAATCATAGCAAGACTTTTTTAGCGTTTAATCAATCTAAAAATGCTTGCTATGATTCTTTTAAAAATTAAAAGACCCAGTGAATAGCCATAAAAAAATGATATACAGTTGATTGATCACCCCCTCAGTATTTATTACTCAAAACACATATTTTAGATAAGATTTACAAATTAAAAGTGATTAGCCAGTAATCATTTTAACCATATTGAAAACATTATCCAATACTACAATATTCAGTTTGCTTTTCAACTTTAAGCATTCATACTGCGATGCTTACCTCATTTTTAACCATAAAACGAGCGCTATTTTAGGACTATTACTAAATAAGCCGCTTGAATACTGAACAAACAACACAATAAAGTTTTAAACTTTTCAAAAACCGACATTTCCCTCAAAAATTCAAAAAACAATATTTTTTAAAGCCTTTATTTGAATGAAAATAGCACTGATGCAACCCTATTTTCTACCGTATATCGGATACTTTCAACTTATCAACGCAGTAGATAAATTCATTTTTTGTAACGATTTAGGATTTATTAAACAAGGCTGGATTAATAGAAATAATATCTTATTGGAAGGTAAAAAGCACCGTTTTGGTTTGCCAATAAAGCATATTAGCTCGTCTACCAGTATCAAAGAGACTATAATATCCGAGCAGCCCAATGATTGGCAAAATAAGCTTTCAAAGAAAATTTGGCTTGCCTACCACAAAGCACCCTTTTTTGACGCCGTTTATCCTTGGATTGATGAAATATTAAAAGGTGCGCCGAATCATTCTATTTCAGATGTAGCCATTAACAGTATTGAACATACTTTTAAATATTTGAACCTCGAGAAAAACTTATCACAAAGCATTGGACTTTATGACAATAAGGAATTAAAATTAGCAAAAAGAGTCATTGATATTTGCCGTCAAGAAGGAGCAGATACTTACATCAACGCAATAGGCGGACAAAACCTATTCTGTAAAGACGACTTTAAAAAGCACAATATTGATCTTTGTTTCATAAAACCGATTTTAAAAACCTATGAGCAAAACTCTCCTGAATTCGTTGCGGGTTTATCAATCTTAGATGTACTGATGTATAATACTCCCAATGATGTCAAGATTATGTTAAGCGAGTACAATCTCATTTGAAGCCAATGGATATTCTTAAAAAACCTCTTGGTGGTTTTTTTGAGTTAGAACTGCCTAAAAAAGGATCTCTTTACCATGATTCTGCATTAGCACTTGCTAACGGTAGGGTGTGTTTTAAAGTTCTATTAGAAAGGGTAAAACCCACCAAAGTCTTTGTTCCATTTTATTGTTGTGATAAACTGGTACTGCCTTTGGAGGAGTTAAAAATTCCTTTTGAGTATTACGCAATCAATTCAAATTTTGACCCCATCGGTATTCCTTTACTTGCCGATTCTGAGTTATTTGTTTTTATCAATTATTTTGGATTGAAAAATCAGACAGCTCGAAAATTGTCAAAATTACTCGGAGAGCAATTGGTCATCGATAACACACACGCATTTTTTGAAAAATCGTATGGTGTAACTTGGGCTTTCAATTCTGCTCGGAAATTTTTCGGCGTGCCTGATGGTGGTTTTCTATACTCCCCTCAGTATTTAGAGGATTCATTTGCCCCTATCAGCCCCTCTGTCACGGATCATCTTTGGTTATCGTTCTGTGGTAACCATGATGAAGCATTCAAGTGCTTTCAAGAAAATGAAGCAACCCAAACGTCGACACGGGCAGGCATGTCTGATCTAACAAAACGTATTCTGTATGGGGTAGATTTTCCCGATGTCATACGCGCCCGAAAGAGGAATTTCAGAAGATTGAGCAATGCTTTTCGACACATCAATAAAATGTCCCCGACACTTTTTGATTTATTGCCTTCGGTGGTACCATTTTGTTATCCTTTACTTTTAGATTTTCCTATCGAAAAAGAAGAGTTATATGAAAATAAAATATATATCCCTACTTTCTGGTCAGAAATTTTAGAGAGAGATAACCCTGGTTTTAATTTCGAAAAATCACTGGTCGATAAACTTCTTCCCATACCCATTGATCATCGCCTTGAAGAAAAAGACATTCGGCGAATGGTAGAATTCATCTTAGAACTTCAAAAAAGTAGCGTTTACAAATAAATGCAAAATATAACAACTATCTGTACGGTTTTTGAAGGGCACTACCACAAAGGAGTAGCAGCTTTGGTCAATTCTTTGCATCGACAAGGTTATGAAGGCATAATTTGGATAGGTTATAAGGGCACACTGCCACCGTGGGCTGTTATTGAATCTAAAAATGATTTAGCAGAGGTCATGACGGTGTGTGAGAATCTAAAAATAAACTTTATAAAATTCCCTAAAGAAGCTTTTTTACCTTATTGTAAGCCCGATTTCATGCTTGACATTTTAGAAAAATATCAAACGAATGCTAAAAAGATTTTTTACATAGATTGTGATATTATCATAAAATGCCCGATGAGTTATTTTGAAGAATGGACGGATTATGGTGTTGCACTCTGTGAAGATGTCAATTCGCCACTCCCAACGAGCCATCCTTTGCGCCATCAATGGGTACAATATTTTAAAAAATATGGGATTACAGTCCGTCGAGATAGCAGCCAGTATGTGAATGGTGGTTTTTTAGGGCTTAATCGAGAAGCCAAAAGCTTTTTAGAAACTTGGCGAGATGTACAAAATTTGGTCTTAGAAGATATGGAACGCATCAAAGCTGATCTACACAATAGCCACAAAGGAGATGTCGCATCCGGCTTGCAAGGACGTAATTATATGTTTAACCGCACCGATCAAGATGCTTTGAATATTGCCAAAGATGTGACCAATGAGACGCTTTCAATAGTGGATAATAGCGGGATGGATTTTCAAGGCGTAGGTTACATTATGTCTCATGCAGCCAGTAAAACCAAACCATGGGAGAAAAACTGGCTTATATATGTCGTTAAAAACGGTCAACGCCCGTCGCCAACTGACCGTATTTTTTTGGATTATGTCACTTCGCCCATTAATATTTATACCAGTAATGAACTCAAATTTAAAAAGGTACATCTAAAAATAGCGAGCGCTTTAGCGCGTTTTATGACATAGCTTACCCTCTCAGTAAAACTATATTTTTCATTTTTCCAATAAAACCCGACAATTTTAATCATCTGTTATTGTCGAAATATTAATAAAAGGCTATTAAACGCCCAATAAAAAATATCAAATGATACAAATAAGCCCCACACCAACATTACAGCCAACGAAGCAAAAATCCGAGCCGCTTGTCAGTGTGTCCATCATTGCGTACAACCAAGAGCGATATATCGAGCAAGCTTTGGACAGTATTTTAGCGCAAAAAACCAATTTCCCCTTTGAAATAGTGATTGGTGATGATGCCAGCAAAGACCGTACACGCGCCATTTGTGAGGGTTATGTACAACGCTATCCCGATGTTGTACGCCTATTGCCCGCTGGCCCTAACTTGGGTATGATGAAAAATCATATCAGAGGCATAAAAGCGTGCAGAGGTAAATACGTGGCTCTATTGGAAAGCGATGACTACTGGATTGACGAATTCAAACTGCAAAAACAAATTGATGCACTTGAAAAAGATGAGAATATGACGGCCTGCTTTACCGGTCGTAAGAATTACCATGAAGAAAGGGATGAATTTGAAGAAGTGTATAATGATAAAGGGGACAACCGTTTCACCGTTGAAGATTTTGCGCAAGAGACTTTTTTTCATACCTGCACAATTGTTTTCAGAAAACCTAAATCGGATGAATGGCTCGACCGCATTGCGGATATGCCTTTGAGTGACCGCCCTTTGTATTTGTCGCTTTTGTCGGCGAGTGGGGGGTATGCACTTAAGTTGAAAGACCTTTGTGCTGTTTTTCGCTTGAATGAAACGAGCGTTTTTACGCCATTGAAACCCGTACAACGGACAGTGATGGCAGCCGATATGTACGAAAAATTGAAAAAATTATTCCCAAATTTAGCGATTTATCTCAATAAGCATTTAAATATATTCGATTATTTCCTTTTACGCCATGCCCATCGGACTAAAGATAA
>JANPHO010000180.1:0-10013 GCA_031424515.1 Saprospiraceae bacterium
TTACCCCCTCAGTATTTTATGCTTTAGTTCTATTTTTAATGAATTTTAATTAGAATCTAAAAGTTAAAAGCAAAGCGCGTAAAAAAGAAAGCACCACTAAATCCTTGTTGAACACTTTCCCAGGGACCTCCAGTATCAGTTGTGTACGGCTCTTGGATTGTCGGATACACATCAAATATATTATCTGCGCCAATTAAAAAAGTATAATTTTTATGTAATTTATAGCTAAAACTAATATCTGTTGATAATCGGGGCTTAAAAATAAAATTCTCACCAGGTTTAAAAGTGTTAGGTGCTATTTCCACTTTCGAGAAATAGGTCATATTTAGATTTAAACTGCTTTTACTGTATTGATAGTTAAAATTGTAGTGAAATTTATGGAGTGGAGCCGCGGCCGTAATGATTTGCTGTTCGCGATAACTAATAATTTCTTTTAATTTCCCTTTTAAACTTTCATCTGTGCGGATTGAAGAGATTGTCATTTTATTGAAATTGCCTAAAATAGACATATTGATTTTCCCTTTTCCAATATTCGTTTTATAAGATGCTGCAATATCTAATCCTTTAGTCTCGGTATTGAGTGCATTGATATAAAATTGAGCTGTTTTTATATTGATATATTTTAAGTACTTGCCAATTAATTCGTTGTCTTGTCCAACCGGGCTTGATAGCACAATACGGTTATTAACCTGAATGTAATAACCATCAGCAGAGAGACTCAATTGTTCATTTGGGCTAAATTTCAACCCTAATCCATTATTTAGTGAAGTCTCAGCTTTTAATTGTGGAATTCCAAGTTGACGTGCAACTGTACTTTGACTATTTGATATAATTTTTTCAAATTGAGTTCCTTTTTCATCAACATCATTTATAGTTGAGCGAAAATTTAATTGAGCTAAAGAGGGTGCTCTATAACCTGTTTGAGTAGAAATACGAAGTGATAATTTTTTATTAAAATTATAACGGGCAGCGAGTTTACCACCATAAGCATTTCCAAAATCCAAGTAATTCTCAAATCTGAATGCACTTGCTACGCCAAGCTTGGGTGTAACTTTAATCTCTGCATCGCCATAAAAGCCAAGGTTGGTTCTTTCAGAAGTCAAAGCATCGGCTGTACTTATGCCTGGGAAGCCTTGAGCCGTTCCATTTTTTAAAATTGTATCTTTTTTTCCATTAGTATTGGTTACTATGAGAGGAGTGGGCATATAATTGCGCCATGACTTTTCATCGCCATTCAGGATACTATAATGACTTCTTTTATATTCGGACCCAAAAGCAAGGTTAAGCCCATTTAATACATTAGAAAACTTTTTATTAATATCCAAATTTATAGAAAATTGATTAAATCTATAGCTTCCGATATAAAATGAAGTAGGTGATTTTTGAAGTAACGAAGGGTTGAGAGTATTTTCAGCGTTAATGGATACCTTATTATTGCCATGGCTCACACTAATATCGGTATTCCAATTTTTAATTTTATTTTTATATCCAGTGCTGATATTGCTATTGAGTATATGAGTAAGAAGATGCGGATTGTATCCATCAGCGTATATTTCATACACATTTCGTAAAGTGTCTTCTGACGATACGGACCAATTATAAGCCTCTGTTTGGCGCAACTGTATGCCTCCAAACATATAAAACATGCCTTTCCGTATTGGATGTTCAGCACTAAAATAAATACTTTGTGACGCTTTTTTAGCATCTCCAAAGCCTTCTCTATAATTGTCAGAAAATACGGAATCGTGGGCAGATCTTTTGGTAAAATCCCTTGAAAAGTAATTAGCAGAAACGGTCATATTACCTTTGTTGATGCTAAAACTATGGGTAAGGGAAGCATTGGTTTTAGAACCATCTATAGTTTTAGATACTATTTTACCGTTATTCTCGTAATTCAAACTTTTGCCCCAACCTGTAATATTCTTACTATAATTTAAAGCACCAAAAGTACCATTTTTAGCTTTTTTTAATACAATATTGACAACCCCTGCAATGGCATCAGACCCATATTGAGCGGCTGCACCATCTCTTAGTACTTCAATTCGTTCAATCGCTGAGGCGGGAATTGCATTTAGATCGGTACTTACATTGCCCCTGCCTTTAGTGCCAAAAACATTTATGATGGAAGAATTAATATACTGTTTTCCATTAATAAGATATAAAACTTGGTCGGGGCCTAATCCTCTCAGTGATACAGGGTCAACGTGGTCAGCAAGGTCAGCTCCAGATTGTTTATTGGCATTGAAGGAAGGAGCAAAATAGTGTAATATTTGACTCAGCTCAATGTATCCTGATTCATTCACAACGTCTTTAATCGGAATTATATCTACAGCTACGTATGTTTCACCTTTTGTTCGGGTTTGGTCACGGCTACCAATTACCACCACACTTTCAGTCTCATTGGATGAAAAACTGCGTAAGCCTACCTCTACCCTTACATTGCCCTTGATATTGACCTCTTTTTTAGAATAACCATTAAAACTAAACACCAAAATATCTGCTTTTTCAGGAATAATAATTCTATAATTACCCGAAGGATCAGTAGTGACTGTTCTTACTGTATTTTTAGCATAAATCAATACACCACTGAGGGGTGTATTCTTTTCAACATCAAATACATAGCCTTCAATAATTTTTTGTCCTGACATTCGGAAATGGCAGATGGATGTAAGCAGAAAAATGTATAAAATATAGTTATGTTTCATTATGTGATTTATACTTTATGTGTTCATTGCTGCTACTCTTTGAGCGTATCTTGCGCCACCACAATTTGCATTACAGTATTTTCATGCATTTGATGATGTTTTAAAAGGAGTTTCAGCTATAATTTACCATATTTTGACTCTTTTATGGGGTGGTATCCACATCTTATTGTGTGGCTTTACCGAAAATGCTTCATAGAATTCAGGGATATTTGACAAAACACCATTAACCCGCCATTTTGTGGGTGAATGATTATCAGCAATGACTTGTCGTGTCAACCTTTCTTTGGTAGTTATATTCATCCAACCTAAAGCATAGCCCATAAAAAACCTTTGTAAAGGCGTATATCCAGCTGTTTTTTTACCAAGTTTATATTGTTCGGTTTTCTTAAAAGCTTTTAATGCCAAAGTAATACCGCCCAAATCGGCAATGTTTTCATCTAATGTGGCTGCACCATTGCAGTGAATAGAATCTATAGCAATATATTTGTTGTATTGCTGTATTAGCGGTTGAACCCTTTCCATGTATTTTATGGAGTCTTCTGAACGCCACCATCTATGTAAGTTTCCGTTGAGGTCGTATTCCTTACCTTCCATATCGAAACCATGCGTTATTTCATGTCCAATAGTTGAACCTGCGATGCAACCATAAGCTACAGCATCATCTATTTGGTCGTCAGAAAAGCCCGGGATAGATAGGATGGATGCCGAAATCACGATTTCATTATTGGCAACGCTATAGTATGCACTATACTCTTGAGGTGTAATATTCCATTCGAAACGATCAACAGGCTTTGTCAGTTTGGCCATTGATCTTTTGAACCACCATTGTTTAGCCGAAAGAATATTTTGAGCGAAACTCTCTCTGCTGATATTCATTCCGTCAAATTCTTTCCATTTATCAGGATATCCTACCTTTTTTTTCATGGCTTTTAGTTTCCTTAAAGCCTCTATTTTAGTAGGAGCGCTCATCCAATCGGCTTCCATGATGGTCTCGTTAAAAGCTTCTTTTACGCCATCAACCATCGCTGAATAGCGTTTTTTCGTTTTTTCGGGAAAAACATCTTTCACTATCAAATGCCCAATGCCTTCACCCAATAATCGCTCTTCTTCAGTAAGTAGGAATTTCCATCTCGCTTTGGCTTGCTTTCTTCCTTCAAGTACGCCGCCGTAAAACTGAAATTGATTAATTCCAAATTTTTTAGGAAGGTAAACAGAATAAGTATTGATGAGCCAAAATTTGAGATAGCACTTCCAATCTTCTAAAGGAAAAATCTGTATGCCCTCATTGATTTGTTTTAAAAAGCCAATATCATCTACCAGAATAGAGTCAACGGGCAAGCCCATATTTTTGAACATTACCTTCCAAGGTACTGAGGGGGTCTGCTTTTCAAGTGTTCCTATCGAATATTTATTATAACTGTTTTGTATATTTTGTAAATCCTCAAGATTTAAATGCTTTTTAGCGAGGAAAGTCTCAATTTTAAGTATGGAACTCGCATGAATCTGGGCGGTACGCTCCGACTCACCAATATTCATAAAAGCTCTTTTAATATATTGAACATATTCCCAGCGAATTTTCATATTCGCTTTACTATCATTGACATAATATTCTCTATCAAATAAGCCCAATCCGCCTTGCTCTAAGTAAAAAGCATATTTATCACTGTATTTTTTATCCTGATACACATAAGCGTGAAACAACGATTTTACTTCGTAAGAGTAGAGTTCTCCTGAAATTGCGAATAGCTCATCTATATTTTTAACGGTGGATATTTTCTTGATAAAGGGTAAAATAGGATTAATACCTTGTGTTTCTATACTTATTGTGTCCATACCAGTAGCCCATAAATCACCTATTTTTTGTTCTAAAGTACCAATCATAGCAGGCTGCAAAGAAGCATTACGGCAAATATTGATGGTATTTTGAAATATTTCTTCAGACGCAAGAGCCTCTATTCCCCATTGACTTTCACTTGGGGGCATTGGAAAAGCTTTGAACCAGCCATTATTTGCCCAATCAAAAAAATTATCAGCAGGATTGATAACTGAATCTACCTTATTGGCTACAACGTCCATTAGTGCAGAGTCGGCGTCACCCGAGTCAGCCAATCGACGATTGCATCCTCCTAAAACTATGAGGCATAAAATAAGTAGCTCAATCCAACCTCTCATCAATCTCTGTTCTGCTTAATACTAAGATGTTATTTCTTAATGAGTGTACAATATGAATAGTTTCAGTACACCTGATATACAATTGCAAATACCGTGCAAAACATATTTAAAAAGGTATTTTTTATATGATATATTTTTAAAAACTGTTTAATAGGAAATTATTGGAGAGATATGTTTTAGTGTTTCGTTCTTATTAAATCTTTTAAAAAGGATTTTTATGACAGATTTAGTATTTAATAGTATAGTTTTTATTAAAAAGCCGCTTTTATGATACTATTATCAAAAAAAGCGACTTTTTACTGAGGGGTATATATAAATTTGTTAATTCTACACTTTTTCAATAATTGTTGCAACACCCATGCCGGCGCCGCCACATAGTGTAATTAGAGCACGTTTCATATTGCGTCTTTCAAGCTCGTCCAATACCGTCCCCAATAGCATTGCACCAGTTGCACCCAGTGGATGTCCTAAGGCAATAGCGCCTCCATTTACGTTCATAATGGTATCATCAATGTCCAAATCTTTTTGAAATTTAAGAGCTACCCCAGCAAAAGCCTCGTTCACTTCCCAAAGGTCAATATCTTTTTTAGTGAGTCCTGCTTTTAATAAAACTTTTTTAGCCGCCGCTACATGACCTGTGAGCATAATGGTAGGCTCAGTGCTAACTGCCGCCGTAGCTATGACACGAGCGCGGGGTGTTAATCCAAGCATTTTGCCCTTTTCAATATTGCCAATTAACACAGCAGCAGCACCGTCCACAATGCCAGAAGAATTGCCTGCCGTATGCACGTGATTAATCATTTCTACTGAGGGGTACTTTTTGAGTGCCATCGCATCAAATCCGATTTCACCTATTTCAGCAAAAGAGGCTTTTAATCCACTCAAAGCTTCCAATGATGTATTGCTTCTGACGTGTTCATCCCTATCCAAAATGGTAAGCCCCGTTTTATTTTTTATTTCAATGATAGATTTTAAAAAATAACCATTGCGTTGGGCTGCTGCGGCTCTATTATGCGATTGTAAAGCAAAAGCATCAACATCTTCTCTACTAAAACCTTCAATAGTGGCTATCAAATCCGCAGCCACACCTTGGGGGAGGTAATTAATTTTACCTACCACATCAGGGTCATAGAGAATAGGCCCGTCGTCATGATTCATAGGAACTCGGCTCATGCTTTCCACACCTCCTGCCACTATCAAATCTTCCAGACCTGAACGGATTTTCATTGCTGCCAGATTAACAGCATCCAATCCTGAGCAGCAAAAACGATTTATTTGCATGCCACCCACGCTATAATCCCAATCTGCGAATAGGAGAGCCGCTTTAGCGATGTTCCCGCCTTGGTCTTCTACAGGCGTGACGCAGCCGAAAATGCCATCATCCACCTGCGCAGTATCCAATTGATGCCGTTCTTGAAGTTCTCTTAAAACGGTTGTCAAAAGTTCGATAGCCCTTACTTGGTGTAGCGAGCCAGTCTGTTTTCCATTACCCCGTGGGGTGCGAAGTGCATCAAATATATAAGCCTCAACCATGCATAATGATTTATGTACTTTGTAAACCGTTGATTATAAAATTTTTCGATAAAAAATAGAAAGGACAAATTTAAAAAGCTAATTATCAATTGTTGTATTTTAAACGTGTATTATTTAAAAATGATATGGAGTTCCAAGCCCCCCTCAGTATAAAACTGATTTTGAACCTTAAGGTGCCTCAAAAAAAAATCCGAAGCCGCAAAGCCTCGGATTTTTAAACCCTTAAAAAGGTATTTTATTTTTTACCTTGTCTATCATACTTCGTTTGGAAACGGCGATAGAGCTGTTTGCCTTTGTTATCGAGGTCAATTTCTTTACCACGGATGAAGGCATTGGTCACTTTTGACGTCCGCATATCCAATATATCTCCTTCGGAAATGAAAAGGGTAGCGTCTTTTCCCTCTTCTAAAGTGCCCGCTGTGGCATCAATACCTAAAATTTTAGCGGCTTCGGAAGTCATCGCCGATATAGCATCTTCATAAGCCAATCCAAAACCTACTGCTTGACCCGCCATCAAAGGTAAATTACGGGTTTGCCAACCCCCACTCACACTCATGCAAAATGAGACGCCGGCAGCTTTGAGCATGGCAGGGGTTTTAAAAGTTTGGTCTATATCATCATCATTGCGAGAGGGAAGGTCTTGCGTTTCGCTGAGTACAACAGATATATTATTAGCTTTTAAAATATCAGTAACCATCCATGCGTCTTTTCCACCTACAATGACAGTTTTACAACCATATTTTTTACCAAATAGGACAGCTTCATTTATCTCTTTTGCTAAATTGCAATGCACAAACAGTGCCTTTTTATCATTAAAAACGCCTTGCATTGCCTCAAATTTGAGATTTTTAGGCATTGGATTATCCTTTTTGGTATAAGCTTGAGCTTCTTTGAAAAAGGCATCAATTTCGTTCAATTCCGTATTATATTTTTCATTTTTTTTCACTGAAACACTGCTCGAAGCGAAATCAAAAGCATTGCTGTAAAGACCTGGCCAGCGCAAATGCATGCCATTATCCATTTTATAGCCTGCATCCTCCCAGTTCCAAGCGTCCAATTCTACAATGCTCGATTGACCACTTATGGTGCCGCCTTGTGGCACTATTTGAGCCAAAAGAATACCGTTTGAACGCACCGTGGGTGGTACTTGTGAGTCCGTATTGTAGGCTACAATGCTGCGTACTGAGGGGTTCATCTGACCGATTTCAGTCAAGTCAACACTGGCGCGGACGCTCTGAATTTCCACCAAACCTAATGGCGTATTGGGTGCGATAAGGCTTGGATAAACGTCCTTCCCGCTTGCATTCACGGTTTTTTTATATTTTGAACCATCAATTCGCACGGTAGTTGCATCAGCTATTAGGATAATTTTACCATTTTCTAAACCTATCACAGAGTTTTCAATTACCTTTCCGTTGCCTATGTGCGCTTTTGCATTCATAATCAAAATTGTCTCACTCTGATTGGCTGCGGGCGTGGGGATTACTTGGGCATTGATTTCTAAAGTATTGAAAATCAATGTGTTGAATAAAAATATTGATATGTATTTTTTCATTTTTTATTTAAATTTGAAAAGCAGATAATATTAAAAACATACTTTAGAGGGGGTAAACTTCACTTTAATCCCTCAATTCATCCTCCGCATCTTCACACTCATATAGCTTCATTGCCTTGGCTGCGGATGGTTGCGTAGGGGCGCCACCTTTTTTAGCTTTTAGCATTTTATTGACTAAGCGTGCGCGCTCGGTACGAATGTCTGCTTGCATTTTTTTATCCTCTTCTCTATCAAAAAACTTGATACCATCCACGTAAGTTTGCTCTGCTTTAGCGTAAATACTGAGGGGGTTATCCGACCACAATACCACATCGGCATCTTTGCCCACTTTGATAGAACCAACGCGATTATCCACGTGCAGCATTTTAGCAGGATTGAGGGTGACGAATTTCCATACCTCAGTTTCATCCTTCATATTGGAGTACATAATGCTTTTGGCAGCTTCTTGATTGAGGCGGCGTGCCATTTCAGCATCATCGGAGTTGATAGCAGTTAAAACGCCTTGACTATTCATCATGGAAGCATTTTGCGGAATAGCTTCATAAACCTCCAATTTATAACTCCACCAATCAGCAAAGCCAGCGGCTGCTACGCCGTGCTTTGCCATTTTATCAGCTACTTTATATCCTTCTAAAATATGGGTGAAAGTATTGACATTGAAATTATACTTTTCAGCTACTTTCATGAGCATATTGATTTCACTTTGCACGTAGCTATGACAAGTGATAAAGCATTTTTTTTCTAAAATATCGGCTATGCATTCCAACTCAATATCTTTTCTGAAAGTTTTACCTGATTTGCGCAAAGTAGCATATTCTTTTGCTCTTTGAAAATGATCATCAAAGACTTGCTCTACGCCCATGCGCGTTTGTGGAAAACGAACTCGCTGATTATCGGGAACATCCCAATTGGATTGTTTTACGTTTTCACCAAGAGCGAATTTGATGAATTGATCCCATTTTTCAAATTTTAACTTTTCAGGTTCGTAACCCCAGCGGAGTTTTATCAATTGGGTCTGACCACCAATTGGGTTCGCCGAGCCGTGCAATAAATGGCTTGAAGTGACACCTCCAGCCAATTGACGATAAATATTAACATCCTCTGAATTCAAAACATCGGCGATGCGCACCTCGGCAGTGGATGCTTGAGTCCCCTCATTGACGCCTTTAGATATAGCGATATGGCTGTGTTCGTCCAATATGCCCGCGGTTAAATGTTTTCCAGTGGCGTCAATTGATTTTGCGTTGGTGGCGGTCAAACTTTTACCAATTTGTAAAATTTTACCGTTTTCTATCAATACATCCGCATTTTTCAATACCCCCTCAGTCTCATTAGTCCAGACGGTGGCATTTTTAAATAAAACACGTTCTGACTTGGGCAATTCCTTTCGCCCATAAGCACCAAATGGATAGGTTATATCGCCTTTCGCCGATGGAGCTGTATTGACATTGGCTTTAGCTTCGGGTTTGGCGTCCGTTTTACCCGTAAAAGCCATTGGGTCGGCTGCCCAATTCACCCATGTGCCATCTCCTAATTGACCTCGACCACGCATCGAACCACCTTCATATGAACCCGATAAACGCACCACTTCTTTTTCACCAGATGGCGTAAAAGAAAGAGTAACGCTGCTACGGCTTTGGCTCATATCAGCTTTGGTTTTAACGGAATCCGTTTTATAAACCATCGTTTCGCCAGTTGTTGATATTTGCATCATTTTATAGACATTATTACCAAACTGAAAGCTATAAGTGCCTTCCAAACTTGGCTTATCCATGTCATTGATGATATATCCTTTTCCTTGCACCCAGTGATGGAATATTTTACTTTCTTTTGAAAAAACAGGAGCAGAGGTAATGATAAAATTAGCAAAACTACCTTTGTTCAGATTTCCTAAATCGCTGATTCCCAACATCTTAGAAGGAGTTTCGGTCAATGCTTTTAAGGCATCAGCTTCGCTTAATCCGTTTTCAATAGCGGTACGGATTTGCTTTAAAAAGTCTTTTTTATCCTTCAACCCTTGGGCTGTAAAAGCAAATTCGATTCCTGCT
>JANPHO010000181.1:0-1780 GCA_031424515.1 Saprospiraceae bacterium
TTGGTTTGATTGTGGTAAAAAGGAGATTTTATTAGAAACCAATAAGACTCTTTTAGAAAAAAACAATGTTTATGACGTGGATTTGCCGTCTTTTGAAAACACCATTATTGTGCACCCCGTCAGTATTGGCGATGGTTGCGAGATAAAAGATTCTATCATAGGCCCCTACGTCACTATTGCCGATAATACTAAAATAGATGCGTCCATCATCCAAGATTCGATAATTGGCTCGTATTCGTATTTAAAAGAAATTATTTTGAATAAATCTGTCGTCGGTAGCGATACCTCCATTCGAGGGATAAAACGTAGCTTAAATATTGGCGATAATACGGAGATTGATTTTAGTTAAAATAAAATATATAAACTGAACGTTTAAAAAATTCACCGCTTCATACTGAGGGGGTGATTTTTTTTGTAACAAAATGAGTATTTTATCTGTATTCAGTTTCGATTGAGATTGTTTTTTTTAGGAACACGAATTACACCAATTAATACACGAATTTAACCAATTAGTTATATTGCTATTTGCTCTAAATTGCCCCTTCGGGCAATTTGTCAAAATCTAAATTAGAATAATTCGTGTATTAATTGGTGTAATTCGTGTTTATAAAATATCATGTAGGGTCTCAAATCATTTGAAATTGGTTTTAATAGTCCAAAGTTTTTAATTAAAAATATGAAAAGTCTAAGTTTAAAGTTTTTAATTCTAATATCTATTGCATCTTTTATCGCCAGTTGTGGCAATGATGAAGATGACAAAAACACGCCCGATGTTTCTAATATCCAAGCACCCGTAACTATTTTACGATTTGAACAAGATTTATTTGCCATTGATACCAATAATGCGGTTTCGGGTATCCAAAATCTTGAAGCGAAGTATCCCAAAGTGGCTGACCAATTTTTTGGCGCCATCATCGCCGCCAAGCAACCTAAGGAAGTCCCCCCTCAGTATTACGGCATGGTGAGGCAGTTTTTAACGGATTCTTTTGTCCGTAAAACGGCGGATACAACTCAAATTGTTTTCAAAAATTTTGACCGTTATAAAAAAGAACTGGAGCAAGCCGCTCGTTTTTATAAATATTATTTCCCGCAACAGCCTAATTTGACTTTTATCACTTTCGTTTCACAATACAATTATGATGTTTTTCCTTTTGGAAAAGATACAATCGGTATTGGTTTGGATTTTTACCTCGGTGAAAAACACGCGGATTATGAAAACGTGGAAAATCTCCGATACAGTTACGTGCGCCGTACTTTGACGCCCGAACATTTAACCGCCAAAGCCATGCGCATGCAAATTGCTCAAATGGTCGGCAGTGAAGGAGGTAATAAAATGTTGGATATTATTGTGCACAACGGTAAGCAATTGTACCTTCTCGATTTGCTGCTACCCAATACACCTGATAGCATTAAATTTGGTTATTCAGCGGCTCAAACGAAGTGGTGCAAAGAGAATGAATCGGGTATTTGGGCAAGTTTTTTAAAGAATAATGTGGTATATGAAAGCAATTTTAAAAAGATAGCCAAACTCATCACACCAAGCCCCAACTCCCCAGGTATGCCGCCAGAATCTCCCGGCGAAACGGGTAATTACATTGGTTGGCAAATCATCAAGCAGTTTATGAAGCGCAATCCAGAGGTTTCGGTGGCTCAACTCCTCAGCATCAAAGACGCTCAAATGATACTTGATAAATCAAAATATAAACCGAGAAGATAGTTGTTGGTTGTTGGTTATTAGTTGTTGGTAGAATAACCAACAACTAATAACCAATAACCATTA
>JANPHO010000182.1:0-12034 GCA_031424515.1 Saprospiraceae bacterium
TGTTTATTAATGTCCATGCTTGTCAGTGCCACTGCATGGTCACAAGTCACGACTGCTACCCTAAACGGTGTGGTTTCTGATGAAAAGGGCGAAACGCTTATTGGTGCAGCGGTTGTCGCTACACACGTGCCTTCGGGAACCCGTTATGGTGTTATTACCCGTGAGGATGGTTTATTTACCATTCCGAATATGCGCGTTGGTGGGCCTTACACGATTAAGGTAACTTTTATTGGTTTTAAAGATTCAGAACAAAACGATGCGTATCTGAATTTGAATCAAAAAACCAACTTAAAAATTACGCTTGTTTCTTCTACTTCGCAATTGGAGGCTGTAACAGTGACGAGCAAACGCAATGATATTATGGGTGCCGACCGTACAGGTGCTGAAACATCTATCAATGCTCAAACTTTGGCGGCTTTACCGACCATCAGCCGTTCGCAAGCGGATTTTACCCGTTTGAACCCAATGGCTTCAGAAGGTGGTTCATTCGCAGGTCGAAATGATCAGTTCAATAACTTCTCAGTGGATGGTACTATTTTTAATAATCCATTCGGTTTGGACGCCTCTACGCCAGGTGGTCAAGCGGATGCACAACCGATTTCACTCGACGCTCTTGAGCAAATCAACGTAGCAATCGCTCCTTATGATGTGACTCAAGCGGGATTCACTGGTGCGAGTGTAAATGCGGTGACAAAATCTGGTACGAACACTTTCAAAGGTACTGCTTTCGGTTTTTTCCGTAATAAAAACATGATTGGCAGCAAAGTGGACGGCACGGAAGTGAATCGCGGAGATTTGAGCCAAACCCAATTTGGAGCAAGCCTCGGCGGGCCCATCATTAAAAATAAATTATTCTTTTTTGCGAATTACGAACAAAGTAAATTGAGTGATTTCGGTTCTTTTTTCTTAGCCAATAGAGGAACGGCTGGTGCCAATGTAAGCCGCGTTTTGGCTTCTGACATGGAGGCTGTTAGTGCGGTTTTAAAAAGTAAATATGGCTATGATTCTGGCTTGTACGAAAATTACAAGCACAATACCAACAGCTACAAAGCGCTATTGAAATTTGATTTGAACATCAACGACAATAATAAATTATCACTTACTTTTAATACGTTAGATGCGTTCAAGGATAAGCCGGCTAACCCTTCCGCAATTGGTCGTAGAGGACCAGATGCAATCACTTTACAGTTTCAAAATGCTGGTTATCGCATCAATAATAAAATATATTCTGGTATAGTTGAATTGAAATCTGCTTTTGGGAATAAGGCTTCCAATAAAGTTCAAGTGGGTTATACGTCTTTTGTTGATTCACGTGACCCTTTTTCTCAGCCATTCCCAGTTATCAATATTGGTAAGAATGGTACACGCTATATTGTAGCGGGACATGAGCCTTTTTCTATTTCTAATCGTTTGAACCAAAAAGTTTTTCAATTTAACGATAATTTAAACTTGTATTTGGGTAAACATACCGTTACAGTGGGTGCGAGTTTGGAGCGTTTTTCGTTTGATAACTCATTCAACTTGACGGGATATGGCGCGCGCGTTTTTTTCCCAGATATAGCAATGGACACATTCGTGAGATTTGTGAACAGTGGTGGCTTGGATGCTGAAGTGGCAGGCGCACGAGCAACGTTTGAAAAAAACCAAAAAGCCGCAGGTGTATTCGGTGGTTGGGCTTTGGCTCAGACTACTTTAGGCCAAGCAGCTGTTTATGGTCAGGATGAAATTGCGATTAATAAAAAATTGACTTTGACGGCAGGTTTGCGCATTGATATGCCATTATATTTTAATACAGAAAAGAAAATGCAGGAGAGTATTGATAGAAATGGTGCTTATGACCCTTCTATCCAATATTATGATAAAGATGGCACTGCTATTAAGCTCAATTCATTGAAATTTCCTAAACAAACGCCTTTATTTTCACCACGCGTTGGCTTCAACTATGATGTGAAAGGCGACAGAAGCCAAGTACTGAGGGGTGGTTCGGGATTGTTTACGGGACGTTTTCCTTTCGTTTGGATAGGTAATCAAGTAGCAAATCCCAACTTCTTTTTCTATTGCGTTACAGAACCCAATTTCAAATTCCCACAAGTATGGCGAACTAATCTTGGTTACGATTTTAAGACAGAATCCAACTGGATTGCTTCAGTGGACGTAATTTATACCAAAGATGTGAACAGCATGATGGTACGCAATTATGGTTTAAAAAAACCATCTGGAAAATTAACTGGAGCTGATAACCGTCCAATATATTTAGCATCTGATAGAGCAACTGTTTTTGGTGGTGCTACCAATGCGTATGTATTCACGAATACCAACGTAGGTCACTCATTCAATACATCTGTCCAATTGGAAAAAACTTGGACGAATGGTACATATTTAAAGTTTGGCTATAATTATTTGGACGCTCAAGATGCGGCTTCTATTGATGCAGAAATTTCTTCTGATGCCTACGACCGTAACCCAGCTAATATCCAAAATACCAACACTGCCGAATTAGCGCCATCTCTTTTTGGGAATCAGCACCGTTTAATTGGTGTTTTTACTAAAAAATTCACGTACAATGAAGGTAAAATGGCAACGCTTTTCAGTGTCTTTGCTGAGTACGCAAAAGGTGGTCGTTACAGTTACACATACTCAGGCGACATCAATAATGATGGTTCAAGTCTGAACGATTTGTTATATGTTCCTACTGATGGGCAAATAGACCAAATGGCGTTTACTGGTACGCCTACAGAAGTTGCAGTTCAAAGGTCAAATTTCAAATTTTATATCGCACAAGACGATTACTTGAGCCGTCGTCGTGGTCAATATACTGAAAAATACGCGGCTTTGAGCCCTTGGTATAGCCGATTTGATGTACGTTTGGGTCAAGAGTTTTCTTTACCAAAAAAACAATCTATCCAGATTACATTGGATATTTTGAACGCAGGAAACTTAATTAACAATTCATGGGGAGTTCGCCAATTTGCTTCTCAAACGGGCTTGAATCAACAGCTTGCTGTAAATGTTGATAATGGTAAACCTATTTATAGTTTTGACTCAACACCACGTAAGACTTTTTTCAACGATTTCAGCTTATTGAGCCGTTGGAATATGCAATTGGGATTGCGTTATAGTTTTTAAATAATACGTCATTCCATATAAAATGCCCCCTCATAAAAACGATTATTAATGCGTTTTTACTGAGGGGGTATTTTATAAGATATACAATTCTAACGCTTTTCGCCCACCATTTCCGTTCCTTTCACCTTAACTTTTACGCCTTTCACGACGCCATTTTCCCTTGTAAAAATAGCCGTAGCGTTGAATGGTGCGATGAAAAATTCATCATTTTCTGTGTATTCAAACACGATTTCTTCATCTTCGGGTGTTCTTGAAATCAATTTACCATCTTTTAATTCTATTTTCACTTCCTCGATATAGGGATTTTCTGCCATTTTATAGACCCCACAATAGTCCTTAAATCGGGTAGAATCGTTTAGATTCAACCCACTCACCACTGATATAACAGCAGTTTGTTGTGCTTTTAAAGTTCCCATTGCTGAAAGCGAAAAGAAAGCGAATACCATCAATTTTTTCATAGACTTTAAATTTAAATTTAAATTATTAAATCTAAAATAAAGGTATTATAAGACTAAAATAATG
Source organism: Saprospiraceae bacterium (assembly GCA_031424515.1). Taxonomy (GTDB): domain Bacteria; phylum Bacteroidota; class Bacteroidia; order Chitinophagales; family Saprospiraceae; genus JAAFJT01. The sequence goes on from JANPHO010000182.1 coordinate 3,649, forward strand.
AGGGGTATTCGGGATTAAGTAATTTTTAAGTTTAGGTTAAGTCAATGTTACTTTTATCTAATAATACTCTATTGAACCGCGGTTATTGCTTTGATTGTTTTCTCCGAAAATTTTCATCTGCCTTTTTGATATACCCTTGTTGGTCTTTGTCCCACATATTTTTTACATCTGAGTCGTAGTTCAAATAGAGTTTGCCATCCACAATTGTCCAAGCCTCAGGTTCGATTTTGGCGGGATAACCTTTTGCCCAACCATATGCGCAGTAGCCGCCATACTGAGGGGTATATTTTTCGGGATTGGCAACGAATGCTTTTTTATTTTCATCGTTATCGAAATGCCATGTCGCATCTTTCCACTGAAACGCGATGTCTTTTTTGCCTTTTACGGGCTTTGAAGTATTGAAATATGCCACTGGGTCATAGCCTTTTATAGCCCCTTGCTCCGTTTGGAAAATAACGGATTTATTGCCTTTTTGAGCTAAAATAACTTGCGAAAAACTAAAAATCAATAATAAAACCAAAACCTTTTTCATTTTGAATGCCTTTTTTGAATGAAATAAATTTTAAAAGAACCTTATTAAATGCAAAATTATACTCATAATATCTCAAAAAGGTCACAGGTTTTCTAAGCATTACGGTTTAATAAGTAGTAATAATGAAATAAACGCTGCTAAACTCTTTAAAATTAATTTTATAGTTTGTACCAAAATTATCTAAAATGTGTTCTAGTTTAGAGGTCAAATGTTTCCAAGATTGATAGTCTTGAGGTAATAACTATTCGTACTTACATTTTCGCCAAACTGTCTCAATTCTGTTTAAATGAGGGCAGTAAGTAGGTAAATAAAAGATTTCTACGCCTAATTCTGCCCATTGAGGTATTTTGGCTTTGAATTCTTCAGAATGATGAATATTCGCATTATCTATTTTAATAACAGATCGAGGCGCCCGTTGGAAACTATTGGCGAAACCGTCAATACAGTTAATAACAAAATCTGATTTGACACTGCCCTTAGTTTTAAGTGCAAATAGTTGATTATCACTACTCATGATGCCAAATACATTCCTACATTGTCCTCGTTGAGATGGACTTGAGAGTGGTTCGTCTTTATGTTGCCAACCATAAGGCGTTCATCGGGGTTTTGGTCAGCTAATTCAGTCAATAATTTATCAAAATCGGCCTCCATCGGCGTCTTTCTGATTTGATTGTTTTGAATATAGCGACAGGTGGTCATCAGATAAGTTTGCACTTGAGTATCTGAGGGTTTAATACGCCCTTGTTGAGCATTCTGCCACAATATCAGAACGGCATCGGTAAAAATGTCTTCGGCTGTTTCTACACCATACGTCTTATTTCTATTCAATAGCCATCCGATGCAAGGATTGCGGCTTTCAGCACACACGGTTTCTAAGACTTTACTTCCATTGGATTCAAGTTGTTCTTAAAATGCTGTAAGGGTCATTCTATGAGGGTTGATTTTTTAGAATTATTACGCTTGTAGCAAATTTAAAAGCATTGTCGTAACGTCTATTTTTTTCTTACAATAATCTTCCGAAAGTTTTTTTTAAAAATAATTAAAAAATCTGTTCACCTTTTAATGGTTTGAACATAAACTAACAAATTAAGTATTTTGAAAACCTTGTGTAACTTTAAAAAACAGCCTTCTTTTTATTGATGTTAGAATCAAGGAAAGATAAACAAAAAAACCAATACATTAACAATCTTTTTTAGGCACGTGATATTTTTCTGACGTTCAAACAAAATTGCAATCCCCTCAACACATAATGCGGCGTAGCTATAACACATTTTAAAAAACAGACCGATTGATATTGGTTAATCAATGTTTCCTTATTGCCACTGTGTATTTGTAATGATGGGGTAGTATTTGGATTGTTTTAAGAGAATTATTTAATGTTGAAACCTAAACCTTAATGTATATCTTCTTCTTATCCAACCAGTAACCCACACCCCAGCAAACGAGCATGAAGCCGATGGCAAAAGCCAATGAACCGATTTTGCCGCCGATGGGTTCGCAAAGGACATGGTATGTCCATTTGAAATAGGATTGTTCGCAGGAGACGCGAGAGAATTTGAGTGAAATCGCTAATATTTCAGAAAAAAGATAGATGAACAGAGCGTTTTTACCGAAAACGGTGAAAAAATTGACGCCCGTTTTAATGTTTTTAAAATCTATGAAGTAAATAATGGCGGCGAGGATGCCTAAATCTAAGCCTACGGTATAAAGGACAAAAGGACTTGTCCATAATTTTTTATTGATTGGGAAAACCCAGTTCCATGACTCTGCTACCAATATCAAAATGAAGCCGACTAAGAGGAGTTTGGCTAAACCCTCGTAGGTTTTGCCGTTTTCCATGATGAATTTGCCTGCTAAATAGCCCGATAACACATTCACAATAGCGGGTAGGGTACTCAGCAAGCCTTCAGGGTCGAAGGGAATTGTGCCGTTCATTTTATAGAGATGGTTATCACCAAATAGAAAATGGTCTAATTTATAGATTGCATTGCCTTGAATACTGAGGGGGTCATTGGCATCGCCAAAAAGCATCAGTATTGCCCAATATCCCAACAACATAGCTATTGAAACGCCCAGAATGCGCTTGGCTTCAACAAAATATACAATTAATGAGCCCACAAAATAAGCCAACGCAATGCGCTGTAAAACGCCCATAATTCTTGTTTCTGAAATAGATTTACCCACTAATTGCCCCGTTTCATCCCATTTCATGAAGGGAAACCAATACATCAGAAAGCCTAAAATGAAGATAATTAAGCTGCGTTTTACTATTTTACTAAAAAATATTGAGTGCCGACGAAATCCCGACATACTTGGGGCGGAGGGGGGACTATCTAAAAACTTGGGCATCACAAAAGCCAAAGCATTGCCTACGGCGAAGAGAAAAGAAGGAAAAACCCAATCTGCCGGTGTGAATCCATGCCAATCCGTGTGGGCTAATTGGGTGAAACGGTTCACTTTATCACCAGGTGTGTTCACGATAATCATCAGACAGACGGTCATTCCTCTGAAAACATCTAAAGCGAGAAAGCGATTTTGTAGGTTTTTCATAGTGTAGAGCTGAATGAGATAGTTGTAGAGATTGATGTCAATAGTAAAAGAAGACAAATACGCAATTTTTAGCTTTTTACATTGTCTTTAAAAGATAGTTGTAATAAGATAATTTAATTGCGCATCCTATTTTATTTAAAATTTATTTTATTGGTCTTAGTATCTCAAAAATAAAAAATTTATTTCATAAAATTGGTATTAACATGATGTTTTAAATTTACCTTAGCTATACATTCATTTTTACCATTGTAACAGTATTTTAACCATAGCCAAAAAGAAAATAAAACCACACAAACTCTATGAAAAATGCACCTTGGTCCCGCCGCCATGTTTTAAAAACGTTAGCGTCTTCTTTGGGTATGCCTTTGATACCTTATTCTGCTTTTGCCGATGAAGAGGATAAAGATTTCTTACGTTTGCCCATTTTTAATGAAAAACCCGAAAAGCCCGTAACGGCTATTGTTTTGGGTGCAGGGAATAGGGGAACCGTTTATGGTAATTTTGCCGCTGCATATCCCGAGCAAATGGATTTTGTGGGCGTTGCTGAGCCTATTCCTATTCGCAGAGAACGGTTTTCTGAAAAACATAAAATTGCGCCCGAAAATCAGTTTTTAACTTGGGAAGATGTGTTTAAAAAGCCAAAGTTTGCGGATGCTGTCGTCATTTCTACGCCGGATCTTTTGCATTATGGGCCTTGTATGAAAGCTTTAAGTATGGGTTATGATATTTTATTGGAAAAACCCATTTCACCGTCGGAGAAAGAATGTCGTGATATTTTACAATTAGCGAAATCAACGGGCAGAATTGTAGCGGTTTGTCATGTTTTAAGATATGCGCCTTATTTTGTAAAACTGAAAAAACTATTGGATGCCAAACGCATCGGTGAGTTGGCGAGTATTCAGCATTTTGAACCGATTGAGCACGTGCACATGAGCCACTCTTACGTACGCGGAAATTGGCATAATTCAAAGGAAACAACCCCTATTATACTCGGTAAATCCTGCCACGACTTGGATATTTTACGCTGGATGATTAATAAACCTTTTAAAAGTATCGCTGCTTATGGCGATTTGAAATGGTTTAAAAAAGAAAATGCACCAGTAGGTAGCACCAATCGCTGTACGGATGGTTGCCCCATTGAAAAAGAGTGCCCTTATTCGGCTATTCGTATCTATCATCAACAACGACAACGGATTCGGGTTTTTGACTTGCCTGAAGACCCTGCCAAGCAAGGCGATGCCATTATGGAGGCACTCCGCACCACTGATTATGGGCGCTGTGTGTACCGTATGAATAATGACCAACCCGACCATTACGTGACCTCAATGCAATTTGAAGGTGGCATCACGGCTAATTTTTCAATGGAAGCCTTTGCGCCTTACCATGGCAGACGGACACGCATAATGGGAAGTATGGGTTTCATAGAAGGCGATATGGAGACTTTCACGATACATGATTTTAAAACATTGAAAACGGAAGTCGTGGATGTGAAAGTGACGGACGTAGATGGTTATGAAAAATCAGGACACGGTGGTGGTGATTGGCATTTGGTGGCTGATTTTGTAAAAGCTGTTTCAAAGCAAAACCCTGCACTTTTAACTTCAACTATTGACCAATCCATTGAAAGCCATATTGCTTGTTTTATGGCTGAAAAAAGCCGTTTACAGGGTAAAATGATGGATATTAAGTAGTTGTTGGTTTGTCACTTAATCAAAAAAGCCTTTTTGGGCTTCAATACTGAGGGGGTGCTAAGATATTCGTTAACTTTTTAAAAAGTATTAAATCATGATTTTAACAGACGCACAATTCTGAATTATACATTTTTTCAACTTATCTAAATCTAATTTATTAACCAAATTCAATCATGAAAATGAGTAAAATTTTATTAAAAAAACTCTTTTTACCGTGTCTATTTCTTTTGGTAACGCTGACAACAGCGGTGGCACAAAAGAAAGTAACGGGTAAAATATCAGATGATGGTGGCGGCTTACCGGGTGCTACAGTAGCCGTAAAAGGCACAACTACGGGTGTTATCACTGACGCTGATGGTAACTTTAGCATCGAAGTAGCTAAAGGAGCTACAATTATTGTATCATCCGTTGGTTACACGACGCAAGAGTTAGTGGTAGGCGATTCTAATGTAATGGACATTAGGATGCAACAAGACAACCAAACGCTCGGTGAATTGGTGGTAACAGGTTACGGAACCCAATCGAAACGAGATATTACCGGTGCGGTGGCGTCCTTAGAATCGAAGAAATTGCTTAATGTCCCTGCGTCCAACCTCGGTCAAGCCATGCAAGGTAAAATTGCGGGTGTAACGGTCGGAAATGACAACTCACCGGGCGGTGGTGTGATGGTGCGTGTACGTGGTTTTGGTACTATCAACGACAACTCACCTTTGTATATCGTGGATGGTACGCCCACAAAAGGCAGTTTGACATCTATCAATCCCAACGACATTGAGTCGGTTCAAGTGCTGAAAGATGCATCTGCGGCATCTATTTATGGTTCACGGGCGGGCAATGGTGTTGTGATTATCACGACTAAAAAGGGTAAATTGGGTAAATCAAAAATCACTTATGATGCCTATTATGGCAGTCAAAAAGCAGCAAAAAGCTTTGATTTGCTTAATTCAACGGAGTATCTTGAACTATATTGGCGCGGTAGAACGCTTTTAGCCAATGAAAGTGCTTTGGTAGATGGCAAATTACCAGCTACGCCTATTTATCCAAATGTGCCTTTCTTTGGAGGTGCTGTTGCGACACCGCGCTATCCTGATTTTGTAACCCCACAAGGAGGTGTTTTGGCGGGTGACCCCAAAGCAGACCCAAACCTTTATAATTTTGCGGGGCGTTATTTGATTTATCAAGTAGATAAAACGGGAACAGATTGGTTTAAGGAGGTCTTCAAACCTGCTCCGATTCAAAATCACCAATTGGGAGTGTCTGGTGCTTCCGAAAACGCTCGCTATGCCTTAGGTTTCAACTATTTTAACCAAGAGGGTATTATGCAATACACGAATTTCAAACGGTATTCTGTGCGCGCAAATACTGAATTTAAGATTGCAAACCGCATTAAAATTGGTGAAAATGTACAAATCGCTTACGCCGACCGTATCGGTCAATTAAATGGTAATCAAAATGAAGGTAATGCGGTGGCATTTATCCACCGTTTGCAGCCGTTTATTCCACTCAAAGATATAAAAGGCTATTATGCGGGTACTTTTGGTGACCCTGCTTTGAGTAACTCAAGCAATCCAGTGGCTGATTTGTGGCGCAACAAGGATAATAATAATAAAAACGTAAGGATATTCGGTAATGTCTATGCCGATGTGGATTTGATGAAAGACCTTACTTTCCGTTCAAGTTTCGGGGTAGATTACGATTTATACAACAATCGTTCTTATCGCGCCAACAATCCAGAAGCGGCTGAAATGGTGGGTTTCAATCAATTACTCGCCACTAACTCCTACGAATGGACTTGGACTTGGTACAATACCGTCACTTACAGTAAAACGTTCGCCGATAAGCACCGTTTCAACTTCATTGCGGGTACAGAATCCATTAAAAGTTATTTTGAATTCTTAACGGCTGGTCGAACAAACTTTGTTTCAGATGACCCAGCTAACCGTTTTTTGAACGCTGGTTCAAAGGATTTGACCAATACAAATGCTGCTGCTGAATGGCGTTTGGCATCTGAATTTGGTAAATTGAACTATGCTTTTAATGACCGTTATTTATTGGATGCAACTGTCAGACGTGACCGTTCTTCTCGTTTTGCCCCTGATTTTCGAGTGGCTTACTTCCCCTCAGTCAGTGCGGGTTGGATAGTTTCAAAAGAGAATTTTATGAAAAATACGCCCGTTAGCTTTTTGAAAGTTAGGGCAGGGTGGGGTCAAACGGGTAACCAAGAGATTGGTAACTACAACTCTTTCTCTACATTTGGCTCTTCTCCTGAAAGCTCTTTTTATAGTTTGAATGGTTCTCCAACATCTTCTTTACAAGGGTATGAATTGACCCAATTTGGTAATTCTCAAGCTAAATGGGAGACTACAACTTCCACCAACGTGGGTTTAGATGCTAAATTTTTAAAAGATAGATTGAATTTTTCATTTGATATATTTAGTCGTCGTACAACGGATATGTTATTTCCCGTTGAAATTCAGTTTACACAAGGCGTTGCGGCGGCTCCTTTCCGTAATATCGGTGAAATGCTCAATAAAGGTGTTGAATTAGGTTTGGGTTATGATGGCACAATCAATAAAGATTTGTCATTCAGCATCAACGGTATTTTTGCAACTTATAGGAATGAAGTGGTGAAAACCAATGGTAATCCAGCTACTTTATATCCGGGCTTCTCTAACTTGCGTTTGCCAACGGGTACAGTATCGTACACGCAACAAGGTCGTCCGATTGCTTCTTTTTATGGTTTGACAATTGACGGTATTTTCCAAACGGATAAAGAGGCAAGCGAGTATTTGAAACAGTTTGGTGGCACTTACAATAAGGCGGGTTTTTTCAAATATAAAGACACCAATGGTGACGGTGTTATCAGCAACAGTGATATAGGTTTTATTGGCAGCCCACACCCTGATTTCACTTACGGGATGAACTTGGGCGTGAATTACAAAGGCTTCGCTTTGGATGTAATGGGTCAAGGTGTTTATGGCAACAAAATTTTCAACTTCACGCGCTATTGGACAGACTTCCCAACTTTTGCGGGCAATAGAAGTAAAACAGCTTTAAATGACTCATGGTTGCCGGGTAGAACGGATGCTAAATTGGCTATTTTTGGTTTTAAAGAAACCATCAGTTCTACGCCTTCGACTTATTATTTGGAAGACGGCAGTTATTTCCGTTTGACCAATATTCAATTGACGTATAATATTCCTGCTGAAATCACTTCTAAGTTGCGCATGGATAATTTGGCAGTTTATGTTCAAGGACAAAACCTTTTGACTTTGACAAAATATACGGGTCTTGATCCAGACATCAATGCGCGTAACTATGCCACAGGCAGTGACCGTATGTTGGGCGTGGATGAAAGTGCTTATCCAGCGTATAAGGCTTTATTATTTGGTGTGAGAGTTGGGTTCTAAGGAACCCCTCAGTACCGAGAGTCGGGACGGCGAAAATGCGCCATATTTTTCAATTTTTTTCAATTAAAATTTTAAAAACAATGAAAAAATATAATAAAATCATTCTTTCTGCCTTGTTGATAAGCGTATTTTCAACAGCTTGTAAAGATGATTTCCTTAACGTAAAACCTTTGGGTGTTTTAGACCAAAGCAGCCTTCAGAAT
>JANPHO010000183.1:0-1781 GCA_031424515.1 Saprospiraceae bacterium
AGTAATATTTGAGGTTTGTATGATCCTTATATTTTCCATAAAACCGATTATTGCCTTATTGAGTTTTACGAAAGTTACATGCTGGTAATGCGCTTGTTTTACGTCTATTTTGCATTAAAATTCACGTAAAAGCCCCCTCAAGCTCCCCCAACATAACAACGCCCACCCTATCCATAATTTAATTTATGTTAAATGATTTTTGCGCGACAAAAAAGTACCCTTAACTATTATCAAAAAAATTCCAATGGGTACATATACAGTTCCAATCCTTATATCTCTGTCCCAAAGAGTGGTTTGTCTATAGAGGCATTCATAACCTCTACAAATAGCTTTGAAATTGCCCATTTATTATTTTCTAATACAATTTCTTGGACTTCTTTATTAAGTTGATTGTGTAACATATCAACACCAATACCTGCGATTGCGTTTCGATATTCTGTATCGTGAGTTTTAACAAACTCACCAGCTGTGTCAATTGTCCTTTTTTCTTTTGCTACTTGTTGTAGATATTTATTTAAGTAAGAGTCTGCTACAAAAGAAACCCTTGTTTGATATTCTGTAAATATCAGATTTTTATTGGGTGTAACCAATAAATGTAGAAAGGAAAAGAAAGTGAAAAAAAGGTGATTAAGAAGTCATAAATTTAGTTTTCGAGAAAAAATTAAATGCGCCTTAACCACCATGACAAAGATAAAAGAAACGTACGAAGAAAGTATACTGAAAGAAGAAGAATTAGAAGAACTGTTACACAAAGGGGACTTCTATAGATTTGAGAATATGTTATCGCAAAAGATGATGGAGATATATGATACTACAGTGAGCTATTTCCTAGAAAAAGTGAGTAAATCAGTTGATTTCGATGAGAGATTGCGAGAATTAGCGAATAAATTGGGATTAAAGAAGCTGTCGAATCGGTCAGTGAGGGTGCAAATAGCAAGTGGTAGTTATGTTCATTATACGAGTATGTATGCAGAACAAGCCCCCGATAGCTATAAAGGAGACAGGTTATTGAGTCGGCTGTATTTCAAAATAGATTCAGGAGCGAGCCCCGAATATCAGTCGCGGGTATCTCAGTTAAGTATGATGACGCCCTCATTTGCCATTGCGCAAGATGTATTAAAGCATTTGAATTGTGCGAGTCATCCCGAGCGCAATCGCAATTTATCAATAGATTTGGGTAAAAGAGCTCTTGAAAATCGGGTAGATAATATTTTGGAAGCACAAGAAACATTGGCAGATAAGCGGGTTCTCATAGGGATCGATGGTGGTCGTACTCGAACCAGAGAGTGGAAAGCAGAAAGTGAGAGTAGTTATAGAGAATTCGATACCCCGTGGAGAGAGCCTAAAATGTTGGTTATCAGCACAATAGATGATAAAGGGAAAGTCGATAAGAAGCGATTGCCGATATATGACACAAGCTTTGGAGACGATGAATTATTCGCCATTTTAAAGGCATATTTACAGCACTTACAAATAAATAAAGCTCAAAGTGTACAAATAGTGGCAGATGGGGCTGCTTGGATATGGAATCGTGCTCGACCCATGTTAGTTGATTTGGGGGTAAAAGAAGATAAAATCATAGAGACGTTGGATTATTGTCATGCTCTTCAACATCTGAATGAAATAGAAGTCTATTTACCCAAAACTTTACCCAAAACTTTACCCAAAACTTTACCCAAAACTTTACCCAAAGCCATTCAACAAAAAACGATGAAAGAGCTCAAAGAATGGCTTTGGGCGGGTAATATTTCACAAATGAAAACGCTTTTAATGGATATTTT
>JANPHO010000184.1:0-4600 GCA_031424515.1 Saprospiraceae bacterium
AGTAATATTTGAGGTTTGTATGATCCTTATATTTTCCATAAAACCGATTATTGCCTTATTGAGTTTTACGAAAGTTACATGCTGGTAATGCGCTTGTTTTACGTCTATTTTGCATTAAAATTCACGTAAAAGCCCCCTCAAACCCCTCCCAACATAACAACATATTTACCACTCATAATTTAATTTATGTTAAATATAAATACGATACATTATTTTCACCTTTATCACGCCAAAGCGCCACCATCTACAGCCATCGCATGGCCAGTAATAAAGGTAGATTCATTTGAGCACAGCCACAAAACCACATCAGCGACTTCTTCGGGCTGTCCCATACGTTTCATGCGTTGAAAATTAATTGCAGCTTGTTTCGCTTCTGGATTATGGGCTAATTTTCTACGACCTTCCATGAGCATCGGCGTTTCAATAGCCGTTGGACAAACGGCATTGATACGGATATTTTTAGTGGCATACTCAATTGCAGCAGTTTTGGTAATGCCCACAACGCCGTGTTTTGAAGCAGCGTAAGGAACATTCTCAGGTTGTCCTATCAAACCTGCGGCGGATGAAACGTTCACAATATTGCCGCCACCTTGCTTCAACATTTGAGCTATTTCGTATTTCACACAGTACCACGTTCCCGTCAAATTGATGTTGATTTGTTGCAACCAAGCATCTTCAGGATACTCATGCGTGGGCAACGAAAGTGTGCCAGCAATACCCGCCGAGTTGACCGCACAATCCAACCTTCCAAAGGTTTCAACGGTGACTTTTATCATATTTTCAACGTCTTCACGCTTTGAAATATCTACTTTCACGGCAATAGTTTCAATGCCCAACCCCCTCAGTATATCAGCTGTTTTTTCAGCATTTTTGAGATTAATATCCGTTACTACTACTTTTGCCCCTTCTTTTCCAAAAGCTAAAGCAGTTGCTCGCCCGATACCCGAACCAGCACCAGTAACAAGGCAAACTTTATCTTTAAATCTTTCCATTTTATGCGGTTTTTACATTTCAAATTTTAATTCAAAATGCTCTACCAAAGGCGGGTTTTCAAAAAATGGGCCTATCAAAGCACGCCACTCTTTGAATAATTCGGAACCTCTAAACCCCTCAGTGTGAGCCTCCAAAGTAGTCCATTTTATGAGTAAAATATAGCGATTATCGCGCTCCACACACTTCTGAAACTGATGACCAATGTAACCTTCAGATTTACTGATGACATATTGAGCCTGCTCCAAATTCTTTTCAAAATCGGCATTAGTGCCTTGTTTAATATCAATTGTTGCTAATTCTAAAACCATTTTTATCAGATTTATGATTAATTTTTATTCTTATCTCATTCCTTAATTTCCGTCACTTATTGTCGTGCCACCATCCACAATTATATTTTGACCCGTTATAAATTCACCCGCTTGGGCTGCCAACATGACGGCTAATCCTGCAATTTCATCCACCTCTCCTACTCTACGCAAAGGCGTTTGTGAAAGGCGTTTTTTCATGAAATCCTCATTCGACATCAACCCTTGTGAAAAAGGCGTGTTTATCATACCCGGTGAAATAGTATTAGCACGAATATTATCGGGACCATATTCCACTGCAATGTTTCGGGCTAGCTCAATTAATCCTGCCTTTGACATGCCATATAACCCCAAACTCTTATTACCCCGCACTCCAGCAATACTTGCCAAATAAATCAGAACTCCATCCCGTTGCGCTTGCATTTGCGGAACTATTAATTTGGTCAAATATATGGCAGCTTGCAGATTTAAGTCCATTGTCCTATTAAAATTCTCAGTTTTTATATCTAAAAGCCCGCCTGTAACTGCAAAACCAACGCAATTGACCAAAATATCTATTTTACCATATTTAGAGATAGATATTTGAAAAAGATTATCAATATCTTCTCTTTTTTCCATGTCGCACGTTACACCTATCGCTTCTATACCTTTGCTTTTGAAATCTTCCACCGCATTTAACACCCCCTCAGTATCATTGCTCGAAACGATGACTTTTGCACCCTGCACGCCCATAGCCTCCGCAATGGCTTTGCCCAAGCCACTACTTGCTCCCGTTATGAGAGCAATTTTACCTGTCAAATCAAAGAGGTTTTTCATATCGGTTATTTAATGTCCCATAAAATCTTCTAATTGTTTTCCTTCGAATTCATAGGGTTTGGCTTCCGTTAAAACAAAAACAATGCGGCAAATTTCATCACTACTCGGATTGCGCCATTTATGAATTGTGCCACGTTGAATGATAATATCACCCGCCTCCATTGTTTTAAATACGTTATTATCCAACTCCAATTCAATTTTACCACTCATAACAATTCCATAATCAATACTACTTGTGCGGTGCATGGGTGATGAAGCATTGGGCAACATATCCACAATTCTGATGACAGAGCCCCCTTTTAAGGTTGTTCCTGCGTCGCGTTCTCGACCGTCTGTTTCATCATTCAAGTCAGCAGGTACACTCGTTGTTGTCCAGATAGTAGCCATTGCTGCATCGCCAGAGGGAATGACAAGCGTTTCATACTGATTATCAGAGGTGAAAATAGCGTCCCCTTGATTGTCATGCCCTGTCACGACTCTTCTAATTTTAACCGACATATTATAAAATATTTTACTAAATAAAAAAGCTCTTAAAATGTAAAATTAAGCCTTATTTCACTTTGAAAATATGTAAAATAGGGCTTTTAATGTGCAAAATCAATTCATAATAAGTGAAATACTGAGGGGTATCGTGAAGTCTCTGTTTTAAAAAATTACCGTTTTAAAACTTTCCCTATCGCTTGTTGCACCATTTCCTCCATAATTTTATATCCTTTCATGGTGGGATGCACGCCATCTTCTGCCAAATCGGGATTCATGCCATTTTTATTGTTTTTCATAGCAGTATGATAGTCAATGTACGGAATTTTATTTTTATCCGCGTACGTTTTTATGCGCGAATTCAAATCCAAAATCATGGCTGAACGGTCGCCAACGGAACGCCGCCATTCAAAATTGGTGGCAGGAAGCACCGATGCCAACATGACTACTAAGCCATTCGCTTTCGCAATTTCTACCATGGATTGAATGTTGCCGAGAGTAAAATTAGGGTCATAAGGTCCCGTATTTTCAGCAACGTCGTTTGTGCCGATTTGCAACACAACGGCTTTGGGTTTTAGAGAGAGAACATCTTGCCGAAAACGGAGAAGCAGCTGCGTAGAAGTCTGTCCGCTGATGCCCCGCCCGATGTAATTGTTTTGAATAAAAAAAGTGGAATCCGCACTAACCCATCCTTCAGTAATGGAATTGCCTAAGAAAACAACTCGATTTTCATTCGGCTTGAGTGGTGGGACTGTTTTATTAGCCTCTTTATATTTTCTTAGATACCCAAAATCGGTTTTCATTCGCTCAAATTCTTGAATGGCGTAATTGGCAACCGACTCTTCGCCGAAGAGTTTTTCATATTTATTGGGGTACATTTTTTTTAAATACCCCTGCAATTTGAGCCATTCGCCAAAGCGTTCATGCCACGTATCGGTTGGTAAATTTTGTTTTCGCATACCGAAACCATGTCCGCCTTTCTCATAAATGTGCAACTCGGCAGGGTGCTTTGCATCGAACCATTTTTTGTAAATATTGATACTCATGGGCATCATTCCCAATTGGTCATCACCTGCAACAGCGACGAAAATCGGTGTTTTTACTGAGGGGGGTATCAAACCAATAACAGCAGGTTCGTAGGCATAAATGGGCGCGACAAAATTTGGTCGATTTTCATCCGTTCCATTATATACAACGGACATAGTGACTGTTCCACCCGCTGAAAAACCCATAAAACCGATTTTATTGGGGTCAATATCCATTTCTTTAGCGTGGTCACGCACATATTTCACAGCAGTCAATCCATCCGCCATTGCTAACGGAACGATGGTGTCATTTTCCACATCTAATGCTTTAAAATTGCTCATTTTAGGCATCAATTCTTTCACAGGGTCGTCGGTAAAACTGCGTGCTACCCGATATTTCAGCACAAAAGCGGCTATACCTTTGCTATTGAGCCATTTTGCAACATCAATGCCTTCACTGTTGATGCTCAAAGTATGAAATGCACCGCCCGGGGCAATCACTATTGCTGTACCCGTTGCCAAATCTTTGGGTGGTAAAAATGCCGTAATGGTGGGTTGAACTACATTGTACACCAATTCGGTATTGAACATATTTTTGGTGCTTAGCTGCTCCGTCCAAGCCCAATTTTCAGAGCCTTTGGGCTTTCCTTCGTAGAGAGAGATGACTTTTTGAGCGAAGGAAATATTCGTAATTAATAGGAATAAAAGCGCTTGTTTAATTTTCATTTTGTTTAAATTTTGTTGTTTAGGCATCTTAAACTGTCCTTTATAAAGTACAATCATTCCTTAAATACTGAGGGGTATCCAAATGGATATGGTGATTTTGAAATCACCATATCCAGTAGAAGATTATTTCCGAATTTCAGTAATCTGTACTTTGGGCACTAAAACCTTATTCACTTTTTCTAACTCCAAATCCTTATCCAAAGTAAAAGTTGCCGTCTTTTTAATATCTGCTGACGACGCACCAATTTTTACAGT
>JANPHO010000185.1:0-7095 GCA_031424515.1 Saprospiraceae bacterium
GTCGCACAGCTTGGAAAAATGGATGTCGCTATTCAAAGCATTTGTGATGCCATCGACACCACTACAGCACAAGGGCGATTGTTTTTTAATATCGCTGGAAGTTTTGCTGAGTTTGAGAGAGATTTAATCAGAGAAAGAACCTATGCTGGTTTAGCCGCGGCTCGGGCAAGGGGTCGCAAAGGGGGACGCAGACAAGGTATGTCCAAAGAAGCACAGCAGAAAGCTATTTTGGCTGAAACGTATTATAAGGAGGGAAAAATGGGTGTCAATCAGATTGCTCTTGAAATTGGCATTTCTAAAATGACACTATATAAATACCTCCGCGCTAGAAATGTGGAGATAAGTACCTATCAGCATGCCCATTCAAAACAAGAAGAATAAAGGCGTTTAATTGCGCAAAATAACGCTAAAAATATTAGGCAAATTTTGACTAAAAGTGACACACAAACAGAAAATGAAACTATAAGTGCCTCACTATTTGTATTATCGGTTTTATGTTAAACCTATAGTAGCCCTTCAAAAATAACTTCCACCGGATGTTTCGCATAAAGTCCCGTCCCATCTTTTATCTGATGTCGGCAACTCGTGCCTGCCGCTGCAATAATATCCGTTGTTGCTGCTTTTCGGACAGCAGGAAACAAGACCAATTCACCTACTTTCATGGATACTTCATAATGTTCTTTTTCATAACCAAATGAACCAGCCATACCACAACAACCCGAATTAATAACCTCAACGGTGTAATTTTGAGGAAAAGATAAGGCTTCTACTGAGGGGGTCAATGACGTTAAAGCTTTTTGATGACAATGGCCATGTAGGTAAATGGTCTGTTTTTTATTCGTAAAATCTTCTTTTTTGATATGCCCTTTCTCGATTTCTTTCGCAAACCATTCTTCAAAAAGAAAGGCATTTTGAGCAATTTTTTTTGCCGAAGGCAATAAATCATCAGAAATAAGCTCTAAATATTCGTCTCTAAATGTCAAAATTGCCGAAGGTTCAATGCCGATGAGGGGCGTTTCTTCAGTGATTAATTCTTTAAAAATAGCTACATTTTTAATAGCTATTTTTTGCGCTTCGCGGATTAAGCCTTTTGACAAATACGTGCGCCCACTATCAAAATGGTTAATCATTTCAGCTTGATATTCTAATCTGTCTAAAAGTAAAATCAGTTTTTGACCCACTTCAACATCATTGTAGTTTGTAAATTCATCACAAAAAATATAAACTTTTCGGGCGTGTGGTTTTTGCGTTTTTTTAAACGTTTTATACCAACTGCGTAAAGTTGTTTTTGCCAAAGTCGGCATGGTTCGATCGGGGTGAAAACCGACAACGCGGTTCATCATTTTACGTAAAATAGGCGTTTTTACAATAAAATTATAAGCCCAGGGCACCATTGACGCTAATTTCATTTGTTTTGAAAATTTACCAATCAATTGGCTGCGGAACGGAACGCCGTGTTTGTCGTAATAACTTTGCATAAATTCGCCCTTCATTTTCGCCACATCCACGCTCGACGGACATTCCGATTTGCAGGCTTTGCAGGAAAGACACAGGTCCAAAATCTCTTTCACTTCGGTATCGCTCACAAATTGCGTGTCTTCATTGGTCAAATATTGGCGCAAAATATTGGCTCTTGCGCGGGTCGTATCCCGTTCACTGCGGGTCGCCATGTAACTCGGACACATCGTGCCGCCTGAAACTTCCGTTTTTCGGCAATCGCCCGAACCACTGCATTTTTCAGCGAGACGCAAAAAACCGCCTTGATTATCGAAATTATAGACCGTTTTTACTTGTTTTTTAGGCTGACCCACTTCGTATCGTAGGAATTTGTCCATCGGCGGCGTATCCACAATTTTACCTTTATTGAAAATACCGTGCGGGTCAAATATGGATTTGACTTCTTTAAAAAGGGCATAATTTTTTTCACCCATCATAACCGGGACAAACTCGCCCCGCAAACGTCCGTCGCCATGCTCGCCCGACAGCGAACCGCCAAAGGATTTGACCAAAGCCGCCGTATCTTCCAAAATGGTGCGAAAAAGAAATAACCCTTCTTTTGTTTTCAAATTGATAATCGGTTCAACATGCAATTCACCCGCCCCTGCGTGGGCATACATCGAATATTGCACATTGTACCCCCTCAGTATACGCTCCAATTTTTGGATATATTCGGGCAAATCCTCGGGCGAAACGGCACAATCTTCAATCAGATTCACGGGTTTGGCATCGCCTGGTAAGTTGCGGAGTAAACCTAAGCCGCCTTTGCGCACTTCCCACGCTTTTTTACTGTCATCACAAGTCAAAATCGGAAAAGCATAGCCTAAGTTATGGGCTTTTAAATCCACAATGAGGTTTTCACATTTGGTTTTTACCCCCCCCTCAGTATCAGCGAAAAATTCGACCATCAAAATTGCTTTAGGTTCGCCTTCGATGAAAAAACGGTTTTTGGCTTGCTCGATATTGGTTTTGGTGAATTGAAGAATAAAATCATCCACCAATTCAGACGCAGCACAATTGTGTTTCAAAGCAACCAAATTGGCGTGCATCGCTGCATCAATCGTGTCGGTATGAATGGCGACCAAACCCACATTTTTAGGTGGCAAATCCATCAACTGCAATTTGGCTTCGGTAATAAAACACAAAGTTCCTTCCGAACCTGCAATCAATTTACTCATATTAAAACGTGTATTTCCTTCAAATTTTGCCATTTCTGCCACAAAATCTAAGGCATAACCCGTATTTCGGCGTTTGATATTTTTTTTAGGAAAACCTTTTTCAATCGCCGCTTGATTGTCTTTATTTTGAATTAAAGTATCTATTTTTCGATAAATATCTCCTTCACAGCCGCTTAGTTGGCATTTTTCCAAATATTTTTGTTCAGTCAAATTATTAAAAATCGCTTCGCTGCCATCGGATAAAATCGCTTTGACTTCTAACAAATTATCTCGCGTCGTTCCCCAAACAATGGAATGTAAACCGCATGAATTATTACCAATCATACCACCAATCATCGCTCGATTTGCCGTGGAGGTTTCGGGACCAAACATCAAGCCATGCGGTTTTAAAAAAGCATTTAAGTCATCACGAATAACGCCAGGTTGAACACGCACCCATTTTTCAGCAACATTAACCTCTAAAATCTCGGTAAAATGCTTAGAAATATCCACCACAATCCCATTGCCCACAACTTGCCCTGCCAACGATGTACCCGCCGCCCGTGGAATAAGCGTTACACCCTGCGCCGTTGCCAATTGAATTAATTGTTTAATATCATCAACCGTTTTTGGCAAAACGACTGCCAAAGGTTGCTCTTGATATTCAGACGCATCGGTGGAATAAACGCGCTTGACAGAGGCGTCAAGCGTTGTATTTTTAAAATAAATTTCTCCTGAAAGTTCAGATGCGATGTGTTCAAACATAGCTTTAGATATTTTAGTAAGTTCAAAGGTAACTTAAAACCCGCATTTTAGAAAAAGGTAAAAAAAAGACCCCTTCAATATGTCACCTTTTAAGAGTAAAATACTGAGGGGGTATTATCGGGCTTTTTATTGGTGATATTGTGTTTCACGAACTGCTTTTTCACCGAAAAGAAATTAGTCTAAAATCTTCTCGCAACGCTGTCGCCAAAGATTTCACCAAACTGATATTAGGACTATCATTTTTCCGTAGGTTTCACCTACAGTTATCCAAATTTAAGTCCTTCGGACTTGTAACGTAAAAATTTCCAGAGAACCACTATTTTAAAACAAGGGATTTTTTCTGAAATAGGTTTTACTCTCAAAACTAACGGTGTATTCTGAAGGGAATAAAGTGCTTTTGAAATAATAATCCGTGGAAATAATCTGAGCGCCTGATTCATGGGCAGCTTTGAAACGGCTGTAATCATTTTTGCGGGCTTCGCGGGTATCGGCATCGGCTCGGGTGCGGACGAAATACCCTTTTTTGACATTTTCTTTGATTTTTGCCCCGTCTGTGATAGCGTCATTCATGATTAGAATCGCCGCTTCGGGCGTGCCAACAGGTGAATTAGTGAAGAGAATTCTCCCTTTGAGAGCAGCGTGATTTTTAACATAATCAGCCGTTTTTTCAGCATTTTCATCTAAAACAAAGATGAATTTGCCTTTGACTTCGCTGCGTTTGGGCCAACCTTTTTTTAAAACAGCTTCTTCGAGTGTACTGAATTTCCCTCTTATTTTATCAGGCGTAATCAGTTTTTCCTGGCCTAAATATTCCACAATGGCTTTATCCAATTGGTCGTACACCACAGGCGTGAATTTTTCAGGAGCAGTAAAATCGGGCTTATTAATGGTATCATCTTTGGCGTTCATGGTGATAAAAATTGGCTCATGATCAGGATGCACATTCGACCATTGTTTTAACTCTTGCAAGCATTTTTTAAAAGTCAAACAATTGCTTCTGAAATCAATATCTTGAACGTGCAGTACTTTGAAACCGGGTTCATTCATTACCCCCTCAGTATCATAAGGTCGGGCAGCTTGTTTGCCGCCCCAATCTAATCCTTTTGGATGCGCATATTTGCCCCCTTTTTCATCGGCATAAATATCAATTTCTAAAGCCCGCAAACCCAGATTAAGTTGCTCCGATAAACCCACATGGTGGTACTCCAAGCCTTTTAAAGACCGTGTCGTATCTGATTTTTCAATCAAATTGAACAAGCGAGGGTCAATGTACTCCTTATAACTATTGTGTGAGCCAATAAATTGAAAGTGATTGATGGGCAAATCGCCATCTGATTTTGAATAAATAAGAGCGAGAGCAGATGATAAAATAAAAGTAAGAATGGATATACGCATGATGTTGTATATTTTAGAAATGCATTATTTGAAATAAAAAAGGTATTCGTTCTTTTAACTATAAATTGAAGGTGTAAATAACTTTCAGTAAAGTTAACTCATCATTAAATCAATATTAAATCTGTATAAAGTATGAGCAGTATCTTTTTGTAACAGCAATAGGCCCCTCAGTATTTTATCGATTTTTTACTCTTTTTAAAGGATAATTTGGAATGCTTAATTTGTTGGGTTAAGCCAATATTATCAAATCTTTAATTATACCCTGCTTTAGATTTCTTCCGAAATTGTTGTGATAGCTTTGCCCCATATTTTAATAAAGCTATAAAAACGGTTCTTATTTTTTAAATTATCAAACTACAACTATGAAAAAAATTAGACAAATACTTCGGTCTAAGGTTCTATTGTGCGGAGTCTTTTTGTTACAAACTATCTTTACTTTCGCCTCCGCTCCAGATAATGAGGTGTCAAAATTTACAGACATCAATATCACAGGCAAAGTAACGTCTTCTGACAATCAAGAGCCATTAGTTGGTGTCAGCATTGTAGTAGAAGGTACTACAAATGGCGCAATTACTGATGTAGATGGAAATTATTCATTGACTGCAGCTTCTGATGCCACTTTGATTTTTACTTTTATCGGTTTTGAAACGGTAAAAATACCCGTCAAAAACCAATCGGTCATCAATGTCAGCCTTGCATCTTCTGCTAATGCCTTGAACGAATTAGTAGTTATTGGCTATGGCAGTGCGGTAAAAAAGGACATGACAGGTTCAGTTAAGTCTTTGAAGAGCAATGAATTCAATCGTGGTATTATCAACTCCCCTGAGCAATTATTGCAAGGTAAAATGGCTGGGGTGAATGTTACATCGGCAACGGGCGAACCGGGTGGTGTTCAAGGTATTACAATTCGGGGGCCAGGTGGCGTGCGTACAGGTAGTACACCGCTTTTTGTGTTGGATGGTATGGCTTTGGACAATTCAAGCACGGGTGGCGCTACCAATCCTTTGACATTTTTAAATCCACAAGACATTGAATCCATTGACGTTTTGAAAGATGCTTCTGCTACCGCAATTTATGGTTCACGGGGTGCAAACGGTGTTATTTTGATTACGACTAAAAAAGGTAAATCAGGGTTTTCTAACTTGACTGTATCGTCAAGTTTAGGTATTTCCAATCTTGCAAGGCCGATTGAAGTGTTCAGTGCTGACGAATTCAGAAAACAAGTGGTTGCAGTAGGCGGTACTTTGGATGATTTGAAAGGCAATACCGATTGGCAAAAAGAAATAACCAGAACAGCATACACCCAAAACCATAATTTATCTTTTGGCGGCGGTGCCGATAAATTGACTTATTATGCTTCATTGGGCTTGCAAAAGCAGGAAGGTATTCTTAAAGGCAATCAATTGAATCTTTACACAGGTCGTATCAATGTCAATCAAAAACTATTGAATGATAGATTGAATATAGATGTAAATTTAAGTGCCACCAACACTAAAAATGAACGCCCACCTATAGGCAGTATGATTGGTAACGCTATTTCAGCCAATCCTACCTACCCTGTTTATGATGCGAACGGATTACCAGTTAGATATTTGAGTTTTACTAACCCCTTGATTACTCTCGATTTAGAAAAAGATATCACTACTATCAATCGGGTTATTGGTAATATTTCACCGTCATTTACAATACTGAAAGGTCTTGTTTACAAATTGAATCTCGGAATTGACAATTCTACTTCCACACGTGATTTGCAATCACTGCCTAATCTTGTGCCTTTGCAAGAGGGTCGTTTACAGACAATTGATGTTAAAAACCGCAATACGCTGGTTGAAAACTATTTGACGTACACGACATCTTTTAATAAAAATGATATTACGGCACTTGTAGGTCATTCTTACCAAGAAATATTTTTACAAAGCCGTTCTTACAGTATTAACAAATTCCCTATTTCGAGTGTAGAACCACAATATAACCCAGGTTTGGGTCAAGACTTGACATTGGTGAATAACAAGCCAAGTGGTGGAGCACTCATCAATGAGTTGCAATCATTCTTTGGTCGCCTTAACTACCAATTTGACAATAAATATTTGGTAACAGCAACTGTTCGGGCGGACGGTTCATCGAAATTTGGTGATAATAACAAATATGGTGTTTTCCCTTCTTTCTCTTTCGGATGGCGCATTGCTCAAGAAGAATTTATGAAAAACTCACCTTTTAGTGATTTGAAATTACGAGCAGGTTGGGGTCGCACGGGTAATCAAGAAATACCTTCAAAAATCAC
>JANPHO010000186.1:0-7880 GCA_031424515.1 Saprospiraceae bacterium
ATTATAATTTAAAAGTAAAAAAAGCTTAAAATATCCCTTAAATATCCTTTGAAATGCTACACTTTTATGCTGTGCCACCTATCCGATCGTAAATACCATACGGTGAAAAGCATCATAATCCCCCAGTAAAAAATTTCCGCAGACCACGCCCAAGTAAGTCCCCCCTCAGTATAAGCCAATACAATATGGATAAAAACCAAATATAATATGGCACATACAAACTGCAACGCTAAACCTAAAAAAGCAGCTCCAGTACTTGCCAAAGCATTGAAAAATACGCCTCCAACGCTGAATATCGCCAATATTACAAGCAAAACATGCAAAATAGGAACAGCATCTTGAAGTAGATTGGCATCACCTGTCTTTTTCAAAACGGGTTCGAGAAATTGAAAAGGGAAAAGCAATATCGGCACTGCCACAACCATCGTGACAGCTAAGCAGAGCTTCGCTGTCTTCCAAATAATGGGCATCACACGCCCAAACTCTCTTTGCCCGATGACATAACTTACCAACGTATTAATAGTAGAAGCAAAGCCCCAACTTGGGATAGATAAAAATAAATATATCATCCTCACAAGATTCGTGACGGCTAAGTCTTTAACGCCTAAATTATTTTCAACGATACTAAAAAAGATAAACCAACTGCCCAAGCCCACAACGGGTTGCGCTACTGAGGGGATACCTATTTTCATTTGCTGTTTTATAATATTGAAATCTACTTTACGCGGTTTGAAAAGATGATATGCTTCGGCTTTTTTATCGAAATACATATATATCACGAACATCACAAAGGCAACGCCCTCTGCTATTGTACTGGCTAAAGCGGCTCCGCCAATGCCCATTTCGGGGAAACCAAAACGACCAAACACCAAGAAATAGCATAAAACAATGTTCAAAATACCCATTATGGCGGTATCAATCATGATGAATCGGGCACGAGCGACACCTGTATAAAGCGCTATCATTGCCAAACCACCGTAACTGAAAAAGACGCCCCACGAACGGTATTTCAGAAATTCAATGCTTTTTTCATAGATAATGGGCGATTTTACAAAGAATTTAAAGAAATAGGGACAGCCAAATTGCATAAAAAGGAACATGAAAATAGCCATTCCTAACTGAAAATAGAGCATATCGAAGAAATTACGACCTACTTCTTCTGGTTTGCCCTCACCCATGCGGCGGGCTATCATCACTTGACCACCTTTTGAAAAACCGTAACCGATGGCAGCTATGACCAAATAAAAAACGCCCACAAAACCGATTGCCGCAAAATCTTCTTCACTTTTGTAATAGAGAAACATACTGTCGCTGAGAGCAACAATATTTTGTCCAGCACTGCCCAATATCAAAGGCAATGCAAGGGCGAAGATTTGGCGATATGACAGAAATGAAGGTGCTTTCACTATGCGATTTATTAGAGTTTTATCAGAAAAAATAATTTTTAATGAGTACAAACCTTCGCAAGATAGACTGTTACATTCGGTTAAAATATTTTAAATGATAATTTTAACTTTTTATTAAAATGGATGGTTTGAGATATGACTATTTTGTTCTTTTTCTTAAAACAGGATCAACGTGTATTTCGTTACCAAATTGAAAGTCTTTATGGGCAAATTTCTCCCAGCCTTCTCTTTCATAAAAGCGAATTGCTCCGTGATTTTCACTCCAAACTACTAACCAAATCCACGTAAAATTGTGCTCAAAAGCATATTTTTCACAGAAATCAAGGAGTGTTTTACCATATCCTTTACTCCAAAATTGCTCCAAAAGGTAAATCCGTTGAAGCTCTAAAGCGGATTCATTGGGAAAAAATTCCACTGACCTATCCCACCTGAGCTTTACGTAACCAACTGTTTCATTTTCATCGTTTTGAAGAAAATAAATCGCTATTTTTTCGTCCATTAGCTCCCCCCTCAGTGTATCGGGCAAAAAAGCTGTTGAAATATAGGTTTTAAAACTTTCAGGTTCGCTCACCTTTTCGAAAGCATCAATAAATGATTGGCGAGCCACGGACTGGTATTCTACTAAATGGCTCTCGTTGCAGCGAATGATTTTCATTGAAATGACTTTTTTAAAAGCAAATTTATAAATCAAATTGGATTTTTTATCCAGAAATACTGAGGGGGTATTTTAATGGTTCGTTAGAGATTGAAATTTACATATATTTGCACCTTTAAATGACAGATATTAGATTTTTAGTATAATTATGGTTTCAGAAAAGCAGACTATCCGAGTAGGTTCAGAAATTGGTTCCCTCAAACGTGTTATCGTTCATCGCCCTGATGAAGGCATCTCTCGCATTTCACCTCGAAGAGCTGAAGAATTACTTTTTGATGATATTGTGCATTTACCACAAATGCAGGAGGAGCATGATATTTTTACAAATGTACTAAAAGCATTTGTTGGCGATGAAAACGTTTTGGAAACTCGCCAATTACTCGTGGAGGCGCTTGCTTCGGATGAAATAACGAAGATGGATATGGTTGAAAAAATCATAGACTATGAGGAATTGCCTTCCAGTTATGTCAATCTCTTATCTGATTTAACGAATGAAGACCTCGCCGATACGCTGATTACGGGCTATCTTGAGCGTGAAAAGCACATTCTGTTTGACCCCATTCCGAATTTTATTTTCACAAGAGATATTGCAGTAGCTGTCAATGATTATATTTTAATATTAAAAGCGGCTAAAATGGCGCGCTTTCGGGAGAATTTTTTAGCTCGGTTTATTTTTTTAGCGCACCCAATTTTCAGAACGTGTAGAGATGAGGGTAGGATTATCAATCTCAACCGGGTTGATCAATTTCCACCGTCAAAAAAAGGTGAAAATGTGAGTATTGAGGGGGGCGACTGCATGGTGCTCAATAAGGATTATTTGCTCATCGGCTGCTCCGAGCGCACAAATGCCTATACCATCAAACAGTTAAGTGAAATCCTCTTTGAAAAAGGGGTGGTGAAAAATGTGGTGCAAGTGAACATTCCGCATGACAGAGCTTTTATGCACATTGATACTATTTTTACGCAAATTAATCATAATCATATCACTGCTTTCAAACCAATTGTAGTGGATGGATTGAGCAGCAACGTGGAAGTGCACCGAGCCAATGGAGGCACTACTTTCTACCCCTCAGTAAAAGACTTCATCAGAGCCGAAATAAATCCTAAAATGAAATTTATCCTCTCTGGCGATGGTGAGTCACCTTATCAAGAGCGGGAACAATGGACGGATGGTTGCAATTTAGTGGCTCTTAAGCCAGGAGTTGCCCTAACTTACGATCGTAATCCGAAAACTGAAGAAGCGTTTAAGGATTATGGCTATAAAATTTACCCTGCTAAAAAATTATTGGAAGACTTAAAAGAGGGGAAAATAACCATTGATGCGATTGAGAATACGATTATTACATTGCCCTCTAATGAGTTATCGAGGGCGAGAGGTGGCTCTCATTGTATGACTTGCCCAATTGAAAGGGAATAAAAGATGTATTTCATCGGTAATTAAACCGTTTGATTCTTAACTTTTCTTATTTTTGCCACTTCATAGAAAAGTCATTTGAACAATATTAATAAAAGCATTTATGAGTAATAATCTTTTAGCAGGTAAAAAAGGTGTCATATTTGGCGCACTCAATGAGCAGTCTATCGCTTGGAAGGTCGCTGAAAAATGCGTAGAGCAAGGTGCTACAATCGTCCTTTCCAACGCCCCAATCGCGATGCGGATGGGTGAAATAAAAGTATTGAGCGAAAAACTGAATGCAGAAGTTATTCCTGCTGATGCCACGAGTGTTGAAGATTTAGAAAAACTTTTTACCCAAAGCCAAGAGATTTTGGGCGGAAAATTAGACTTCGTTTTGCACTCTATTGGTATGTCCGTCAATGTTCGTAAAAATAAGCATTATACTGATTTGAATTATGAGTGGATGAAGCAATCAATAGATGTTTCAGCTATGAGTTTTCATAAAATGATGCAAGTATTGTATAAGCAAGATGCCATGTCGGAATGGGGTAGCATCCTTGCATTGACGTATATGGCAGCGCAACGGACGTTCCCTGATTATAGTGAAATGGCAGAAGCTAAAGCCATGCTTGAGTCTTTTGCACGCAGCTTTGGTTATCACTTTGGCGTTAAGAATAAAGTGCGGGTGAACACAATTTCACAATCACCCACTTGGACAACTGCAGGCTCAGGTGTGAAAGGATTTAAAGAATTTTATGAATTTGCAGATAAAATGGCTCCTTTAGGAAATGCCCCGGCTGAGGCTTGCGCAGATTACTGTTTGACACTATTCAGTGACTATACACGTTATGTCACCATGCAAAACCTTTTCCATGATGGGGGGTTTGTGAATATGGGACTTAACCCAGCGATTTTAGGCTTATAAGTAGTTGTTTGTATTTTCTCAACTACTTGTGATAGTTTTAAACATAAAACGACATAAGATATTGGCTTATTTTTTTTTAAATAATAATAGTAAACAAACCTGTAAGGCTTTCAAAGCTTTACAGGTTTCGTTTATATTTTTCATAGCCTTTCTTTTTACTACATCTCTTTTCGCTCAAAGACCTCCTGCGGGTGTAGGGGGTAATTCAGGTAGTTATCCTAATCCTTCGGATACTGATTCCATTCCACAGGACACAGAACTTGAAGCGGATACAGCTAATATTTCTTATTTTTTTCCAAATAATCCGGGCCGTTTTTATACCGATAAAGACTCATTATTGGGTGATTATTTTCAGCAATATGACCCATCTCGTCATCGAGGTTTGGATTATTTTAATTTGGGGAGAGTGAACTCGGCGGCATACTCCTCAGTATATCAACCAGTTTTTAGACGTGGACTCGATATAGGCATGCACGCTTATGATGTTTATCAAATTAAAAATGACGATGTTCGCTTTTATCAGCAAGGTAAAGCTGTTTCTGACCTATTTTATTCGGGCAGTCAGCAACAAAATGGCTTAATAAAGGCGCGTTTTAGCCGGAATTTTGCTGATGGCATTAATTTTTCAGTGGATTATATGAGGTCTTTTAATATAAATGAGTTGAATTCGCAAGGACCTTTTTTTCAACGAAAACTTACTGATGGGACTACTCAAAACCTGTTATATGAAGGTTTTCCACGTGGTCGTGTGACGGCTTTGGGGACGGGATTTTGGATTCACAAAGAGAAATATGATGGTTATTTGACTTATACCGTCAATCTTGTTCAGCAATTGGATAATGGAGGTATCGCGAATGATTCTTTATTTAGAGTTAAAAGTTTATTGAATGCATTGCCAGTTATTTTAACAAAAGCATTAACTAACTATAAAAAGCAAGAAATCGCTTATCTACAATATTACAAACTCAATAAAAAAGATTCGACGGGTACAAAACGCAGCTATTTGGCGTCTCATCGGATTGGTTATAAAAGTGCAGAATATTTATCTTATGATCCCTATAGCAATGCACCCACTCTGGAAGATTCGACTTTTTATGGCTCATTACTTAATGATAAACGAGGTTTGCGATTTTATTTAAAGGAAAATCAAATAGAAAACGCATTTAATATAAGTACAACCAAACCGCGATCATCCAAAGATACTTCGACAAAAGTGACGGGTCTGAAGGATTGGTTTGAGGTCGGAATAGCCCATTCTTTTCACAGCATCAATCAAGAAACGTTTAAACGCAATATCAATAATGTAATAGTTAATGGGCGATGGAATTTTACGCCCAATGAAAACGTAAAAGTAGAGACTTATGCTCATTTTAATATTTTAGGCTATAATATAGGTGATTATCGCTTGAATGGAGAGATGTATTTTAATGTTAAAAATATAGGTAGCCTAAATCTGAAAGCGGTGAATACACTTTATGAGCCGAGTTATATTCAAAATCAAGCTTATTTGACCCAAAGAGAAATTTGGAAAAATAATTTTAAAAAGACACTTGAAACGAGCCTATCGGGTACTTTAACCATTCCAAAATTGAATTTTGAAGGTACGGTAGCGTATTCGTTGCTCAATAATTATGTTTATTTTGATAAAACATTAAAACCACAGCAAGCGACGGCCCCCCTCAGTATAGTTCAATTAATTTTGAGTGAAAACTTAAAATTTGGCTCTTTTCACTTGGAGAATACCATTGCCATTCAAAAACCTACTGAAAAATTCCTCCGCCTTCCTGATTTATATTCAAAAAATAGCCTTTACACGGAAGGTAAAGTTTTTAAAAAAGCCATGCTCGCTCGGGTGGGTGTAGATGTACGTTATGCGACTGCTTGGTTTGCGCCCGCTTATATGCCTTTGACGGGGCAATTTTATGTTCAAGAAACTGAAAAAGTAAGTGCTTATACTTCGGTGGATGCTTTCCTTTCATTTAAAGTCAAAACATTTCGCTTTTTCATCAAAGCAGAAAACTTAATAGGCAGTTTTTCAAAATCAGTTTATTATCAAACCTATAATTATCCTGTCCTCGACCGTCAATTCCGCTTTGGTATTCGGTGGAATTTGTTGAATTAATCTTATCTACCCCCTCAGTATTTTACCTATTTAAAACACTATCATTGCTCCTGTTACAGTGAAAAGAACAATTTCGTCTATCCTTCCGTATAATCTTTCAAATTGGAATTGAAATATCTTTCACTCATCAAATCATCAATACCATGACACGTACTGTAGCTTTTTTTATTTGCTTTATTCTTTTTAATACCCTTCTTTTAGCTCAAAAAAAGGAAATTTCCCGACCCGTAGATACCATTTATAAGTGGGGTGTCGTTCCTGAAGCTGACCTCAAAATGACTTCTTACGCGCCTGATACCTCGGCAGAAGCCGTTGTGCTATTTGATGTAGGTTATATTTCAACAAATTACACTTTCGGACTTTTCTCTTCATCTTTTACTCGCCACAGGCGCGTGAAAATATTTAAAAAATCTGCATTTTCAAGCGAAGGAGACATATCTATTCGCCATGGCGGCAATTTATCACGAATTGAAGCCCAAATAATTCAGGAAGATGGTATTATTAAAAAAGTAGATTCCACAGGAATATATGATGTGAAAAAATCAGATGGGCGATTTGTTAAAAAATTTGCTTTTCCGGATATAAAAGAAGGCTGTATCATTGAGTATAAATATACTTCGGTTGATGATGAGAATATTTTAACCCTAAGGGATTGGTATTTTCAAGAAAATATACCCGTTCGGAGAAGTGAATTGTTCTTTAAAATAGATAATATGCTTACTTACACGTATTATTTTCAAGGGAGTAATCAGAAAGAAGATAGACTTAAAGACGCTGTGATACCAATTACGGCGTACGAATTGCTTGACTCTACTTACCCGCGCTTGTATAGAGATACTGTACCAGCCATGCGTCAGGAAGGTTACATTACCACGATGGATGATTACCTTAATCGAGTGCGATTCCAGTTGAGTGAAATTAAAAGTTATCGTGGGACATCGCAAAAAATATTAACTACTTGGGAGGATATTTCAAAAGCACTTTTAGCCCATCAGTACTTAGGAGTGCAATATCAAAAGAAGGGTCAATACGGTAATGTCTGGAAAACCATTAAAAAGGAATTGAACGATACGATGTCCACGGAGTCAAAAGTCAGATATATCTATGAATATATTTCAAAAAATATTGATTGGATTGATGATGATTTCAGTATTTTTTCTTCCAAAGGGCTAAATGACGCTTTTAAAAGTAAGAAAGCGAATAGTTGTGAACTTAATTTGATGCTGATAGCCTGCCTCAATAAAATAGGGTTGAAGGCTTTCCCAATGCTCATAAGTACGAGAGATAACGGTGCGCCTGTGGATAAATACCCCATTGCTACCCAATTTAATCATATTTTATGCTATACAGAACTGAATGGTAAGCCATTGATGTTG
>JANPHO010000187.1:0-2186 GCA_031424515.1 Saprospiraceae bacterium
GGGGCATTATCCCTATTTTCACAAGGAATCGTGCGTGATTACTGAAATGGACACTTTAGCTTGGTGGAACTTCACGGATACTGAGGGGGTACATTTTTTCAGCCGTTGGTATAAAAATGAAATAGAATTTTTAAAACAAAATGGAGTAACGCTGCAATCGCCGCAAGATGAGAATGCACTTATGCTCTGGCAGCGCATCCGCCCAGTTTTAAAAACTAAAAAGCAGATAATACTGATTGCGCCCAAAAAAATCAACGGAAAAGATACTGTTGAGCATCCATTAATGAGCCATTTACACGCTTGTTTTGAGCATATTGAGCCCATTATTGTCAATATTGATAAAAATTTAAAGGATTTTACCCGATTGAGTCATTTATTGATTCCTCAAAAAGTGCAGATTGAATATCATCAATTGGGTAAAACGCAGCCTTTTATTGAGTTGTATTCAAGGCAGTTGACCAAGCGAAATCAAGAGACTTTGACGAGCCTTGAATCGCTGTTTTATTATCCTTATCAATGGGTTTTTAAGCATAAAGCCAAGCTGAATAAATCGCATATTTTGAGTATTGTCAAGGAAAATACCTTAAAAGGCAATCTTTCACACCGCTTTTTTGAGTTGGTTTTAAAAGAAGATTTCACTCTTTGGAATCGCCAACACGTGGATGAATGGGTGGATTCGCACAGCCGCCGCCTTTTTCAACGCGAAGCCGCGACCCTTATGATGTACGGCTACGAACCCGAGCGGGTACAACTGATAAGGCAAATAAAATATGCCATTTGGACTTTAATTAACCTGATTCGACAGAATAAATGGGCAGTGGAAGGGACTGAACAGGAGCTTAAAGGGCAATTCAGCAATATCCCCGTTAAAGGCAAAGCGGACATTGTGCTCCGCCGTTCTTCACCAATAGGAGCGTCCGATGAATTCTGCATTTTAGACCTCAAATGGAGCGGACATAGTTATCGTGAACGCCTCATAAAAAATGCCGAAGACCTCCAATTAGTGATGTATAGCCGCCTTTTAACGGAAGAGAAAAACTGGGCGCATACCGCTTATTTTATCATCGAAAATGCCCGAATGTTATCGCGTAATACATTGGCTTTCAATGAGATAAAACCTTTGTTACCTGATATTGATGCCTTTAAAATGAATGCCGATATCTGGGATAGGATGCAGAAAACCTTTGAATGGCGACTGGCTCAAATAAAGGAAGGTAGAATTGAAATTCGAACCAATTTGACTTCAAAAGAATTGGAAGAAATCTACGGCGACCAACTCATCGATGTCCTTGAAATGAAAACCGATGATGCCAAATTTGATGATTTCAGGACGTTGATTGGCTTGGTGAAATAGCCTTTTATGGCATATTCACCCTTTTACATTTTAAATTTTACATTTTGCGGTTCACAAAATTTTAAAAAGCCGCACCCATTCCGCCACTCACATCGGTGGCTAAAGAATTGTACTTTCCTCCGATGACATGCTTTGTAGCTAATTTTGCTCCAGTAGCCAATTCCTGCCAATCGTCCCACGTGCCTTCCAAACCGCCAATGGGCAAGATAGATACCCACA
Source organism: Saprospiraceae bacterium (assembly GCA_031424515.1). Taxonomy (GTDB): domain Bacteria; phylum Bacteroidota; class Bacteroidia; order Chitinophagales; family Saprospiraceae; genus JAAFJT01. The sequence goes on from JANPHO010000187.1 coordinate 1,574, forward strand.
TTTTGAATGAAGTAGGGACACCTTTTTCATTCACAATCCATACATAACTGTCGCCCGGGGTAACGCCTCCTGAGCCATAGCTAATTTTCAAACCTTTTCTGCCATCGGGCAGCGTGACCAATGTGGGCGTAGTGCCCGGATCCGTCAATTTATAAGGAGCAGTCAGCCAAAAGCTATCATTGCAAAAGCGGGAATAAGCAGTTTTGACTGCCTTATCGGCATCTTTACCAGAGAGAGTCGTCCCAGCTTTTTTAACAGAACCTTGTTGGGTGTTCAAATCAACGATAACTTCGAAGTCTTCCCAAAAGACCTTAACTTTATTTTGATTTTTATCCCAAGTGTAATGGTTTTTATTAAAAGTCCATTTCACCCATTGAGTCCTATCCCAAGCAGGTTTATTGAGGTTTTTATAGATTGATTGAATCATTTCCCCCGTTTCAGGGCTGGCAATGCCTTGCGGTTCTTTTTCGCTGAGGTATAATTTTAAGGAAAACAAACCTGCTACAAGGGCAATGGCGATGATGCCCAGAACTTTTAAAGTCTTTTTCATAATGTGTTGTTAGAGAGTCAGTTGAGAGTAGTGTGAATTATATTAAAATTGGTTTAAAATTCA
>JANPHO010000188.1:0-5400 GCA_031424515.1 Saprospiraceae bacterium
GCAGGCGTTTGAAAATATCGGTTATTTTAGCCCAACTACTTGTTATTGCATTAGACTTCAAAATTACTATTCTGTTACGGTTATTGCCGCATTAATAACACTATTTTATACTAAATTGTTAATTTTAGCATACTGTAAAAGCAAAATAGTTTTACCATCGCGTATTTCGCCCGTTTCTATCATCGAATAAGCTTTTTCAAACGGTATTTCAAGTACTTCTATGTCCTCTTGTTCGTGCTCTAAACCTCCCCCCTCAGTAATTTTCATATCTTTTGAGTATTCTGCAACGAAATGATAGACAATTTCAGTCACTGAACCAGGCGACATATAGGCTTCAAATACTTTTTTAACATCGCGTACTTTGTAGCCCGTTTCCTCTTCTGTTTCACGGCGGATACATTCTTCGGGGTCATGTTCATCCAAAAGCCCCGCGCAGGCTTCAATGAGCATCCCCGATTCGTTGCCATTGATATAACTTGGCATTCGGAATTGACGGGTCAAAATAACGGTTTTGCTTTCAGGATTATAGAGTAAAATAGCCGCTCCATTGCCCCTATCATAAGCCTCTCGGTATTGAATTTGCCACGTCCCATCTTTTTTAAGATACTCAAAAGTAACTTTATTGAGCGTGTACCAATTATTCGAAAGTACCTCTATGTTGATGTTTCTAACTAAATGACTCATGCTTTGTATATGCTTTTAGCTATTATAAATGGGGTTAATGCGTCTAAATACCTTTTAAAACCTCAATAATTTCATCTAAACTCAGCTTTTGTTGCTCTCCTGATACCATATTCTTAAACGCTAATAGTCCCGTTTGAGTTTCCTCTGAGCCAATAATGACAACATACGGCACTTTGCGTTTGTCGGCGTAGTCCAATTGCTTCTTAATTTTAGCAGGTTCGGGATAAATATCGGCATTAATTCCCGCTTCACGCACTTGCGTAAGGGCTTTAAAAGAGTACAAATGACTCGCTTCATCCATTGCCACAAATAGCACTTGAAGACTTTGTTGTGCCTCTTCAGGAAATAGACCCAAATCTTCTAAGCAATCATAAATCCTATCTGCCCCAAAACTGATACCCACACCTGACACATTTTTGAGCCCAAATACACCCGTCAAATCGTCATAACGACCGCCGCCGCCGATACTACCCATTTTTACATCTTTAGCCGCCACTTCAAAAATGCAGCCCGTGTAATAATTCAAACCTCGCGCTAAGGTGATGTCGAATTTGACCTCATTCTTATTTTGTTTTAAATCAAAATATTGATGAAAGGTGCGTAACTCCTCAATACCCCTCAGTAATGAAGGGCTTTTATCGCCGAATTTTTCTAAATCACTTAAATTCGTCACTTTTAATAATTGGGCAATCATTTGGATAGCGGAATCTGGAACTTCTCTTGATTGTAACTCCTTTTCAACACCTTCCCAACCGATTTTATCTAATTTGTCAATCGCAACGGTCATATCCATGAATTTTTCGGGAATGCCTGCTGCTTCCGCCATGCCGAAAAGGATTTTACGGTTATTGATTTTGATAACCACATTCAGCCCTAATTTTTCAAAAACTTCATCATAAATCTGAGCCAATTCAGCTTCATACACCAGCGAGTTAGAGCCTACCACATCGGCATCACATTGATAAAACTCCCTGTAACGACCTCTTTGTGGGCGGTCGGCGCGCCAAACGGGTTGGATTTGGTATCTTTTAAAGGGGAAAGTAATTTCATTTTGGTGCATTACCACAAAGCGAGCGAACGGAACAGTCAAATCATATCTCAAACCTCTATCACATATTTGAGAAATCATTTTACTGGAGTTTTTTTCGTCATATACTAAGGTGGTCACTTTTGAAAGATAATCTCCATTATTCAATACCTTGAAAAGGAGTTTATCGCCTTCTTCACCGTATTTACCCGTTAGTGTACTCAGGTTTTCCATTGTCGGCGTTTCAATAGGTTGAAAACCGTACTTCATGAATACTTTTTTAATAGTATCAAAAATATATGTGCGTTTAGCGACCTGTTCGGGTGTAAAATCGCGTGTCCCTTGCGGGATAGATGGTTTTGACATAATTGACTTCTTAAATGTTATAATCGTGTTTCTTATATCGGTGGTATTCCGAGAATCGGAATACCACCGATAATAAACGAGCGCAAAGATAACGAATGTGATAAAGAGCAACAAATTTCATCTTTATTTAACCGTTTTGTATTTTTACAACTTTGAAATAATATTTCCACACAATTTTTTATCCATATTGTAGTATTAAGTGTTGATTTTCAAGATTTTGCGACACTAATTTACTTTAAATACTTCGATTTATTGGTGAAATGCTGGTATGTGATAGAGAATTTATCGGAGATAAGTAAGTGGTTTTGTTTTTTAGACCAATCACAAATGAAATTTATTAATTCGTTTATGCAAAACAATATAAAAAACAAATCAATGGTTTTAATATAGGGTTCGAACTCTATGTAAAGTTAGTTTGAAAGGTACTCAAAAAAAGATAGGGATAAGCACTCATTCAGATAGAAAACAAAACATGTAGAATTGAATTTTGGCGTAATAATAACAGGGATGAAGCTTTAAAACTACCTAAATCTTACTTTTTAGAATCTGCACATAACATTAAAAAAATATAAATATGCTTATAAAGTATTCAATCATTTTCATAACGCTCTTATCTATTGGTAGTTGCCGAAAAAAGGAATTAGGCTTCGAAATGTTGTACCGAAGGCAATTCACTTTACCTATTGGTTTGGACTATTTCAGCTCTCACAATTTTGAATTCAAAGATATTGCTTCAGATACTGCTGTTTTTTTCAAAGCCAATGGTGCGGTGTCGGCAAGCCAAATTACCCGTATTGAACCCCGTTCTATGAGCCTCAGAGCTTTATTTGGTGGTGCCGATTTTATAATCATTGATAAAGTAGAGGTTTGGATTTCTGACCCTTCGCGACCTAAGCTGACGCCTCAAATTGTGTTTTTTAGAGATGAAATACCGCTTAATACAGGTGATAGATTAGACCTTGTACCAAATAATGTGGATGTTCGCCCCTTTCTTATTGATGGGAGCCGCTATAATTTACGCATCAACATTCGTTTAAAAGCCACTACTGAACGCAGCGTAGAGACAGAATGGAATACTTCCTATTTTGCAATCATGTAAGGAATGAAAAAGAAATAAAACTACAATTAAATGGATTTTTTACCAAAAAAAATCAGCGATTATGCTGAGTCCCATACTGCACGAGACAGCGACCTTTTACAATCCCTAATCCGTGATACACACCTGAAAACGATGGCGCCGCGTATGCTATCGGGTCATTTACAAGGGCGCTTTTTAAGTCTGATAAGCCATTTGATGCAGCCCAAGAGAGTTTTAGAAATTGGTACTTTTACGGGATATTCAGCGCTTTGCTTAGCAGAAGGACTGGCAGAAGAAGGTATCTTGTATGCGCTTGAAGCCAATGACGAGTTGGAATATTTAATTCAAGAATATATTGAAAAGGGGAATTTTCAAGACAAAATCAAACTAATTATCGGTAATGCGCTTGAAATAATGCCGACCATTAATGAGGTTTTTGACTTAGTTTTTATTGATGCAGGCAAGCGGGATTATCCTTCGTATTATGATTTAGCCATTGATAAAGTTAGGTCAGGCGGCTTGATTATTGCCGACAATATCCTTTGGAGTGGTAAAGTGGCAGACGACAAAAAGGATTTAGATTCTCGAATAATTGATGATTTTAATAAAAAAATTCACGCTGATGAGCGAGTTGAAAATATTCTTTTACCAATAAGAGATGGCTTGATGATGGCTCGAAAGAAATAGTTCAACCCCTTTTACTTTGCCCTTTAACAAAAAAAGAATGGCAGCCTCTTTGAGAAGCTGCCATTTTATGAATGTATTTATTTTATCAAATGCTGAAATTGATTTATAAATTTTGAGCTAATATTTTCTTTTCTTCTTTTTCCTTTGGAAGCAACAACCATAATTTTCCATACTTATTCATGTGCTGAATACGGTCTTTACCCGTTTGTCCTTCACCCATATAAAGGTCCACGTGAGCTGCTCCTTTTATTTTACCGCCCGTATCTTGGGCTAAAACAAATCTGTACTCCTGACGAATTAAATTTCCTTTATCATCGAGAATAGGAATTTGAGCTAAGAGGACACTTCCGAGTGGAATATAGTTATTGTCGACTGCCACCGTTAAATCCGTTGTGAGAGGCACTTTAGCTGCTCCTACGGGTTTTGGTTTCTCCCGTTGAGTAAAAACGGTGTAAGTAGTCAATACTTTTTTAGGTTTTGTCTCCGTCAAATCATGACTTGCTTCTTCTCGCTCTGATTCTACACTGTGAAAGTCGCCATCAAAAGATACTAAGACACGATCATCATCCGAAAACTTCAAATAAGCTACCCCCTCAGTACGCATGGCTCTTATGTCCTCTGTATTACGGACAAAAGCGACTTTTAAGTTTTCTTTATCAGAATCTTTATATTTCAAAGCTTCTGTAGAGGGTGCTAAATAAATTGGAAAATCATATGTATCATCTCTTTTTCTGCTGGCAGAAATAACTGGAGAGTAATAACCTGTAAATTGAACGTTTCCTTTTCCGTCGCCACAGATTTGGTAGGCATCTAATGCAGTAGCAAGTTGTTCATGAGTTTTTGCAGTACGAAATATATCAAGTACATCTTCAAGTTGATCTGCTTCAATTTTTAAATTTCCGTAAGTTTCGCTTTCAAAATTACGAAGGAAAGCCACTTGATTCTGTAAAGCTTTAATAAATTTCGACTCCACTGCTGGAAGTCTCATTGAATCTATTAAATCTTTAGTGTAAAGTTTTCTAAGAACACGTGGCCTTTTAGCCTTACCATCTTGGGTTGATTTTACATTATCACTATCTCTGATAAAAGAGTCCAGAGCAACTAAATTCTGCCTATCGGCATCTTTTTTACTTCGATTATATACAAAAGCCGAAGTTAAAAGACTTAGTGAACATAAAAATATTATCCAATACTTTTTCATTTTTTTAATTTTAGTTATACAATAGTGCTTTCATTTATAAGGTCTTCAATAGATTTTATCTACTTTTTTGCTAAACCTCATTGATATTAGGCACTTGTTTGTAGCTTTTTGTTCATGTTGTTTGAGTATTAGTTCTATTTGAATAGTGTATTTCAATCAAAAACTATATATGGTTTAAGTTTTTCTAAGTTTAAATCTGTGAGTACGCCAGTTTTTCTTAAGTCTTCGATGGTTTTAAAGTTTCCATGGTTTAGGCTGTAGCGAACAATCACATCCACTTGCTTACGGGTTAGGTAAGGGTGTGTAAAATTCTCAGAGTTGAAATGGTTAATGAAAATCTTTCGAAAAACCGGGGTC
>JANPHO010000189.1:0-10547 GCA_031424515.1 Saprospiraceae bacterium
GGTTGCCAATAAGGTTTGTACCATTCAGGTCTGACATTAGGTGCGGGCCCAATAATCAAAAAATACATGAGTGATTGGTTATTGTAACCAGCCGCAGGTAAGTTGTTACTTTTTTTATTGGTGTAATTGGCTTTACCCGTAATCTTTAATTTATTGGATATTTGTTGATTTACAGATAGAGCCGCGTTAAGGCGTTCAAAACCTGTATTGGGTATAATCCACTCATTTTTCATGTGTGTTACTGAAAAGCGAGCTGACCCTTTATCCGTTCCGCCTTCAAATGAAAGGCTATTTGAAAACGTTGTCCCCGTTTGAAAATAGCCAGAAATGTAATCATCATAAGCTACCCAAGGCGTTTTTTCAGTAGGTTTGCCATCTGGTGCGTTTGGATTATATTGATAAAAAGATTGCCCATTAAATTTAGGACCCCATGCACGACCTGCCGCAGCAGTGGTACTTGTATTGATGCCGTCAGCACTATTTAAATAGGAATAATAAACATCGGTACGCCCTTCGCCATATTCCAATTGATAATCAGGCCAACGATTGACTTGTTCAATATTAAAATTAGAGTTAAAAGTAATACCAATGCCTTTATCCTTTCTCGCACCTGATTTGGTGGTGATGACAAGCGCACCACCTGCTGCACGACTACCGTATAGTGCTGTTGCACCAGGTCCTTTCAAAACGGTTACTTTTTCAATATCATCTGGATTTAAATCCGAAACCGTTGAGCCGTAATCCACGGGGCTATCCGCTGAAAGATGCGATGAATAGCCTGTTCCCGTTATTTTACTGCTAATCGGCACACCATCTACTATAATGAGTGCTTGGTTATTATCCAAATTCAGTGAAGACTCCCCCCTCAGTGTAATCCGTGACGAACCCATGGGACCACCGCCAACACCTTGAATGTTTAAACCCGCTACTTTACCCGAAAGTGTATTAACCCAGTTATTGGATTTAGCATCTACAACAGCATTCGCATTGACAGTTTGGGCAGCGAAGCCGAGAGATTTTTCTTCGCGTTTGATACCTAATGCGGTCACGACGACTTCATTGAGAGCCTCAGCGTTTTCTTTTAAAATAATATCCAGAAAGTTTTGCTTGTCGAGTTCCATTTCTTGGGTTGAAAATCCAACCGCCGAGAAAATGAGCCTCGATTTATCCGTTAAATTCTCGATTTTGAAAGCACCGTTGTCGTCTGAGATAACGCCCTTAGTCGTACCTTTAACGAAAATAGATGCCCCAGGAATAGCCTCTCCTTTATCGGAGGATACCTTGCCAGATATGGCAATAGCATTTTGTGCAAGTGCGCTGAAAGCATAACACAGGCTTAACAGCAGCGTGCACACACACTGTCGTAAAATTATTTTCATAGCTTTATTATAAATTTAAAAATTCTAAAATCGACTGGATGAATAAAGGCGTAAATGATGGTTGTTCGGTCAATTTTCAATCTACAAAAGAATAGTTTTAATGTTAAGCTACTACTAATTACGCCTTAATTTAATGTAAAGTTTAAAGGCTTATTCGTTCCAGCCACTATAAATTGATACAACACCTCATCGCGCTCAAGTTCTTCCAATAAAAAACATTGTTTGTGAAAGACTTTAGCCAAGCAGTATCTTCAACACTTACCCAGCTAATTTTATAAACAAATCCCAAACAGCCCATTGAAACATATCAGCAACGCAAGCGGGGTAATTATTTTAAGAAAGGAATTCAGTAGAAAATAAATTTAATATTAAGATAATCTAAACTTAAAATTAAGGTAACATTCAGTGTTTTTATTCGCACGTTTTAAAATGAATTAAAACTTAAAACAATAGCAATGAAAGCATTTTACTCCTTAATTTTGTGCTGCTTACTCGCCTATGTAAGCCAAGCACAGCAGACTTTATCCGTCCGAATCAATGCCAATAATGATGATTTGGAGGAATATTTGCCAGGTCCAAGCCAAACCAAGACAGTCGGCTCGATGGACGCAGGTAGTTCAGACATGGAGCTCGGCAACGAAACGGCGGGCAATATTGACCCGCAGTTGGTTGGTTTGAGATTTACCAACATCACCATTCCAAAAGGTGCGCTGATTACAAATGCGTATCTTAAATTCACGGTAGATGCGACAAATAAAAACACAGACCCTTGCAATCTCTTAATCTTCGCTCAATCTGCGGATAATCCGTTGACTTTTGACCCCTCAGTAAATTTCAACATTTCGAGCCGCCCGCGTTTAACGGATTCTGTGGCTTGGAATATTGCCGCAGGGTCTTGGACAACGGTCGGTCAATCGGGCACAGACCAAACTTCAAGCAATATTGCAAGGTTGGTACAACAATTAGTGAACCGCTCAGGCTGGGCTACTGGCAATGCTATGGCATTTTTTATCAGAGGCTCTGGTTTGCGTGAAGCAGATTCGTATGACAAAAGTACAACAGCTTGCCCGCAATTGGTCATCGAGTACATCGTGCCGACGGTATTGACCAAACGTATTGGAGCAGTCAATGACGATATGGAAGAATGGTTGCCTGGCTCTATCAAAACCCCTGGAACTTTGGACGCAGGCAGTTCTGACTTGGAATTGGGCGCAGAATCAGCAGGTAACGTTGACCCACAAATCTGCGGGATGCGTTTCACCGATTTAGCGATTCCCAAGAACTCGCGCATCGTCAATGCCTACATTCAGTTTACTGTTGACGCAACGAATAAAAACACTGACCCAACGAACCTTCAAATCTTTGCACAAGATGCGGACAACCCCGTGACTTTTGACCCGAATATCAACTTCAATATCACAAGCCGTCCGCGTTTGTCTGATTCTATTGCTTGGAATATTCCCGTAGGGTCTTGGGCAACTGTCGGACAAGCGGGTGCAGACCAACGTTCAACAAATATTGCAACTTTGGTTCAGAAATTAGTCAACCGCAACGGTTGGGCATCAGGCAATGCGATGGCATTTTTTATCACAGGAAAAGGTTTGCGGGAAGCAGAATCGTATGATAAAAGCACGGTCAATTGTGCGCAATTAATTGTTGAGTATATTCCAACTGCCGTTATCTCAAAACGTATTGCAGCAGTCAATGACGACATGGAAGAATGGTTGCCCGGCTCTATCAAAACCCCCGGAACATTGGATGCGGGTAGTTCTGACTTGGAACTCGGTGCAGAATCAGCAGGTAATGTTGACCCACAAATCTGCGGGATGCGTTTTACAGCTATTGATTTGCCTAAAAATGCTGTCGTCACCAATGCTTACATTCAATTTACCGTTGATGCGACGAATAAAAATACGGATCCGACGAATCTGCAAATCTTTGCACAAGATTCGGACAATCCTCTGACTTTCGACCCGAATATCAACTTTAATATCACAAGCCGTCCCCGTTTATTCGATTCTATCGCGTGGAATATTCCTGTAGGGTCTTGGGCAACTGTGGGTCAAGCTGGTGCAGACCAACGGACAACAAACATTGCGCCTTTGGTCAACAAATTAGCTGCGCGCACTGGCTGGCAAAAAGGCAATGCCATGGCGTTTTTTATCACAGGCAGAGGCTTACGCGAAGCGGAATCGTATGACAAAAGCACCGTGAATTGTGCGCAATTGGTGATTGAGTATTTATCGTCTGACACCACACCAAGAGCTATTGAATTAAATCCTGTAGCACCTTATCCGATAAAGACAGCAGCTTCATGGAATTACTACGACAAAGGTGGTGCACCCGTCGGTGATTGGAAAGCCCGTGTTTACAACGATTCAACTTGGGCTTTTGGCATAGGTGCTTTGGGATATGGTGGCAGAGTAATTGGTCAAACAGTTTCTTTTGGTACAAATGCGGCACTCAAAAACGTAACGACTTATTTCCGCAAAAGATTTGAAGTCAAAGCATTGACAGAGTTATCAGATACCATTCAATTGGCTTTGCGGGCAGACGACGGTGCAGTGGTTTATATCAATGGCACAGAAGTCACCCGCGTGAATATGCCAACTGGTGCAATCGTAGACTCTACGCTGGCTACAAGAGAAGTGGGCAATCCCGATGAATTATTGTATTTCGTTTACGATTTGCCTAAATCTGTTTTGCAAGTCGGTCAAAACGTGATAGCTGTTGAGGTTCACCAAAATGCGCGCGCTGGTCAAGACATTGTGTTTGATGCAAGGCTGACCAATCGCACGTCTAAAAATCCTGCCAACTTAGGTTGCCGCGATGCCAATGACAAACACATTGGTTGTTTTACGTCAGTCATTGCCACACCACAATTGGACACCATTAACATACCACAATCACATGGTTTCCAATTCGTTGTGTCCAGTGGCGACCCTTATATCGGTGCAGCAGGCAATGTTTCTACCAATTTTGACTTTACGGGTTACGTACCCCTCAGTAACAACAGCCGTCAAGGGTATTTGAGCATCAACTACGAAACCAACCCAGGCGGCGTAGGTGTTAGCAATATCCGTTTTGACAATGCAGACGGTCTTTGGAAAGTGGATTCTATCAAACCTGTAAATTTTGCATCCGTATCTGGCACAGCCTCAAACTGTTCAGGTACAGTAACACCTTGGGGAACAGTTATCACTTGTGAAGAACAAATGACGACAAATGATGTCAATGCAGACGGCTATTTTGACATTGGTTGGAACGTTGAAATCAATCCTGCGACCAAAACGGTTGTACGGAATCAAAAGCTCTGGGCAATGGGTCGCATGAGCCACGAAAATGTTGTGGTCGCTTCGGATCGCAAAACTGTTTATCAAGGTGAAGATGACGGTTTTGGTTGCGTTTATAAATTCGTTGCCGACGTTGCAGAGAATTTATCAAGCGGTAAATTGTATGTTTTGAAATTGACTTCGGTTACAGCCGATACAAACATCCGTGTTTATAGAAATTTTAACGCTGAAGGTGAGCCTGTGGGCAGCACTGCCACATGGGTTGAAGTACCCAATACAACGATTGCAGAGCGCAATAATGTAAAAGCAAAGGCAATTGAATTAGGTGGAACACTTTTCAATGGTATTGAAGACGTTGAGATTAGCCCACTTGACGGCAAAATTTATTTTGCCGTCAAAGCCAATCCGTTCAACCGTGTTTACCGCTTTAAAGACAATGGCACAACAGCCACAGAGTTTGAAACATTCGTCGGGGGCAGTTCAACCAATTACCGCATGAATGTTGGCGGTAGAGAAATAGACGAAGATTGGAGTGTGGGCAATGATAACTTGACATTTGACGATAGAGGCAACTTGTGGGTCTTGCAAGATGGCGGTCGTGACCATGTTTGGGTTGTTCGCCCGAACCACACACAAGCCAATCCAAAGGTTGAACTTTTCATGGTAACGCCAAGTGGCTCAGAGCCAACGGGTATGACATTTACACCCGACTATCGGTACATGTTTATCTCTATTCAACAACCAAATGCCACCAATGCCATTCCACAAAGAGACTTATCAGGCAAAAGCGACCGTTTCAACCGCAGCCAAGCACTGGGCATTGCTCGTCGGGAGTATTTGGGTCAGCGTCAAACATCAATTGTTGAATTGAGCGATAAAATCAAAGCAACGGCTTACCCAAATCCCACGAATGGTGAAACAAACGTTCTATTGGATTTAAAAGAAGCAACCACAATCCAAATGAGCGTTTTCGATTTAAGTGGACGTTTGATTGAAAGCACTCAACCTGTAGATTTGACAGTAGGCCAATTCCGTCAAACGTTTAATCTACAAGCAGCAGGCATTTATTTCATCCGTGTAAATGCTAATGGCAATTCAAAAGTACTGCGGGTTGTGAAAATGTAGAAAAGAAATACCCCCTCAGTATTTCGCCCCATTTTGATATCAAACCATCAAAATGGGGCTTTTTAATGAGGGGGTAAAATGCTTAAAAAAATAATGTTAAGTAATTATTAAGCAAATATTAAATTTTCAAAATAACTGGAAATTTAATAATTTGTTGATGTAAACTTAAAATAAGATTTACGGTAATTTAATATCTGTTGAAGATTTTTACGGATGAAATATTTTTTTCATGTAAAATTAAAATTCAACAGTTTTATGAAATCACTTTTTACTCTCCTTTTTGCTTTTACTACGAGCTTCGTTATTGCTCAAAATCTCTTTCCCCCATTGGATACCAACTACCGTGCGAGGGAAATCCGTGTTTCATCCAGTTTGAAGATGGATGTTTTATTTGAAGGCAATCGTGACGCCGTATGGAATGGTTCACAATTGGCTATTGCAAAAACTTGGCATGACTTCACAGGCTTAGTTCCTCTGGGTACGGGTAATGATTCTTGCATACTTATTGTGAATCATGAAATGCGAGAAGGATACCCGGGTGTTAAAGACCCTATTTTGGGTGATGGCGGTGGCATGACCGTTTTTCGTGTTAACAAAAATGCATCAACTGGTCGATGGAGTGTTGGTACGTACAAAGGTCAAAAATTTTGGAATGTTGACTTCAAACCTGTTCGGGGTACTTATACCAACTGTGGAGGCGTAACATTGCCAGTGCCAGGTATGTTTATGACTGCCGAAGAAACTTCACCTACCTCAAATGTCGGTATTACAACTGTTTTTAACGATACATCTGATGTCGTTATTCCTTCTGGCCCCTATAAAGGTCGTACCATCAAGGCTTTCCAAAATTATGGCTGGATGACTGCTGTTGATGCACTTAATGCCAAAGCTTTGTACAAAAGTTATGCAATGGGTCGCTCTTCATATGAAGGTGGTTGGGCAACACCGAACGGCAAAATCATCTATTTAGGTACAGATAATGGTACTTTGTCTCCATTTATGCGATTTGTTGCAGACACTGCTAACAGGTATGAGTATGGGCAATTACAAGCATACAAACAAAGTGCTGACGGTAAAAGTGGTACTTGGCTGGATATTCCACGTGATTGGGATTCTCTTTATAACTGCAATACAGTAGCGTTCCGTAAAGGAGCTACGGCATTTACACGGCTTGAATGGGTTGTTAATAAAGGAGGTAAATTATACATTTCAGAAACTGGAACAGATGCGGCGAATTATAAACCGGCAATTGCCTTAGGAGGTGTTCCCTCTTTGCACTTCCAACGCCTTGATACCTTAGGCGGTGCTGTCAAAGATTCAATTTTTACAGATTTTTATGGCCGTGTCCTAGAATTTGATACCACAACCAATATCATGAGGGTATTTGTCGAAGGAGGTGTGGGATCAAAATTCACTTTTTCAAATCCCGATGGCCTGTCAATTCACGAGCAAGATGGTAAGACTTATTTGATTGTGGTTGAAGATATAAATGGGAATACACAAAAACGCTCTGGCGGTAATGGTCAATTTATTTGCGAAGCTTATTTCCTTGATTTAAGCATCCAAAACCCTACATTCAATGATTTGCGTCCATTTGTAGCTGGTGCATCTGGAGGAGAATTGACTGGAAGTGTTAGTACACCTGATGGTAAAACAATATTTATCAACAGCCAACATCCTTACGAAAATGCAATATTGCCATCTTCCAGTATCAATATTCCGCCTTTCAACAATGATATGACAGTGGCTATTACTGGATTTTCGTTGGCATCACCAACCAAAGAGTTGAAAATTACTGATGATTTTTCAGTATACCCCAACCCTGCTCAAGATGTTATCAATTTCAATAAAACAACGGATGTATCGCTTTACAATATCAGCGGTCAGCAAATCCGTATCGCTCGTAATGCCAACAGCATCAATGTCAGCGATTTGAAATCAGGCATCTACTTCTTGCAAACTATCAAAGGAGCAGTTGTGAAAATTGTGAAGGAATAAAAAGGAAATCATTAACGGATTTAGGGTGAAATTTTAGAAAAAAAATCTTACCCTAAATCTTCCTTAAATTAGACATGAAAAACGGCGCAAAAATACTGTTTTACCTCTTAATACTGAGGGGGTTCTGGGCTTGTCAACACGAACCATTACCCATTAAAATAGTTGATAATTCGGTCGTAAAAAGTGATTCTTGCAGTTTAAAAAATGTGACGTATATGAGTGTCGTTAAAGGAATATTTGATAATTACTGCATCAAATGTCACGGCAATACTACAATGTCGAAAGGCTTCAATTTTCAAGGTTTTGATAATCTAAAACTGTGGTTTAGCCTTGACTCTCTCCGAATTTTACATGCTATTCGTCATGAAAAAGGTTTACCAATGCCGCTTGGTCAAAATAAAATACCAGAGTGCAGAATTCGTCAAATTGAAACATGGCTCAGAGAAGGGCTTAAAGAAAATTAAATTTCAAGACATGAAAAAACATTACACACTATTAGTGCTTCTTATCAGCATTATAGGCTTCAATGCCTTTCAATCCCCTCAGTCACCAACTGATATGATACAAAAAGCCTATCTAAACGATATGGTTTTATTTGAAAATAGTATTAAAAACCTTAGAAACGCAATAGAAAAATACCCTCTTAGTGATAAAGACATAAAAACGGTTTTTAGACAAACACGCTTATCTTATAAAAAAGTAGCGTGGCTTATTGGCTATTTAGAACCTGAAAATGAGAAAAATTTTAACGGTCCGCCTTTAACAAAAGTTGACTTAGTGGGTTATAAGGAAATCGAACCACTTGGCTTTCAGCCCATTGAGGCCATCGTTTTTGGAAGTGATATTGAAAAAGACCTGCCCAAACTCAAGCAATTAACCGCCGATTTGCAATTATATGCCAAACGGTGGACAGCTCAAATGACAGACCAAAACCTCAGCGACCGTGAAGTGTTTGAGGCGTTTCGCACTGAATTAACGCAACTTTTTACCCTTTCTCTCACAGGTTTCGACTCGCCTGTTGCATTTCATTCCATCCCTGAAGTACTTGTGACGTGGACGGCACTTGACAAGAATATTGGTTTTTATTTAAAAAATGTAGAAAAAAAAGATATTTCACTCGAAAATACGGTAGAAAATCTATTACGTTCTGGGAAAACCTATCTTATTGAAAATCAAGATTTTAACACATTTGATAGGCTTTTATTTTATAAAAAATATTTAAATCCATTGTATCAAAGCACTGTCAAAATGCAGAAAACACTGGGTATTGAGTTTTATAAGCTGACTGATGGATTGATGCGTCCGTGGAATGACGAAGCAATATCTATTTTTGATAAAAAATTGCTCAATCCTCGGTATTATTCAAGCCGTAAACAAAGAGATTTTGAAGAAGATTCTAATCGAATTTTATTAGGGAAACTCTTGTTTTTTGACCCGATTTTGAGTATCAACGGCAAACGGGCTTGTGCATCTTGTCACAAACCCGATAAAGCCTTTACCGAATCGCTGTCCCAAAGCCTTGATTTAAATGGTAAAGCAATAGACCGTAATGCGCCTTCACTCATGTATGCAGCCTTATCGACAAGCCAATTTTGGGATGGTCACTCTCGAAGTGTTGAAGAACAGATGGGACATGTAACCGCCAATCCTCGTGAAATGGGGAATCAGCTTGCAGACTTACCCGCACGCATTTCTGGAAGTTCAGAATATATAGCTTTGTTTAAGAAAGCATTTTTAAATCAATATGACGCAGTATCGGTGAGTAATATTGAAAAAGCGATGGGTGCGTATCTTCGCAGCTTACCCGCATTTGATAGCGATTTTGACAAATATATGCGCGGTGAAACGGATAGAATTGACAATGCAGTAAAAAAAGGTTTCAACCTTTTCATGGGTAAAGCGAAGTGTGGCACCTGCCATTTTGCCCCCGTTTTCAATGGCACAGTACCCCCTCAGTATTTGGATACGGAATTTGAAGTCATTGGTGTTCCAAATGTTAAAAATCAATTGGATACTGATTTGGGTAAATATGCGTTCGTTCCTGCTGAAAAATACCGAAATGCTTTCAAAACCATAACTGTTCGCAATGCTACTTTGACTAGACCTTATATGCACAATGGTAGGTATAAAACCTTAGAAGAAGTAGTTGACTTTTACAACAAAGGTGGTGGCACAGGCTTGGGTTTTGATGTCCCAAATCAAACTTTGCCTTTCGACAAATTGAATTTGTCTGCCAAAGAAGTACACTATATTGTAAAATTCATGGAAGCCTTGACGGATAAAAATTTGCCCAAAGCACCCGACAGTTTGCCGTTGTTTGACGACCCCTCAGTCGCTTTGCGAAAAATTGGTGGTGAGTATTAAAAAAAGGGTGAAAACGTTCAGGGGAGTTTGATATTTCCCTGAACGATACTTAAAGTAGTGAATTAGGGAGAAATTGTTATCGGTTTTATTTTAATATCTTAATCCATCATGCTAATTTAAAAAATGTGATAGAATTTTACCGCAACCCCTTCAGAAAGGCTACACTTTCACGCACAATGCCTTCTTTTTTCAACTTTTCTAAATCTAATTTTTTCACCCGAATCCTAAACTGTTCCCTTATCACAAGGGGTGTAACCAAGATTTGTAGAAAACTATTTAAAAATCGTACATAATATTTTGAAGCTTTTATTTGTGCCACAATTACGTGTATGTTACCACGAATTTTACGAATTTACGAATTTAACCAATCTACGTGTTGACAATTTTA
>JANPHO010000190.1:0-1799 GCA_031424515.1 Saprospiraceae bacterium
TGGTAGCTAATGTGTTATCTGATAATATCAAAAATAAACTCAAAGAAGAAGGTATTAACTACCTTGATACAGCAGGTAATGCCTTTATTTCTTACCCTCCTAATATTATGATAGCCATTGACGGTAAAAAAAGAGAAGCAAACTATAAAGTTTTAAAAGATAGAGCTTTTGCTAAAACGGGTATGCGCCTTGTTTTTGAGTACCTTAAAAATGGGGCATTGATTAATCTACCTTATCGAGATATTGCTGATATTGTAGGTGTTAGCATTGATACCATTGCAAAAACAAACGAAAGCCTTAAGCAACAAGGTTTTATAAAACAACTGACAGATAAAAAAAAGGTTTTAACAAATGAAAAAATGCTTTTTGAAAAATGGGGGGACACTTACGAGACAAGTATAAAACCAAAAATGCTTTTTGAAAAATTCAGCTTCCTGAATATTGAAGCAGAACGCAATTGGAAAACAATACCCCTCAGTAATAATGCTTGTTGGGGAGGTGAAGCAGCAGCAGATTTGCAAACTAATTATATTAGACCTACTATTTTTACGCTTTATTCAACAGAATCCAAAGCGCAACTCATGCAACAATATCGCTTTAAACCTAACCTAAATGGTAATATCCATGTCTATTTACCTTTTACAGACATACGATTAATACGTAATGAAAGTAACGAGCCTATTAATTTTCCTGATGGACAAAGTTCAAATCTAAATAATGACCAATTTGCCACTCATCCTATTTTAACTTATGTCGATTTAGTTAATAGTGGAGATGCTCGAAATATTGAAGTTGCCCAAAAAATCTATGAAAAATATGTCAACTTTTTCTTTTGAATATTTCGAGTCCGATGAATTGCCTAAACTTTTTGCAACATTGAAAAAAGTATTTGATGAAGCTGATGTTCCTTTTTACCTCATCGGTGCGAGGGCTCGTGACGTGTGGTTTCTACCTGAAAAACGTATGCGAATTACCAAAGATGTAGATTGGAGTATTGCATCAGAAGAAGACACTATTTTTCGAGAAATCATGCAACAATTAATTCAAAATGAAGGGTTTAGCTCTACAACGAATCCTTACACTCTGCTAAGCTCAGAAGGAACGACCGTTGATTTTTACCTTTTGTTGAAAGTTCGGGAAAAAAATTGGATGGCTTGAAGCAAGTTTTTGAGCGTGGTACTGAGGGGGTAACATTTAATGATGGCTCGATATATCAAATTGCTACTTTACCTGCTATTGTATTGTTAAAACTCATTGCATGGGATGATCGCCCTGAATATCGCTTAAAAGATTTACAAGATATAGCTGTAATTGTAGATAATTATTTTGATTTTTTTTCAGAAGATATTTATGATAATCATAGTGACCTTTTTGAAAATAGGGAACTTGATGAGATATCAGCGTATGTTATTGGTCGAAAAATTAAATCTATTATCGGTGATTCAATTGATTTGAAAAAACGTGTTATACATATTTTAACAGACAAACAGAGTTCTATTGCGGAACGTTTGATTATAAATACTGAAAAAAGCTCAGATACAGCTCAAAAGGTTTTACAAAATCTATTAGATGGTATCCTTGAAGGGGAAGAAATTTAATTTATTATCACAAAATATGCTCACCGCCAAAGAAATCAAAGACAAAGCCGAACGCAGTTATAAAGACTTCCTGCTGAGTGTCGTTAAAAGAGAGATTTTTTTTCCATTCCATATAAAAGGCAATAAAGGCAATGCTAATTTGCCGATGCAAGAGTTGTTCCCCGCCTTGCGCAATTTAATTGATAATTCAAAAGAGAAAAC
>JANPHO010000191.1:0-1961 GCA_031424515.1 Saprospiraceae bacterium
GAAGGTTGGGCGGGCTCGACGGAAACGTATACTTTAATACAAGACCAAGATGCGACGATACTTAATATAAATATGGATATTAATCCAGATTATGAAGTTTATTTTACTAAAACATTTCCTTTAGCTATGGAAAAAATAAAAGCACTCGCAGAAGCATCTGATAAAGTTTCTATAGCCGTAGAAGTCCTCATCAATGCTCCTGAAGATAAAGTGTGGGAACTCTGGACACTCCCCGAGCACATTATGCAATGGAACCACGCATCAGACGATTGGCATACTACTGCAGCCACCAATGATTTGCAAGTGGGTGGTCGTTTCAGCAGCACTATGGCAGCTAAAGACGGTAGCTTTAGCTTCGATTTTTGGGGTATTTATGATAAAGTAAATAAGCACCAAACCATTGCCTACACCATGGGCGACGGGCGAAAAGCCGAAACTACTTTCACTAAAAAAGGTCAAACTACCTTAGTAACGACCGTTTTTGAGCCAGAAAGTGAAAATTCACTTGAATTACAACAGGGCGGCTGGCAAGCTATTCTGAATAATTTTAAAAAACATGCTGAAAAAAGCAAAAAGGAGAAAGAGCAGAAAATAAACCCATTTTTATGGTTCAACGATAATGCTGAGGAGGCTGTTACTTTTTACACCACCGTTTTTGATAATTCAAAACTTCAAAAATCGATGCGGATGCCCGATGGAAAGGTTTTAACGGTTAGTTTTCACCTTGGCGGGCAGGAGTTTGTAGCACTTAATGGCGGGCCCATGTATCAATTCACTCCTGCAACCTCTTTTTTTATGATGTGTGATAGCGAAGAAGAAGTCAATGCTACATGGGCAAGACTCTCCGAAGGTGGAAAGGTAATGATGCCACTGAATAAATATGAGTGGAGCGCGTGGTATGGTTGGTGTCAAGACCGATTCGGCTTGTCGTGGCAAGTCATGTTAGCCAAAGATGGGACTTATCCTCAAAAATTCATCCCTTGTTGGATGTTTTCAGGCGATATACTTGCACAGGCGGATGATGCCATAAAACTCTATACCTCATTATTCAAAAACTCAGAAGTCAATACCATATCACGTTACGAAGCGGGCGAACCTGCTCCGGAAGGCTCGGTGAAATATGCTGAATTCAGCCTTAATGGTCAAGTTTTTACCATTATGGGTAGTCCTCCAGTGCATAAATTTACTTTTACGGAGGCTGTTTCATTTGTTATCAACTGTAAAAACCAAGAAGAAATTGATTATTATTGGGATAAATTGACCGCAGATGGTGGTGCTGAAAGCCAATGTGGTTGGTTGAAGGATAAGTATGGCATATCATGGCAAGTAGTGCCGACTAATTTGAGCAAATTACTTAGTAAGCCAAACGCTATGCAAGCCATGCTCAAAATGAAAAAATTGGATATAAAAGCCTTAGAAGAGGCTTAAAATACTGGAAAAACTAATTTTAACAAATAAAAAATGCAATTAAAATGAAAAAAAATGACATTATTTACTGGGTTACAACGGGACTTATTTTCCTGTTCGAAGGCGTGATGCCGGCACTTACTTCACAATCCGAAATGGCAAAAGAAGGCATCAGCCATTTGGGTTATCCTTCATATTTTGGGGTGATGCTCGCAGTTTTCAAAGTGATTGGAACTTTGGCGCTGATAATTCCGCAAGTACCACATCGCTTCAAAGAGTGGGCTTATGGCTGTTTTTTCATCGAATTTATAGCTGCCACTTGGAGCCATGTGGCAGTTGATGGCTTTACTGCACTATCTTTTTTTCCACTTATAGTTTTGGGTGTTTTATTAGTTTCTTACATTTATTACCATAAAAGGCTTGATGTACAAGCGGCTTAATTTTCATCCATTTAAGCGTTATAACCGTGCCGCTACGGAACTGGCGGCACGGGTTTATCGAAAAATCTAATGACAACAAAATGGTCGAAGTTTTTAAAACCAATGTTCAAGAAA
>JANPHO010000192.1:0-4543 GCA_031424515.1 Saprospiraceae bacterium
AATGCCTTTACCCATTACACCAACGGTGTTGACAGTATTGACTAAAGCTTCAGTATGAGCTTCTAATAAATTGCCTTTTAGGTAAGTAATCATGACTTTTGTAATATTAAACGTAAAAGTAACAAAAGTGGTTTCATCCACAAATTAAACAAATTATTTTATAAATAATAATTTTTAGTAGTAAAAGTTACCATTAGGATTGATATGGACACTTATTTCTAAACCTGCTTCGGTTATTAATGTCTTCATTGCTGTTTTAGTCGGTTCATCAAATACAACTAAAGCTGTTATACACTGAGGGGGTACATGGGATTTAATGAGGCACTCAGCTTGTTTACGACGCCTACGGTCAGTATTATCCGCTGTATCGCGCCAAGCAAGGGCATTTATACTCGTCCAATCCAATTGATTTAAATCTTCAATATCAGTAAAATATCGTGTGATATTGTTTTTAGCGTGTCCATCTGTAAAAACATAAGTGCATCCTTTGTCAATCAAATATTTCAACTTACATACAATATAGATAATATCCGATTGTGGGCGTTGAACTACTTGCCCATAACCGGTTGCAATATTCAATAACATAGGAGAACGATAACCAAAATAAAATGGTACATAATCACCTAAACTACCATAACCTTCTATCGGAATGGGATATTCGTGCCGTTGACCTGTTAACGTAGAATTGCCGATAAAAATATTATTAGGGTCAAAAAAAGGATGACCGATACAGAACATACCCCGTTCAAGAATGTATGCAATATTCTCTCTATGTACGATTCGATATAAATTGACTTTTTCGAGTTCCATTTTATGATGAATAATCTTTAATGTGTAGCTATTACATGCTTTATTTTACAGAACTTTTGCACAAATGTAAATAGAATTTTAGTTTTTCAGTATTGCCCTAAAAAGCCTCCAAGAAAGTAGATTTTTTTGTGTCGATATTTGATAGTATATTTTGCAACAGCTTGTTGCAAAATTAATAATTCAATTAACCCGTACCATTTTACGCAATTTTGCCACAGGCTGTGGCAAAATCACGTAAGTAGAACAGGTTCACAGTTACAGCGGTTGAATCTTATCAAAAGTATCAGCATTATCAAATAGACCCATAGATTTCAGATATAGATACGTTGTTTCGAGGTTTTTATGGCGCAATTGTGCCTGCAAATCCTTTATACCTATCCCATTCAAATACGAGTCCACTACGCCCGTATTTTTCCAACTATACATAGAATATCGTTTCCCACCTTTATCAAAAGCCATCTCATCCAATGCTTTGCGGTGGAGTTTACCCCAATAATCAATGCACAAACGCTTTTCTGATGGAAGCCCATTCTTACCAACTAAATACCAATGCTGAGGGTATTTAGAATAGTCTATTTTTTCTAGTTCAGAGGCAAAAGCCCGTGGAATAACGATGTGTTCGGTAAAGCCGTTTTTACTGTTATCAGATTCAATTTTAAGGCGCTTTAGGTGCAAATCCAAATCTGACACCTTCAAATGAATCAACTCATTACCATTTCTGACATAACAGTAGTACACGAATTTGCAGGCAAACCATAGGGCGGGATAATGCTTGTCGAAATAGTTTTTTATTTGTAATTTTTGAGCAGGCTTGTAATAGTCTCGTCCGATAGACCCACCACCCCGCAGCCGCTTGGTTTTATCAAAAGCCGATTTGCGGATAGAAGAGGAACTCTTATCAACTGACTTCACTAATGATTTCAGAATTCGCCTATCATTATTAACAGTGGTAACGGCCCTCCCACTCTCAATACGATATTTCAGATAATCAGAGGCCACAGAATGATTAACGGATTCATATCCTTTTCGTCGGCAGAACTCATCGAACTTTCTCAGTTTCGACCTATAAGAAGATTTAGATTTTTTCTTGAGATGAGGCCTTTCAGATAAGACATCTTTGAGCCTTTGGGAAGCTTGAAGCGAAGGTGTATAAGTATCATTGACGACAACAGCCCGCGGTTCGATAGTTCCTGTAGTGAGCAATTGTTCTTTAATCCGTTCAAACTCAGCTAACCGTTGGCTTTCTGTCATTTTAACGGGAATCCACTCCCTCTCAATAATATTTTTCAGAGGATTAAAGAATTCTACGTACCAGCGTTTAGAAATATCTCTACTTAAAGGATATAGGATTATCTCTTTTTCAGACAAATTTTTTTTGTGTTTCCCCATTGTTCAATCTTTGACCCAAATAGGAAAACCAATTTTGATACCTCGTAACTAATTGATAATCAATTAGTTATAAACATTAGCGGAGACTGAGAGATTCGAACTCTCGGTACCCTTTTGAAGTACACACACTTTCCAGGCGTGCTCCTTAAACCACTCGGACAAGTCTCCTTTTTTTAGACATTAAACATTTTAGACCATTGCCTTAATTTATGCCTTTTTTCAATTGGCTGCAAAAGTATATGTTTTGATGTTAAAATTCAAATACCCCCTCAGTATTTTCACGGTTTTTGAGTTAAAGAAATCTTTTTTGAAATTTATTCAACATAGGCAGCGTTTTTGTACCTTAAGTTATCTAAGAATCAATGGGAAATTTATTGTTAATTCTGAAAGCATTTTTCTAAATTAGATTATTAAAATTAATTTAAATAATAATTTGTAATCTATTGATATTTAAATAGTTAGATTATTTTGCTAATTTGTTTAAATTCAAAATAAGCATATCTTTGCTTTTTCAAAAACCGATTATTCCTGAAAGCCGATTCTTTTTCAATATATTTTTGACTCAAAAACCATATTAAAAAACTAATTCGAGGGGTTATTTAAAGATTTTTAAAAAAATTAATCTTAAAATCAACTTTTAAATGAGGTTTAGAAACGGACAAAAGCATTACAGAACGTGACGGAAAATGAAATTATACAAGGCTGCCAACGCGAAGACCGACGCTGTCAACGTGAAGTTTTCAATCGTTATGCTGGAAAGATGATGACTGTATGTCTTCGTTATACGCATCATCGAATGGAAGCTGAGGATGTGCTTCAGGATGCATTCATCAAAGTGTTTGATAATATTCATAAATTTGAAGGAAAAGGCTCTTTTGAAGGCTGGATTCGCCGAATAGTGGTGAATACGGCTTTAAAAAATACGATGCGTCATGGTTTTCAAAAAGAATTATTCGGCGTAGAAAATGTTATAGAAATGAGCGAAGACCCCTCAGTATTTTCTAAAATGACGGAGGATGAATTGCTCAAAATCATTAGCCAACTCCCCGATGGCTACCGGACGGTTTTTAATCTCTTTGTTATTGAAGATTATAGCCACAGAGAAATTGGGGAAGCATTGGGAATAGAGGAAAGTACCTCTCGCTCGCAGTTGGTAAAAGCCCGTAATATGCTTCAACACAAAATATTAGATGCTCAAAAGATTACGATATGAAGGAAGATTTTACTCATGATGATATTTTAAAGCAGAAACTTGGGGACTATGAATCCCAAGTGCCTGATGATATGTTTGAGCGTATCATGAGTCAACGTGTCTCAAAGGATGTTTCTTCGGATGAGATTCTGAAAGATAAATTAGCCAATTACGAGTCAGCACTCCCAACGGGCATGTTTGACCGCATTATGAATGAGCGTTCCAATTTAGAGCCTACTCTTGATGATATATTCAACGCCAAATTAGCGGATTATAAATCGCCTATTCCCGCAAATATGTTCAACAATGTGATGAATGAACGTGAAAACATTCACACACAGTTTGATTCAGCAATTCAAGCAAAACTAGACGATTATGAATCGACTATGCCCGGAGACATGTTCGAACGCATAATGAACGAAAGGGATAATAGAAAACCATTAGCCGCTTGGTGGCAAACCAATCGTTACCGTTTAGTGGCTGCCGCTTTATTATGCCTATTCTGTATAGGAGGATATTGGTCAGTATCAAATTTTTACTCTGATAAAAAAGAGGATATTAAAAATACTTTTGATTCTAAAAATGCATTAAAATCAAGTAGAGTTGATAATAGCATTGAAAATTTAAATAAAAAAGAAACAATTGAGCAGTCAGTTATTCAACCCAATACGCCTACTCTATCTAATGATATAGCATTAAATAAAAATTCAGATAAAAAAAATGGTCATAAAATAACGGGACAGTTAACAGACCTATATAAATCAATTTATAAGTCAGATGTTGGAAACACTAAGGCTGATAAAACGGCTTCCAACTCAGCAATAGTCACATTGAACAATCCACAACAGATTAATAATCCTAATTCTGTTAGTCCCGTTATTATGCCATCGCCTGTTGCTGATAATTCTATCTCAACTGCGAACTCTGAATCTTTAAATCGTATTATTTATGAGGCAATACCGCTTGAAATCATTTCAAAGGGTATTACTAATAATAATACTCTGTCTCACGAAGCCATATTAAAAGCATTGCCTTGTCCAAGTCCTGATGGTTGCCCTACTTTTGGTAAAAAAAGAGCGACTTCACTTTTATGGTATTTAGATGGTTATGTAGCACCTGAGTATGCCATGCGTAACTTAAAATCGACCTCCA
>JANPHO010000193.1:0-4513 GCA_031424515.1 Saprospiraceae bacterium
TTTAGGATTTGGTTATTTGAAGATTTGAGGATGCGAGGATCAAATCCTCAAATCTTCAAATAACCAAATCCTCTACTACTTAAAATTCAACTTCTTCGTATATTCTCCATTGATCAATAAATCTAAAGCAGCATCGCTGAGTTTAATGCCTTTTTTGCTGTTAAATGTTCGGGCAGAAAACATGCCTAAACCGCCTGTAATATTCGTATAAGTGGGTATGGTTTGCGAGCCAGTAATTCCTGTATTGGCAATGCCGATAGTGATGTAATTGATCAGTTCTTGACCTCCCGCATAAACTTCAATATCAATATTTTTAAAAGTCCTTTTCACACCAGCAATTACGGGCATATTATTGCCCAAAAACTCGTAAAAATCCTGTCCTTTACGTGAAAAAGTGACAATTGGGTCGGGATTAGTGCCACTTGATTTCCTTATCGAACTTGTCGCATAATCCCATTTTATGCTCTTTGCTTTTGTTTGAGTAGGTGTAGCAGGATCTATTTCATCGTAATTGACTACTACTTTTATGTCGTATAATCGAGCAGATACTTCGTCTGTTTCGAGGGTAATGTTGAAAGTATTATCGTAGCGTAAAAACACGGGTGTATTTCCTGGGTTGGTCACCTCATAATTGCCTATGACTTTGGAACTTGATTGAGCAAATGCCTTAGATTCACCTTTTTTGATCAATTCAATGCGCCATTCTTCATCGGATTTGAAATTCAAAGCTGTGTTTTTGATTTTATACAAGTAGTTAGGCGCTTTTGCAAAAATGCCATCTTTGCGTGGATACCCCTCAGTATTTCCATCCACACGTGTCAAATTAAAGCGTTCATTATTCCGCACCCGAACCAACGAAACGGTTACATCTTTGTAATAAAGAGAATCGGGAATTTGGGCAATGTCAAAGGCACTTTTGCTGGGATCAACGAAAGCTTTCTCAACCCTGAGGTAAGTTGCAGTGTCATTTAAAGATAAAAAACCATAAACAACGGGTATTTCTTTCCAACCTTCAACTGTATTCAATTCATCATTGCATGAAGTTTGAAGGGCGAAAACGCTGGCTAAAAGTATTATTTTAACGATATTTAAACATTTCATGCGGCAAATCTAAGCTTTAAATACAAAAGACAAATAAGGTTTCGACAAAATTCTATTTTTTTAAAACGCACTTCAAGCATTTATTTTCCAAAATTGTTTTCACTTTGAGTAATTGTGTCTATTTTTCGACAAATTTTAAAACGAACAGATGTAATTCGCATTGTTTTAATACATTCTTTATTCTATTTTAACAGATTAAAATGTCAGTACACAAAGAAGTAAAACGCATCACCACGCATATACTGCAAAGTATGAAAACCAACGGTGAAAAAATCTCAATGCTCACGGCTTATGATTTTTCGATGGCTCGGATAGTGGATGAAGCGGGGATTGATTGCATTTTGGTTGGAGATTCTGCAAGTAATGTGATGGCAGGACACGAAACTACGCTACCCATTACCCTCGACCAGATGATTTATCATGCTTCAGCAGTGGTAAGGGGCGTAAAAAGAGCATTGGTGATTGTAGATTTACCTTTCGGTTCATATCAGGGCAATTCAAAATTGGCTTTAGAATCCGCTATTCGAATCATGAAAGAGTCGGGCGGTCACGCCGTAAAACTCGAAGGCGGTTATGAGGTGCAAGACAGTATCAAAAGAATTTTATCGGCTGGGATTCCCGTTATGGGTCATTTGGGATTGGTGCCTCAAAGTATATATAAATTCGGGACTTACTCCGTGCGGGCAAAAGAGGAAGAAGAAGCGAATAGATTGCGTACGGATGCCCTTTTATTAGAAGAATTGGGTTGTTTTGGCGTTGTTTTAGAAAAAATACCAGCTGTTTTGGCAAAAGAGGTATCGGAAAGCCTTCATATTCCCACTATCGGTATCGGTGCGGGTATGCATTGCGACGGTCAAGTTCTTGTTTTACACGATTTATTGGGCATAACCAAGGAGTTTCAACCCCGTTTTTTACGCCGTTACGCTGAGTTATTTGATGATATAAAAGGGGCAATTGAGCATTATGTCAGTGATGTGAAATCCAAGGATTTCCCTAATGAAAAAGAGCAGTATTGAATATTTGGATATTGAGATATTGTGATATTGATTTTTAGTAAAATATCCCAATATCCCAATATCCCAATATCCCAATATCCCAATATCCCAATATCCTAATATCTTTTAATATCAGATTATAAATTTTAATAAAAAAACATAATGAAACTTTCAGAAATATCCACCAAAGCTCCAAAACATTTCGGAAAAGAGGAAATTAAAAATTGGACTAAGGACATCGTAGAAAAGATAGGGGAATTGCAAAATCTTCTTTATGCTGAGAAGAAGCATTCTGTGCTCATCGTTTTACAAGGTATGGATGGCTCGGGAAAAGACAGTACTACGAGGGCGTTGTTTCAAAATTGTAGCCCCGTCGGAGTCAACGTTACGGCTTTTAAAAAGCCTACGGAAGAAGAATTCGCTCACGATTTTTTGTGGAGAGTGCATAAGGAAGTGCCTCAAAAAGGAATGATAAAGGTCTTTAATCGCAGCCATTATGAAGATATATTGATTCAATATGTCCACAATTGGATTGATGATGATAAGCGTGATTTTAGAATGAAAAGCATAAATGCCTTTGAAGAATTGCTTCAAAATGATGGTAATACCACTATTATTAAGTTTTATATGCATATTTCACAGGAGGAACAGCTAAAACAATTGACCGAACGGGTAGAAGAACCTAAAAAAAATTGGAAACACAGCGATCAAGACTGGGAAGAACGCAAATTATGGGATAAATACCGCGATGCCTACGAATATTGCCTCAATGAAAGCACTATCCCTTGGACAATATTGCCTTGCGACCATGAATGGTACAGAAACTATATTGCTGCTAAAACTGTTTGTGAAAAGTTAGAGAGTTTGAAGATGAAATTACCGCCTTTAAACTCAGAATTGTTTAAAAAATAGTCAAAATACTGAGGGGGTATGATAGAAAAAGTACGCATTGATAAATGGCTTTGGAGTGTCCGAATTTTTAAATCGAGGACGCTGGCGGGCGATATGATAAAGACGAATAAAGTCAAAGTGAATGGTAAAGAGGTAAAAGCATCCTTCCTTTTACAACGCAATGATACCATTTCGGTTAAAAAAGGGGGATTCAATTTCAGTTTTAAAGTCATTGAATTGATTGAAAAAAGGGTAGGCGCTCCCATTGCTGTTAAATGTTATTTGGATACCACACCGCCCGAAGAACTCAATAAATACAATGATTGGTTTGTGGGTAAGGCTGGGGCTGAACACCGCGATAGAGGAACTGGTCGCCCGACTAAAAAGGATAGACGTGAAATAGATGATTTCAAAGGATTTTATTTCGACGATGGCGAGGAGGAAGACTAATATACTGATTTGTAAAATATTTAAAAAAGCCTAAAGAATTGCTTGAATTCTTTAGGCTTTTTTACTGGTATGTCGTAATTTGGACGGAGAATTTGCAATTTAATTTACTACATACATGAGAATTTTATCTAAAACAACCACAGTTTTAACCCTTTTGCTGTTTGTTTTTTTGATTGCTTGCAATCCAAAAGAAAAGCCCAAAAGAGCTGAAAATCTGAAAGCCCCCACGGCTCAAAAAATCATTAAAGAGTTTGATGAATTCGGCAAAAAACGGCTGGATGAATACTATTGGATGAATAATCCACAAGATACCAATGTCCTCAATATTTTGAAAGCTGAAAACGAATATGCCACCAAAATGATGGCACATACTGAGGGGTTACAGCAAAAACTTTTTGATGAAATGGTGAAACGGGTGGAGCAATCTGCGCAGTCAGTTCCTATAAAAGAAAATGGATATTGGTATTACGATCGGTATGAAAAAGGAAAGGAATACCCTTTTTTATGTCGTAAAAAAACGGATTGGTCGGCAACGGAGGAAGTGATGATGAATGTTTCAGAATTAGCGCAATCGCATAAGATATTTCGTTTATTTGAAAAAAAAGTGAGTCCTGATAATAACCTTTTAGCGTACTTAGTGGATACTTCGGGCGATAGGCGTAATACGTTGTATATCAAGGACTTATCGGATGGTAAAGTGTTCTCAGATAAAATTTCAAATGTTGCAAATGGTGGTTTGGTGTGGTCAAATGATGGTAAAAGTATCCTTTATATTTTGAATGATAAAACGGTGAGAGGGTATAAGATTATGCTTCATACGCTGGGTACAGACGCTTCATTGGATAGGAATTTGTTGACTGAAAATGATAATACGTATGGATTGAGCATTTATAAATCACAAAGTAAAAAATACGTTTTTATCTATTCACATAGCACCACAACTGACGAAATTTCGTACTTAGATGCAGACGATTTGACGAAACGTTTGAAGGTGTTTTTACCTCGGCAAAAGGATTTGGAATACCGAGTGAATCATTTTCAAGACAGCTTTTTTTACATCTATAATAATTCGAAAG
>JANPHO010000194.1:0-7040 GCA_031424515.1 Saprospiraceae bacterium
CCCAAATTGCAAAAGCCGCATCCAATGCTAAAACGACGGACGAACATGCAGGACATCACGACCATAGCGCAATGATGCCTAAAAAAGAGCAAAAAACCAACGCTATTTCGCCTAATAAACCTGATTTGATTGTCAGCAATATTAAAATTGAACCTGCCAATCCAGCCCCACGCGAGCGAGTAACTGTTTCAATTGAGGTGACAAATCAAGGCGGTGTGCCAGTACTAAAAGGCGTTATCGTGCCTTTGAATATCCGTTTTACGGGTCAAGGGCAGTTGATTGAGATGGTCAGTCAGACGCATACTGAGGGGGTTAAAGCAGGTGAAACTGTTACAATTACTAAGAATACGAATGGTCCGTGGACGGGCAATATCGTTGTGACTGGCGAACAAGCGGGCGAATATAATTTTTCAGTTGCCGTTGATAAAGCGAATACGATTGCAGAAGGCGATGAAAAAAACAATAATTTGAGTAAAAAAATCACGGTGGCATTGTCGCAAAGCATGGCGCAATATGTTTTAGCGAAAACTATACGGAGTAAAACATCGGTTTCTTCCGTTTCAAACGTGGTGGATTATTTAAAAAATGGACAAAAATTGGATGCGGAAGGCTTTAATGCTGTCTTAAAAGGTATCAGTGAAGCGTGGGATTATAAGAAAAAAGTGGTTGTGAGTGAAGCAGAAAAGGGTTATTTAAACACGCTTTTAGCCTCTACTTCGGGTATCAATAAAGACCGCTTAACCCGCTTGATGCAATCGTGGGAAGTGTTGAAAAAACAAGAAGACAACGACCCGAATGTGCAGATAGTCAAAATCAAATCCATCCGTGAAATGCTGCAATTTGATGTAAAAAATTTCACCGTAAAAGCAGGTAAAACAGTCGAAATTGTCTTTGAAAATCCCGATGCCATGCAGCACAATATCGTGATTGGTAAACCCAAATCCCTTGAAAAAATCGGTAAAGCGGCGGACAAAATGATAACGGATCCAGATGGGGCGGCTAAAAACTATGTGCCGAATATTTCCGAAATATTGTTTTCATCGGTATTAGTCAATCCCGACCAAACCATTCGTTTGCGGTTTACTGCGCCCGATAAAAAAGGCGATTACCCGTATGTCTGTACCTTCCCAGGGCATTGGCGGATAATGAATGGGGTGATGAAGGTGGAATAATCGTGAAAAATATCTAAAACACTGCGTGTTCTTTCAAATGATGATTCACGAATTACATTGTGTAGATTAGACAACTTTATGGAAAAGTTGTCTAATCTTGCATCCTTCACTCAAAACTTGAAGAAATACTGAGGGGGGTACAGTTTAATCCGAAAAATGTTATTTTTACCAAATGAAAAAGCTCAATGCCTACCATTTTGACTAACATATACAGAAAATTAAATTGTCCTAATCATGAAAAAACCATTATTAATTGCACTTCTTATAGTGACGACCTCTCTTACACTTAAAGCACAAAACAATAACAGTGATATTCTCAAAAAATTGGAAGCGGTTGCCGTTGTTGACCAAAAAGTTATGATGCCCATGCGCGACGGTATCAGATTGGCTACGGATATTTATCGCCCTAAAACAGATAAAAAAGTACCGATTATTTTTTCAAAAACGCCCTATAATTTCAATTCATGGGGCAATGGGGAACAACAAACCCGAACAATGGAACAGGCATTGGAGGTCGTGAAAAAAGGCTATGCTTACGTAGTGCAAAATGAGCGAGGCCGATATTTTTCAGAAGGCAATTGGGATATTCTCGGTACCCCTCTGACCGATGGATATGATGCTTTTACATGGTTAAAAAACCAAACATGGTCGAATGGTAAAATTGGCACATTAGGCTGTTCTTCTACTGCCGAATGGCAAATGGCAGCAGCAGCCTTAGACCATCCGGCGCTCGCGGCAATGGTGCCGCAATCGTTTGGCGCAGGTGTGGGTAAAGTGGGTAATTTTAATGAGCAAGGCAATTGGTATCGAGGCGGTGCTGAGCAAATGTTGTTTTTTTCATGGCTTTATGGCGTTGAACATGACAAATTCAAACCTCGTATTCCAAAAGAAGCAAGTCAAGAAGATTTGATTCGTATTAGTCGTTACTACGATTTAGGTCCCGAAAATCCAGAGGTGGATATGGCGCAAGCCTTGAAGCATTTGCCAATTCAAGATTTTACAAAAAATATCAATGGCAAATCAGAGGTATTTGATAAAATGGTGCGCCGCACGCCCAATCATCCTGATTGGTACAAGGGTGGTTTGTATCACGATAATATGCCGATTACGACGCCCAGTTTTTGGTTTGCCAGTTGGTACGATGTTTCTACTGCACCCAATATTGCTTTATTTAACCATGCTCGAAAAGCAGGCAAAACCCAAGAAGTGCGCGATAACCAATATCTAGTCATTGCGCCAGTTTTACATTGCAGTTATACAAGAGCTACAGAAAATACCATAGTGGGTGAGCGCAGTGTGGGCGATGCTCGATTGAACTATGATGAACAAATTTATAAATGGTTTGACCATTGGTTAAAGGGTGAAAAAACTGATTTTCAAACCAAAACACCGCGTGTGCAATATTATACAATGGGTATCAACAAATGGCAATCTGCCAATACCTTCCCGCCTGAAAATGCTCAAATGACTACTTATTACTTACAAAGTGCGGGCAAAGCCAATAGCTTATACGGCGATGGCAAACTCACCCTATCAAAACCTAATACGACAAACCAAGCAGATGCCTTTACTTACAATCCTTTGAATCCTGTGCTTTCATGGGGTGGCAATGTCTGCTGTACAGGCAATGCGATAAAAGGCGGTGCTTATGACCAACAAGCTATGGAAACCCGCCATGATATATTGGTTTATACCACTGAACCATTAAAGGAAGGGGTTGAAATAACGGGCTTTATTGAATCTACTTTATATATTTCTTCCGATGCTAAAGACACAGATTTTACTATAAAATTGATTGATGTCTATCCCGATGGTAGAGCCTATAATTTAGATGAAACTATTCAAAGAGTGCGCTATCGAGAAGGCTACGATAAAATGGTTTTTATGGAAAAAGATAAAGTCTATAAACTTGAATTGAGCCAAATGGCAACCAGCAATTATTTTGAAAGAGGACACTCCATTCGCATTGAAATTTCGAGCAGCAATTTTCCTCGTTTTGCTAGAAACTTGAATACAGGTGGCAATAATTATGATGAATCAGTGGGTGTTGTGGCACATAATCAAGTACATCATTCAGAGCAATATCCTTCACAGATTCGATTGCCCATTATGATGGTTAAAAAATAAAAAAATAAAAAAATGAGAACCTACTTCCTCCTTCCCATACTCCTTTCTCTAAGCCTCGCTTGGCTTGGTTTACAATCGCAACAGGCAAATCCAGATAACCCATTGACTAAAACAGTTGAATTGCGCCTCGTCCAAAACGAGCAAGAAGGCACAATCTCTGTTTTTCGGGCGGGTGGTACAACGGCTATTTTGACCCAAGTAGCCAAACCCAATTTTCGTCCATACCTACACCCCATCATCGCACCCGATGGAAAAGGGGTGCTTACAGAATATAGCCCCGGGCATCATAAACATCAAACGGGCATTTATTGGGGTTTTACAAGGGTAAATGGTACAGGCATAGAAGAGGATAGTCTTAAAAAATGGTTTTATCGACAAGACAAACCCGCTAACATACAAGCACAAATAGGACGCGATTATTTTCACCATCCAGAAGGCGATTATTGGAAGCGGGTTGAGGTAAAAGTCATTAAAAACAAAGGTGATGCTGTTAAATGGGAAACAGTCTATGACCTATTGGATGCAACAGGCAATACCGTTTTAACAGAAACCCAAACGTGGACAATGCGGGAGGAAGACGGACGCTATTTGCTCAATTTGGAATGGGCAGGAGAAGCTCAAACCGACGTGACCATCGGCAAATTTGACTATGGTGGCTTGTTTGTCCGAATGCCGTGGCACGAAGGGATTAAAGGGGAAGTGGTCAATGCGGCACGCCAACAAAATCAAAAAGCCGAAGGACAACGTGCCAACTGGGTAGATGTGGGGATGCAAGTTGAAGGGCGCACAGACTTAGCGCATATTGCTGTTTTTGACCATCCAGACAATAAAAATTTTCCCCAATATTGGCGGGTTGACAACCAATTGGGTATCGGTCCCGCTCGGGCAAAAATGGCGGATTGGCAGATTAAAAAAGGTAAAATTGAAGTTATAAAACACCAATTGGTTATATATACAGGCGTTTTAGATGATGTAAAACTGTCCAAAATATGGAGTGAATTTAGTGGTCAGGATATGGCATATTCTCTTTGGGGCATTGCCCAACAAGAGGGGCGAGATGCCAAATTCCTTACGCCCGAAGAAGCAGTGGCGGCTATGACCTTAAAAGAAGGTTTCAAAGCCAATGTTTGGGCTTCCGAACCCATGATAACCCAACCTATGGCATTTTGTTGGGACGATAAAGGACGTTTGTGGATTGCTGAAAACCGAGACTATGAGTCGCGGGGTTATGGCTTTTCAAACGCAGGCAATAGCCGTATTTTAATCATTGAAGACACCAATCACGATGGTGTAGCAGACAGTAAAAAAGTGTTTTTGGAAGGCATTGCTTTTCCCGCAGCTATGGCAGTGGGTTTTGATGGACTGTTTTTAGGAGCACCACCGAATTTACTGTTTGTGCCAGATAAAAACCATGATGATAAGGCCGATGAAAATGATAT
The DNA here is from genome assembly GCA_031424515.1 of Saprospiraceae bacterium. Classification (GTDB taxonomy): domain Bacteria; phylum Bacteroidota; class Bacteroidia; order Chitinophagales; family Saprospiraceae; genus JAAFJT01. Next base: position 4,739 of record JANPHO010000194.1, read on the forward strand.
AGAAGTGCGCCTGACAGGTTGGGGTATTCGTGACCGCCATGAAACTCTGAACAGTTTGCATTGGGGACCTGATGGTTGGCTATATGGTTGTCAAGGTTTTGCAACGCCTTCAAAAGTGCGCAAACCAGAGGGTAAAGGACGTATTTATAAGCACAAAGACCCTTTTCCAGAAGACATTTTAAAGGGAGATGGTGTGGATATTAATGGTGGTGTTTGGCGGTATCATCCCACAAAAGATAAATTTGAAGTAGTGGCGCATGGTTTTAGCAATCCGTGGGGCATTGATTATGATGCCAAAGGGCAGTTATTTATCAGTGCTTGCGTCATTCCGCATATGTGGCACGTCATTCCGGGCGGCATTTATCACAGGCAAGGGGGGCAACATTTCAATCCTTATATTTACAGCGATATTCGCACCATTGCCGACCACAGCCATCGGTCTGCGCATGGTGGGGCGAGGGTGTATCAATCCGATGCTTTTCCAGCCGAACATAAAGGGCGTATTTTCATGGCGAATATCCATGAACACGCTGTTTTATCCGATATTTTACAGCCAAAAGGCTCTGGTTTTGTTGCCAAACATGGCGATGAATTGCTGATGGCTAACAATGCCCAATGGGTGGGTTTTAGCATGGAAGTGGGTCCCGATGGCGGTGTTTATGTGCTGGATTGGCACGATGCAGATATTTGTGGCAAAGAAGTTTTAAACGGTGAAACAGGGCGCATTTTCAGAATAATGCCCAAACAATCTTTAGCTCAAAATTTTGAAAATAGATATGCTGATTTAAATACTTTCACAGATAAACAATTGGTTGAATTGCAAAAAAGCCCCAGTGACTGGCACGCTCGAAGAGCAAGGGTTATTTTACAAAATCGGGCTTTTAAAGGTGTTTTAGATAAAAACTGTGTGCCCGATTTGCTTACTATTTTTAAGCAAAATACCAATGCAGATTATAGACTACGCGCTTTGTGGGCATTGCATAGCACGAATAATTTTATAAAAATTGACCCACCGAGTACTCGGGACTGGCCCCTCAGTATTTTATCGGATGCAGATGCTCACGTACGGGCTTGGGCAATTCAGTTGCTTTGTGAAGATAAAAATCCTCCAAATGAAGCGATAGAAACCTTTATTCGCTTGGCAAAAGAAGACCCTTCGCCAGTTGTGCGCTTATATTTAGCTTCAGCTATGCAGCGCATCAATGAGGAAGCGGCTTGGAAGATTGCCGAACAATTGGCACTGCACAGCGAAGACGCAACCGACCATAATTTGCCTAAAATGCTGTGGTTTGGATTAGAACCTTTGGTGAAAAACAACCCCAATAGAGCAATCAATTTGGCGATTAAAACTGATATTCCTCTACTGGCTCAATATATTTCACGCCGCCTTGTGGATGCCAATATGCCTGAAATGGTGATAACATCCATTAGTAAAACGTCTAAAAATCAAACCCTTATATTGGAAGGTATGCGTGATGGTTTGGAAGGCAGATTTGACCTAAAAGCACCTAAAAATTGGTCGGCAGTTTATGAAAAATTAAAACGCAATAAAGGAGTAAATGCGGAATTGGCAAGGCAAATTGCTCAACGATTCGGTGATACAGAAGTGGCTGAAAAATCTATGGCGACTTTGAAAAATAAAAAATCTCCTATGCCTGCTCGCCAACAAGCCATTAAAGATATTGCAGTCCGAAAAGGCGATGCTCTTGTTGCTGAAATACCGATTCTAATCAATGAACCAGAGCTAAGATTGGATGTTATTCAAGCCATTGCTCAATACAATAAAGATGAGTTAGGACAATTGCTCGTTTCAAAATATAAGGATTTTAATGCAGCTGAAAAACAACAAGCCTTGCAAACTCTTTCATCAAGACCTAAATATGGTTGGCAATTGACGCAAGCCTTAAAAAATCAGCTTGTACCTAAAAAAGATGTACCCGCTTACACCGCGCGACAATTATTGAGGGTGGTTGGCAGTGGTTTCATAGAAGTTTGGGGACCTATTGAACAAGAGCCTTCGCTCGAAAAAGCCTATTCAAAATATCAGAGAATGATAACTGAAAAAGCTTTGACGACAGCTGATGCAGTAAAAGGCGCAGCTCTATTTCAAACTTCATGTGGTAGTTGTCATAAAATGTATGGCAAAGGCGGCAATATTGGACCTGATTTAACAGGTTCAAATCGTGGTAGTTTGGATTATTTGCTGTTTAACGTCTTAAATCCAAGCGGCGAAATCCAAGAAGATTATAAATTAGTTGTAGTGACAACACGAGATGGACGCACCTATTCTGGCAATGTCGTC
>JANPHO010000195.1:0-22590 GCA_031424515.1 Saprospiraceae bacterium
ATCAGTGTGAAATCAGTCAATATCAGTAAAATCAGTGGCTAAACGGAGCGTAAGCGACTTTGTAACTAAGTAATTTCAATTGTAAATTATTCCAAACACTATTTAATATACGGCATCAAAACTTCTTTAAAAAGTAAATAACCTTCGCCGTTTAGATGAATACCATCCAATGTTAGTTCTGCTTTGAGTGACCCCTCAGTATTTTTAAGTTTTGAATGTACATCAATATATGTGAGTTGATATTTCTGAGCCAAAGCTTGAATATTGGTATTCAGTGCATTAATATCTTCATTTTTCATGCTGTTTCGCCTCAAATCATTGTGAATGGGCAGGATGCTTTCTAAATAAAGTACCGTCTGGGGGGATTCGTTACGGATTCGAGAGACGGTGGACTCGTAATTTTGCATGATTATATTAGGGGGGAGATAAAGCAAATCATTCACACCTATTAATAAAAATATCTTTTGTGGTTTCATCACAATTATATCATCCAGTCGATTCAAAATATCGGAAGTGCCATCAGCGATGACGCCTCTATTCAAAATATTCGGGTTTTCTAACAATTCAGACCATTCGCACTCCGCTGTAATGCTATTGCCAAGCATCACAATTTGCCCTTCTTTTATGGGTAAAGTTTTCAAATGGCTCGTTTTACTCTTTTTTAATGAAACGATTCCTTGGCCTCTGTTTTTTAAAAGGTAAAATAAATATTGTGGGCTACCTATTTTAATTACAACAAATAAGATGCAGCCAATGAAAATTAGGTTAATCAAAAGTGAGGAGTATAAAAGTTTTTTCATCTTGAGTTTTGTTTCACAGAGTTGCACAGAGAAGTCACAGAGTTACTCAGAGTACAAATCTTTGGATACCTTTTATTAATAAAGGAACATTAAAGTTGATTAATAATCCCAAAGATTTTTCCGAGAACCTCATGTATGTCAAAGTCTGAGCTTTGTGAACATCTAAGATAATATCTTGAGCTTTTAATTCTACAACTACTTTATTTTCTACTAAAAAATCCATTCTATACCCAATTTCTAATCTGACATCCTTATAGATTACGGGTATTCCCACTTGCCTTTTATAATCTAATCCAATAGCTTTCATTTCGTAAGCTAAACATTCTTCATAAGTTGCTTCAAATAAGCCTGGTCCCAATATCTTATGTACCTCAATGGCACAGCCAATTATTTTTTGTGTTATATAGTTATTTTCCATGGTTCAAAAATTTTTCTGTAAAAAAACTCTGTGAAACTCAGTGTCTTCTCTGTGAACTCTGTGATACTCCCCCCTCTCACTTATTTTTCATCACATCCTCAATCGAAACTGCTACTTTATGCTCAGAATGTTTAAAATTTTTATTTGGATTGAACATTTTAAATAAGCCCATAAATTGCCTTAAAACGAAAGTTGGAATCGCTCGGACTGCCGACCATACCATCGAAGGCACATTAGATAAGTATAAACAGAAGAAAATATTCCCGATAAAAATTGAAATAGCCAACACAAACGCAGCACTTATGCGCCAATCAATCATTAAACTCAATAAAAACATCAAGCCCGATGTACCTATTAAAATAAATAAAGGCAACGAAGCAGTCACTAAACCAAAAAATAATTTGTTCCAATTGAAAGTGAAGAGACCCCTCAGTATAAAGCCCGTAGAATTCGGAATATTTTGAAAATATGAGAATAGCCAACGACTGCGTTGTGTTTCCACCTCATTGGCGGAAGTCACTTTTTCATCGTAACACAATGCGTCTTTTGCATATACAATTTGCTCGCCAGCGCGGAGGATATGATTTTGAAGGATTTTATCCTCCTGCATCATTTTTTTCCACAATTCTTTTCCTTTCGTAATCTCCTCTCCGTATAGATATGATTCGTACAAATCTTGCTCCACAGCCATTCCGCTGCCCGAAATCACTGTCGAACTGCCCAAAAGCGGTGGTACTTGACGCTCCACGTAATTCTTGTAAAACTCACCCAATGAATCAGCCGCAGCCATCATGGTATCCAAATTTTTTGCGGTGCGTTGACCTTGAATGGCTTTGTATCCCAAATTAGCGTATTGATTCACCGTTTCCAAAAAATGAGGATGCGCCAAATTATCAGCATCCCAAATGACGGTATATTCGTGGTCACGAACGAAGCGTTCAGTGGCATAAATGATGGATTTTACCTTCAAATTAAGCGCTGGTTGTGGATTTAAAACCGTCAAACGCTCATCAAATAAATCCCAATTTGACATATCACAGTTATCGGCAAGTAGATAAATATGGTGCTTTTTATGAGTCTGAAGTAGTAAAGACTGAATCAACGGCTTCGCTATTTCAGCATTGCGGTAAGCTGTGATGATATTGGCGTAATCATATTCTTTTAGGTCTTGATCCTTTACTTTTTCCGCCGTTTTATCTTTTCTAAAAAGACTCAAAAGCACAGTAACGAAAGGAAAAACCAAGAAAAAAAGGAGGATAAATGATACAATGTAGAATGTGTAGTTGAAAAAAATCATGTTCGCTTGTTTTTTGTTTTATTAATCGGATTATACATTTACTTAATCTATAAATATAAAGTGTTTATTGATTTTATGCTTAAAATTTCAGCTTTAAGCAGCTCCGATACTTTTGCTTTTAAAAGTATTCACAACCTCACTTTTTGTATTTTTATCGTGGACAACATTCCACCAAATCGCTTTTAGAAAAACCTTCAGATGATCGAACTGACCCCTCAGTATAAATACAATACAGTTCTTTGGAATGGTGAAAAATATTAAAAATAGGCTGAATAAAAACACATTAAATGCACTGAAATTGCGGCGCATAAAATATATTCTATTTCTATTTAAATAATATGTTTTCAATGGAGACATAACGCCAACGGTCACGGATTCTTTATGATACACTTTAGCTCGAGGCTCTACCATTATATCATAACCCGCTTTCCTAATTCTTGCGCACCAATCTAATTCTTCGTAATATAAGAAAAAATCGTTAGCCATAAGTCCTGCGTTTTCAACGACTTCTCTTTTTATCATCATTGCCGCGCCATGTGTGTAAGCTGTTGGTTGTGGTTGATTAAACTGACCTTTATTGATTTCTTTTTCACCAATCGTACGATTACGAGCCGTAACTGGATGCACAGAAGTCGTACCTGCATATTGTATCAAATCGGGTTTACTTTGAGGATTTTCGTTGTAATAACAGAGTAGGGGAGAAACTGCACCCAAGCTTGGATAATGCTCGAAAAGATTTAATAATTTTTCGATGCACCCCTCAGTAATTTCGGCATCGTTGTTCACAAAGAACAGAAATTCACCTTGCGCTTCTTTTACCGCCAAATTATTACCACCTGCAAATCCCAGATTTTTTTCAGAACGAATAAACTTGACTTCTGGATAATTTTTATTTAAAAAAAGCTGTGGATTATCGTTAGAGGCATTGTCAACGACGAATGTTTCTATATTTTTGTAACTCAACTGACGGATGGAGTTGAGTAATTCAATGGTTAAATCTAAACCGTTAAAATTGACGGTAATGATGGATATGAGTGGTTGTTTTCTCAACGTACTTGTTTGTTTTCTCTTTAAATCTTATGCAAAATTAAGCTGTTTACTCTTACAAAACAATAACTTAGAGGGGGTATATTTCAATCAATTAGAATGTTATTTATATGGGATTAATTTTATTATATTGTTATGAAGTTTTAAAAACAAAACAGGCAAGCCAAAAAAGGGCTTGCCTGTTACTATAAAAAACAACATTAAAACTTTATTTTAAATGTTTACACATTTTCTTTTTGAATTATAGCGAAAGGGGTTTTAAGTAATAATTTTAAATCAAACCAAAAAGAATTATTTTTTGCATAATCTACATCAAGCCCAATCCGCTCTTCTGCTGACATATCATCTTGACCTCTTTTGGATACTTGCCATAAGCCAGTGATACCAGCGGGGGCTATAAAACGATAAGCCCAATCTTCTTTAGTTAATTTTTCTGCTTCATAAAGTGGTAATGGTCTATTGCCTACAATTGACATATCACCTTTAAGTACATTGAATAATTGAGGTAACTCGTCAATGCTTGTTTTGCGGATGAAACGACCTACTCTCGTGATGCGTGGATCATTTTTTACTTTTAAAAATGCAGCATCTTTTTCTGAGTATTGATTGAGGTGTTGTATTTCGTTCAGTTTTTGGTCAGCATCCGCGTACATGGAGCGGAATTTTAAAAAATTGAAAACTTTATATCCTGTTCCGCTGCGCTCTGAGCGGTATATTACGGGTCCTTTGGATTCTAAACTAATTAGGGCTGCTGTCAAAAGGAGGATAGGACTCGCCATGCAGATACACGCGGTGGCAATTGAAACGTCTAAAAATCTTTTGAAGGGTGACATGCGCACTTTCAGCGTATCGGTCTCATTTACATTCAAATCAAGCATTTCTGCTTTATATTTCCTTAAAAACTCAATTCTTTCACAAATTTCACGATTGACAATGGGATGGACATAACAATCGTCAATACCATTCCTCAAGGCATTTGGGCTGATTGATTCACCTGCTTTGGCAACAGCAATAATAGGAATGTTAGAAGTGAGTATGTTTTTCCTAAAAGCCTGTACATAAGCAAAATTGTTTTTTGAAAGCGTTTCATAATCACATATAATGGCATACGGTATTTCAGATGTTTCAGCAGCTGATAACAGTTTGAGCAATTTGTGATGTGCATTGGCGCCTCTTAATTCTTCAATTCGGTAGTGTGCAAGTGGTGCGATGAACTCTGAAATACTACTCGATACATTCAACAATAAAAGCTGCTTCGATTTACGAAGTGCAAGCGTTGGTAGAGCTTGAGTCATAGTAAGTTTGTTTGTTTGTGTAAGTTCTAGTTTTAATATAATAATATGTTTCTTTCTGATTATAATTTATTAGCTCATTGGCAGAAAACTCGGTTTCTGCAGTGCTTGATGTATTTTTTCCTTGAGTTTTACGGGATTGAAAGGCTTGGAAATGAAATCTAAAATGCCCAAATCAAAAGATTCTGTTATTTCGCGCTCATTATCATTTGCTGAAACCAGAAGAACCGGAATTAACTTGAACATACCGCTTGAGCGAAGTTGTTTTAGGAAATCAAGTCCATTGAGGCGAGGCATTTGCATGTCCAAAATAATTAAATCTGGAATGTTTCCTGCAGCTAACCATGCCATGCCATCTATGCCATCTCTTTTGGTGATAACATTGTACTTGTCTTTTAAAGTCAAACCTAAAAGCAAGCGTACAGCATCATGGTCATCAATAATTAGAATTTTTGTTTGTTGCTTGTTCATTGTAATTTGTTTGTAAATTGTGTTTTTTGAAAAACATAAGTAGAGACAACTTTTTGGGTTGACATAATTATAGAATCAAGTAAAACACAAGCCAATACATTTCAAAAGAAACTTATGCCATAGGGGAGCAAAATAGGCTATGAAATGAATGACACGTTAACATGGAATATCAGTTTGTTATAAGTTCGGTTTCATGTAATCATGAATTGTTTTAATCTTTTGTTTCTTATAGTATGTATAAAATCTTATTAAAAAGTATATTACCTTATTTCGGTGCTGGGAGATTAGAATAGGTAGTTATGTTTGTTCTCAAAATATGTTACAAAGATATGCCCTTTTACGAACTTGTCAAATCTAAAAACCGAAATTGAGTCACATTTTTTAATTTTAATTATTATTTTCGTCAGATATTTTTTAATTTAATCTGTTTTTTACTTGATTTACCACATGCAAGACATTATTTTAAGAGCTCTAACAATATATAATATCTATCTTATTAATTTTAAAAACACTATTTACTCATTATTGAGCTCTCTGATTAAAAAAATCTTTAATTTCAGCTTTTAACGGATATTATGACGCAATAATTATTAAGATGTCACTAATTGTATTTATTTCGCTTAATATTATTTTGAGAAAACAGCCTTTCAATAAAATTCTTAAAAAGCCCTTTTGAGGAATACCAATTTTAAAATATTGTCTTTTTATTATTTTGTGGCATTATTTTCTCATTTTAGAGTAAAACATATTATCAGAAACTAAATTTATTCTTTTCTAAAGAATATCTAAAAAGAAATCATTCCTATGCATGTTTCAACATTAAAGTTAATCTTTTGGTTACTATTATTCGGCGTTTTCTATAGCTATTTTGGATATGGAATTTTATTACTTTTAATTATAAAAATCAAAAGATTCTTTTCCAAAACTACCGGTTCTATTGATGAAAATTCTGAGGCAACACATCTGCCAAATGTCACATTTATGGTGGCTGCTTACAACGAAGAGCGTTGGATTGAAGATAAAATTCGGAATTCATTGGCATTAGAATATCCAAAGGATAAAATTTTCTTCGCTTTCGTTACGGATGGCTCTACGGATAGCACACCTAATTTGATAAAAAATTATCAAAAAAATGTCCCCAATACTGAGGGGTATCACATTGAGCTTTTTCATGAGCCTGAGCGGAAAGGAAAAATCGCTGCAGTGGAGCGTGTAATGCCTTTTGTGAAAACTCCAATCGTGATTTTCACGGATGCCAATACGGATTTAAATCCACAGGCTGTGCTCAATATTGTTCGTCATTATACCGACCCCTCAGTAGGAGCGGTGGCTGGCGAGAAAAGAGTACAGATGAGCGGCGAGGCAAGCGGTGCAGGTGAGGGTTTTTATTGGAAATATGAATCATTGTTAAAAAAATGGGATTCTGAACTTTATAGTGTGGTAGGAGCAGCGGGGGAATTATTTTCACTCCGCACTGAACTCTATGCACCAGTCGAAAAAGATACTTTAATTGAAGATTTTGTGATGACCTTGCGCATCGCTCAAAAAGGCTATAAAGTTGTTTACGAGCCCGAGGCTTATGCCGTAGAGGGGCACTCCGCTGATGTAAAAGAGGAATTAAAACGTAAAATCCGCATTTCAGCGGGTGGTCTTCAGGCCATTTGGCGTTTAAGAAGTCTTTTAAATCCTTTTAAATACGGAGTCCTGACCTTTCAGTATGTTTCTCACAGGGTGTTGAGATGGACGTTGGCACCTTTGGCACTCCCCGTAATTTTTTATCTTAATTGGAAGATTGCTGACGGAGATACTTTATATACCCTCATTTTATGGTGTCAAATAGCCTTTTATCTAATGTCGTTTATGGGATGGCTTTTTGAGCAATATAAAGTTAAAGTTAAGCTATTTTATATTCCATATTATTTTTGTATGATGAATTACTCAGTTTACAGAGGCTTGATAAGGCTTATTTCAGGTAGCCAGTCGGTTATTTGGGAAAAAGCTAAAAGAGCGTAGTAGCGCCTAAATAAGTATTTTATACATAAAAAATGGTCGAAAAAAAAGACACATATTGGATGGTTCAATATGTGTCTTTTTTAATTGTGGAATAAAGCTTAGATTTCTTTAGATTTCATTTTTGAATAGCTCCAAAGTTTACCATTCATACAATAAATCCCGCCATTCATACATTGTCTGTTGGAATATAAATTGATGGTTGTATTTTTGTTTTACAATAAAAAATTACAACGTTCAAATCATTTTGAATAGCTATTTCGCTGAATTATAATCCAAAATTAAACCCTTCTTAATGGACTCTTAAAACTACTAAGTCTTCAAAACTTTAAGTTTTTTTTTACTAACACAAATGTTAACTCCATCAAGATATTTTTGCCCTACAGGTAGATCTGTTTCTATCCAAAGTGGCAAATAATAATCACATGTTATTAATTCGACGTAGTTCTAATTAACGGGCCTGATAGTTAAAGCTATCAGGTTTTTTTTTAGGCGAAAACTACTATTAACGCGTCAAAACTATAAAATCTTTTATTAAAATCTTGAAAAAGCTCAATTTTTCTTGGATACTTTCGGCTTTGACTCTAATATCCAGCAATTGAGTAAGGTGTACATATAATTCTTCTACTGCATCTTCATGCGAGCCGTTGTGAAATTTTTGAAATCGAATGATGAGGTTTTTAATAAAAAGCATATCATCCTCCGATAGTTGTCGCACTTGCGGATACTGAGGGGTATAGTTTTCGAGGGTGTTGATGTTTAAAATATCGTACAATTGAAATCTTCTGTCAGTGCCCATTTTAATGACTGTGGTGCCTGCTGCCATGTCACCTAATCGTTGTCTTTTGTCAGTGGAGCTAATCAGCAGTGCGCCCATGATGCCCAATGTAAAAAAATAGTCTGGAATCAATAAAACGGCGCGTAGAAGTAAATCGCTCAAGTTGATAGGTTTGCCGTCCACACGTACAACTTTTATTTTTTGAACACGTTTACCAAGTGTCTGACCATTCAGAAAAGCCTCGCACATGATGCTGTAAAGAATGGTAAACCAAATGGGGAATAAGCCCAATATAATCTGTAAAAAACGAGAATCGTAGGTATCAAAAAACGAGAAGAGAATGCGAAAAGCAATGCCTATAAAAATCATGATAAGTGTGTCAATCAAGATGGCAAAGAACCTTTCGCGTATCCCTGCTAATTCATATTCAATGGTGACGTTTTGAGTTGTACTAATTTCGATGGTTTGCATATACAATTATATAAAAATATTCTTAAAAAATATAACTTTACTTCGCAAATAATAAACCGTATTTCAGCAAAGTGAAAATGAAAAACGTACCCCCTCAGTTCCGAGAATAGGAATCATGAGTTTTTAATTAAAAATGGACTAATATTTTAACTTTTCTACATTTGAATGAAAGAAACGCAATTCATACAACAAAATAAAGAGAAATGGACTGAATTTGAGAAAATTCTCGGTGAATCAGTGAAAGATCCAGAAAAACTTCACGATGTTTTTATTCAAACTACCGATGATTTATCTCACGCCCGTACGTTTTATCCCTCCCGTTCTGTCAGGGCATACCTCAATGGGGTAGCGCAAGTCATTTTTTCAGATATTTACAAACAAAAAAAATCACCTTTTAATAAGCTGCGTTATTTTTTTACGGATGAATTGCCGCAAGTGATTTACCAATCTCGGTGGTCTTTCTTCTGGGCTGTCATGTTTTTTATCCTTTCTTTTGCCATTGGATATTTTTCAAGCGCCAAAGACCCTGAATTTTCAAGGACAATATTGGGTGACTCTTATGTCAACATGACCGCTGAAAATATCAAATCGGGCGATCCTATGAAAGTGTACAAAGAATCAGGAAGATTCGATATGACATTTGGCATCATGGTCAATAATATGTGGGTGACTTTGATGTATTTCATTTTAGGCATTTTTGCGGGTATTGGCTCGGTCGCTTTTATGATGTACAATGGCATCATGTTGGGCGCATTTTTGCAATATTTTGCGCAAAATAATCTTTTAAAAGAAGCCAATTTGACCGTTTGGATGCATGGTACGCTTGAAATTTCAGCCATCGTCATTGGTACTGCTGCGGGTATAACGATGGGAAGAGGATTATTGTTTCCAGGTACGTATTCGAGGCTTCAAGCCTTCCAAATGTCGGCTCGGAAAGCCATCAAAATTATGGTGGGTGTGATGGTGATGCTCTTTTTCGCAGCTTTGATTGAAGGTAATTTGACGAGACACACGGAATTGGGTGATACGTTCAGAGGGGTTTTTATTGCTCTAAACTTGGCCATTATCTTATTTTATTTCGGATGGTATCCGTTTTATAAGGCTAAAAAAGGTTTTAAAACGCCTTTAATGGAAGCACAGTTACCACCAGACAATGACCTTTCGATTGAGTTTTATAAAATAAAAAACTCGGGTGAAATATTCAGCGATACTTTTCTCTTTTTTAAAAGGAATATCAGAACTTATTTGGGAGTAGCCATAGCTGTATCTGCTATATTCGTACTCACAGCTTTTGGCTTGTCGTCCGAGAATCCGAATGGTACTTTTAAGTTAGAATCCAACATTTTTAGTCAGGTAACAGTGATTATTCAGTTTTTTTCAAACCCTAAAATCACGTTTTTACCCTTTATAAATGGATTAGTTTATGCCATTTTAGCGTTTATTGTCTATAAAAAACTGCTTTATTCGGAGACTATTCACGAATCGGTGGATTTATCGAAGTACATGGATAAGCGTTTTGATAGGATGGGCTTTTTTAAAATATGGGTGGTTTCTACTTTGGTTATGTGGTTGGTTGCTTCCTTTGAAGTGTATATGTTTTTGTTTTTCTTTGTATTATTGCCATTCGTGGGCTTGTGGTTCATGCTGATGTATAGAGATGGATTCGGCGTTTTAGAAGGCATAAAGCATACTTGGTGGCTCATGGGAAGTGGAGTAGCCTTATGTTTTGGGGTACATTTTATTATGTTTATTTTGATGTATTTATTCTTTTCGGCGTTTAACTCGACACTCATGTATTTTTACATGATGATAGTCGGTTGGAATTTATCATTTTTTTCACAGACACAATTGGATCAATTGGTGGTTATCATGACTACTTTCATTGCTTTTTTTATTATTGCCCTCAATTTCATGCTTTTTTATACGGCATATGGTTTTTTATTTTATTCTCTACTTGAAATTAATGAAGCGAATAGCCTTATTTCAAAAATCAAACAAATAGGGATGAGTAAAAAAATACAGGGGATGGCGAGGGAATAAGAGCTCTAAGTTGAACAATCAAGATATTTTAAATATAAAAATTATATATCATTTATGCGCTCGTTTTTATCATTTTTATTGAGTTGTATGCTCATTTTAGCCTTTTATACTGAGGGGGTATCTCAGAATACTGATCAGAGTGTGGTGGTAGATTCGTTGAGTGAACCTAATGTTCTGGATAGTCTTGAAGAAGACGTCGCGGGTATTGATTATAATCAACTTAAAGAAAATGAAGAAAAATACGGTAAGGAAGATATAAAACAAAAGGATTTCGATAAAGATAGTTGGCAAAAAGCCAAAACAGGCTTGGATTATACGATTAAAAAAGACCCTAAAGAACAAGAAAAAGTAAGTAATAATACTACAACTCCATCGCCCAAACTATCGGGGGCTTTGGTGGAATTTTTGAAATGGTTTTTTATTATTGGTGCGATTGTTTTGATAGCCTTTTTAATCTTAAAATTTGTGGGTGAGGGAAATGTTTTAGGTAAGTCAAGCAAAAAAATATATGCCCCCTCAGTAAAAATTGACCTTGAACAGATTGAAGAGAACCTACAAGATGCCGAATTAGACCCTTTTATAAAACAAGCCATTGTGCAAAAACTATTCAGTTTAGCGATTCGATTGTACTATTTAGCAATTGTAAAAGAGCTGAGCTCGTCGAACGCGATTGAATGGAAAAGAGATAAAACCAATATGGCTTATATTCGAGAAATGCGAAAGAATGTATTATTTGAGCCTTTTAAGCACACTACGGCTATATTTGAGCGGGTTTGGTACGGTGATTCATTGCTTCAAGAGAGCGATTTTAATATGATTCAACCCGTTTTTCAAGATTTATTGAATCGAACGAGGACGGCAGTCTAAAATAAAAAAAGCTGATTTCGATTTTAGAAATCAGCTTAAAATGTTGGAAAATTAATTGGTTTTTAACTACAGCGCTAATATTTGAGCCATTTTCATAAGCTCACTGTTAACAGGTTTCGTTTTATTGATGGCATCATCGAACGTGGTATTGGATACTTCGTTGTTTTTAATGCCAATCATGATATTGCTTTTTCCGTCTAAGAGGGCATTTACGGCTTCATACCCCAATCTGCTCGCCAATACTCTATCAAGGCAAGTAGGGGAACCGCCTCTTTGAAGATGCCCAATAATTGTGATTTTAGTATCTATTTTACCTAATCTTTCAGTCACTTGCTTGGCAATTGATTCCGCACCTCCGTTTTTATTACCTTCTGCTACCACCACCAAACCGAATTGTTTACCCCGTTTCATGGATTTTTTCAACTGCACAATCAATTCATCAATCGAATAATTGTCTTCGGGTATCAAGACACCGCTTGCCCCGCTGCCAATAGCTGAATGAAGCGCAATAAAACCTGCGTGGCGCCCCATAACTTCAATGAAAAATAGACGGTCATGAGAGTCGGCTGTATCGCGAATTTTGTCGGCAGCTTCCATAGCAGTATTGATGGCGGTATCAAAACCAATGGTTAAATCTGTTCCGTACAAATCATTGTCAATCGTGCCCGGTATGCCAATAAAAGGTATATCATGCTCTTTTGAAAAAATAGACGCGCCTGTAAAAGTACCGTTTCCGCCAATGGCTATGCAGGCATCAATATCGTTGGCTAAAAGAGTTTCGTAAGCTTTTGCACGACCTTCTGGCGTCATAAATTCCATTGAGCGAGCCGTTTTGAGCATTGTACCACCCCTTTGGATGATATTACCAACGTCGGAGGTTTCAAGACGACGGATTTTACCATCTATCATACCTTGATAGCCGCGTTCAATGCCATAAACGTGCAAATCGTTAAAAGTTGCGGTTCTTACTACTGCTCTGATGGCTGCGTTCATGCCCGGAGCATCGCCACCTGAAGTGAAAACCGCAACTCTTTTTATATTCTTAGAAGTCATTTTATCTTTTATGCTGTCCGCAAGGACATCTTCTTTCGCCGGACTATTTTTGTCCGAAAGCGAGTGTTTTATTTCTTTTTTTGCTTTACTCAAAACCTAAATAACAGTTTTATTAATCTTATTCAAATGAAAAGCCACCAGGCTATCAATTGGTTTTTGAATCACTTCCCCCAGATGAAGGTCATGTTCTTCTAAAACCACTTTCAAAATATCTTTAAAATGGTGAGCAATTGAACCCACAAAGCAAATGGGCAATGAATGACATCCTTCATATTTCAAAATATGGCGATTCACAAGTTCCCCAAATGCCTCTGCAACCAATTTTTGAATGTAAAAATGATTCCTATTTTTTGAGAAAAATGTAGCAAACGACGCCAAATATACATTGGGCGCTTCGCCGTACATTTCATTCAAAAAATGCCTTTTATCCGTTCCGTACTCTAATTCAAAAGCCGCTTTAATATCTTCTGGTAACTCTCTATAAAAATAGGCTTTCATGATGAGCTTGCCGAAATGAGAACCGGCTCCTTCGTCACCCAATAAATAGCCCATATTTGTGACGTTGTCCACAATCTTTTCGCCATCGTATAAGCACGTATTCGAGCCTGTTCCGATGATGCAAGCGACGCCTGCTTTATCCCCGCAAGCTGCTCTTGCAGAGGCTAAAAGGTCGTGTTCTACGACAATCGCAGCGTTTTTAAAGATTTTTTCCAGCCCTCGCTTAACAATATCGCAGCGCATAGGGTCAGAACAACCCGCACCGTAAAAATAGACTTCTCTGGCTTCATCTACGGGTACGATATGGACGAAATTCTTTTTTAATTCGGTCTCAATTTTATCCTCATCGTGAAAAAAAGGATTGAAACCCATGGTAGTAACCAATTCTCGGCTACCATCTTTTCTTATGATTTCCCAATCGGCTTTTGTTGAGCCGCTATCTACAATTATTAACATATAGAGTTAGATTTAGTTAGTAAAACAAAGGTAGTGTAATTTTTACACTAACTAAAAATATTTTTAATAAAAAGTAAAAACCAAATTTATGGTTTTGGATTGAAGTATTGGCAGTTTGTACTGATAATTATTCTTAAAAAGGAAATCGCTTGCTGCTATCGTTAAAAATAGTTGTTTTTGTTTTAAATAAATTTATCCTGTTTGAAATATACTTAATTATAAACTAAAAAATGCAATTCGTTTTAACTATTTGATAAATAATGGATTACAAAATTATTTAAAAATTATACAAAATTTATAACTACTATATTTAGGTTATTTTTAATATTAATCATAAAAAAATGTTTTAAAATGTTTCAAAAAATTTGTTTTATAAACACAAAATGTTTTAAATTTGTCTCAAGAAATTAATCTACGATGTTTATAATATTAAAATAAGACTTACGCCATGATGAATAAAACACGCATAATGCACTCCATGCACTCAGGACAAATCGTACACATTGATTCAGGTCATTTTGATATTGACTTGATGAAATTAAAAGATTTTTTAATTCAAAACTGGTTAAATACAGCTCTTGTGCTACTGCTCATTTATGTAGCGTTCACGAAGGATATACATTTTGCGGTGCATCTAAATGATGACACCCCTCAGTTAGCGAGCAATATTTCACAGTCGCAGAAGCCTCGAAATACCAAACAAAAAGTAGCGAATCAAGGCTTAGTAGCAGCTTCAATGATTGGCTCTATGGAAGAAAATGACCACAACGGGGATGGCATTGTTGAGCTTTTACCTGCTCGCCCATTGAAGGCAGTAAAGCCTGTGGCTCAAACTGCACAAGGCAATGAAGCCAATCTGTTTGACAATGTTTCGATTTTCGTCAATCCTCAAAAATCAGACCCCTCAGTATTGAAGAGCAAACAGGAGAAATGCTGGGATTATGTTACGCGTTTTATCAATATTGCCCGCACCGAAAGAAAGAAATTTGGCATACCTGTAAGTATCACTTTAGCGCAAGGTTTACTGGAAAGCGATGCAGGACAAAGCCGCTTGACGACCAAAGCCAATAACCACTTTGGCATCAAAACTTTTAATAAAAAAGTAGCTCACGTGGTGATGAAAGACGATACTCCAAAGGATAAATTTAAGATTTATAGTTCAGCGTGGGAGAGTTATCGTGACCATAGTTTATTACTGATGCGCGACCACTACAAGCATTTACAATTTTTGAGTAAAACAGATTATGCGGGTTGGGCAAAAGGTTTGGAAAAAGCGGGATACGCCACCGACCGTCAATACGCCGAAAATTTGATTAGAATCATTGAAAACCTTCAATTATACAGATTTGATGAAGCTTAATTCTTCGTTTTTAAGAGACACCCGATTGTTAACTTTTATTATTTTATTAGCTGTTTAAAACAAATTACTCCACATGAACAAATAACAATTTGGACCTTTCTCATAGTGTTGTTAACTGGGAGCCTTGACATAAAGTCAAGGCTTTTTTATTTTACTCAGATATAATTTTCTTTTTAATTATTATTCTAAATGAAAAAATAAAACTATGAGATTGCCTAAATTTGCACCCAGTTTCAAATAATAGCAATGAAAAATATAAAATTAGTAGAAGAAGACCACAAGCAAGTTTTGGGCTTGCAATTACCAACTGACCCGCGTTGGGTGGATTTGACCATAGTGAGTCTTGAAGATATCCTCTCAGATCATGCATTTTGTGAGCAAAAAGCGGCTACATCGTGCATCACTTTGATTCAGGGATATTCTGACCATGAGGAATTGGTTAGAGAACTGGCACCAATTGTTACTGAGGAGTGGGGGCATTTCCGTCAAGTGTTGGCAGAAATGGATAAGCGTGGACTGAAATTGGGTCGCCAAAGAAAAGATGAATACGTGGGTGAATTATTGAAATTTGAGAATAAATCAGGAGATAGAAATGATCGCCTCATTGAAAAACTTTTGATTTGTGCTCTGATTGAAGCCCGAAGCTGCGAGCGGTTTCGTCAATTATCACTTTTTTTGGAAGATCCACATTTGAGAACATTTTATCATAAATTCATGGTGTCCGAGGCGGGTCATTACCGTCTTTTCATCGATTTGGCAAAATTATACGGTAAAAATGAAGAAAAAGTCATGAATCGCTGGAAAGAGTATCTTATTTACGAAGCAGAACTTATGACTCGATTGGAGGTGAGAGGTGATAGGATGCATTAATCTAATTTTAATTTTATTGATATAAAATTAATTTAATACATTATACTTTGCAATTATCATCAAAAAACGCTAAATTGCTGAATAATGCCATAAATCACAAAAACGACATTGATTAGCACTGAATGATGCTATCGTAACTAAACATTTTTAAATATGAAGGCAAACATTGAACTTTACATGGAGTCGGTGTGGGGCAGTATTTTTAATATACCCTTCGTTGATGCGACGAATGCCACCACGCCTATTGATCCTTTTCCTTTGCTTAAATATATGGAAATGAATAATATTACTATTTTTCAAGCCAAGCCTGCGGTTGGAACTTTAAGTTACGTCAGTGATAATGTTCAATCTGTTTTGGGAATAAGTAAAGAAGCAATGTTACACAATGGTATTTTCCATTTGATGTCAATTTTGAAACCCGAACATTTTAAATACCCACAAAACGTTTTTGGAATTGTTCGAAAAGCATTATCGGAATGGGAGCCAGAAGAAGTTAAGAGCGTAGCGTGTGTTATAGTAGGTGTGCCATTGGTTCATCCTCAAAAAGGTAATATAAGTGTCCTAAATCTGCCTAATGTTATTGCGAGAGATGAAAAAAATATGCCAACCGAAACGCTTAGCTTGATGCAGGACATAACGCACTTGATGAAGGATAACCACTATTGGATAAGAATTTGGAACAATTATAATCCTCAAAAAGTATTGGTTTTTCATAGCAATGAAGATTTAAATATAAATGGCGATATCCTTTCAAAACGTGAAAAAGAGCTATTGCGATTGATAATAGCCGGAAAAAACGTAGATGAAATTTCAAAAGAATTATTTATCAGCCCAATTACCGTGAATAATCATCGTCAAAAAATATTGGATAAATTTGGTGTAAAAGATACCACAGCCCTAATTATCCTATGCCGCTTAATTAATTTTTCTTCTTGGTCATAATATTGTTTTGTAGTTTATAAGGCTGTTTTTTATAAAAAACAATGGTTTTTAGATGAAAATACTGAGGGGTTAATTAACTTTACAATTCACTACTCATTTTAATCAACAAAACTATTACCATGATAAACTCAATCGAGAATCATATAAGAACTATTTGGAAATCATTTTATACAGCCCCTCAAAATATTCTTGAAGAATCTACTAAATTAGAAGATTATCCATTGACAAGATATTTAGAAATGAGCGGGATTACTATACTCAATAGCAATCTTTATGATTTGTCAATAAATTACTTAAGCGATAATTCAGAAGAAAATGTCGGTTTCAATAAAGCCCTTTTTTTGAAAGAGGGGCTACTCCAAATGACAAAAAACTTAATCCCGAGTCAACGAAATTATTCGAGTATAGTCACCCCAATGTTTATTAAGATTTTTGATAGTTGGACACCCGAGGAACTGAAAACCATGAGAATTGTCATTGCTGGATTACGAGTCAATCATCCTGAAAGGGGAATTATTTCTATTATAAATAACGCTTGCCCCAGCCATTGGAATGAAGCTGGAAGACCCACAAAGTCTATTTACATGCTTCAGGATATTTCATATCTGATGAAGGATGATAACTACTGGATTAAAATATGGAGTGATGTAAGCCCCGAAAAAACAGTTATCTATCACAGCAATACTGATTTGTATATAAAAGATGATATTTTAACAAGACGCGAAAAAGAAATACTAAAACTTATAATAAAAGGAAAAAATCCTGATGAAATTGCTCTGGAATTATCCATTAGTCGTGTCACTGTCAATAACCATCGTCAAAAAGTATTGGATAAAATGAGCGTTCGAGATACTACTGCTCTAATAAATCTTTCAAAATTAATTGGTTTTTCATTGTGGGGTAATGAAAGTTGAGTTAAAGTATCCAAAATTAAAACGTGAATCAATAATCAATTATATTAGCATACCCCTCAGTATTTGGCTGGATTTAAGTATTATTTACTACTTTTGTAGTGAAATAATCATAAAATTAATAATTCCTAAAGTTTTATCAGAATTTAGAAAAGTTAAAACTCGGCAGTATAAATACAAAAAACATGCATTTTTCCATCGAACACCAATTAAAATCCATTTGGAAATCATTCTATATCAGTTCTGAATCGATTAGCTCTGAAGTTTCCGATGTTGAAGAATTTCCCTTGTTTAAATTTTTAGATAAAAATGGAATATCCTTAATTCAGACCAATTTCAATGATTTAACAGTGAAATACGTCAGCGAAAATATCGAAGAAAATATTGGTTTAAACAAAGAATTACTCCACAAAGAAGGTTTATTACACATAATAAAATACCTTATTCCAAGCCAGCAAAAATATCCGAGCGTTATTACTAATTTATTGGCTCAAGTTTTTTCTAATTGGGCTCCAGATGAATTAAAAACCCTGCGCGTATCGGTAGTTGGCTTACGCATTAAACATCCAGAAAAAGGCTATATTTCAATTATTTATAACCCTCACGCCATTAATTGGGATGATAATGGGCTCCCAATTAGTGCATTAGTTATTCTTCAAGATATTACACATTTCATGAAAGATGACAGTTATTGGGTGAAGATTTGGAACTCAGCAACGCCTAAAACACTCTTTTTTCACAGTAAAGAAGAGTTTGAGCAAACTGATGATATCTTATCTCTTCGAGAAAAAGATATTTTTAAATTGATAATTTTAGGTAAAAATCCAGAAGAAATAGCCAATCAATTATTTATCAGTAAAATAACCGTCAATAACCATCGTCAGAAAATACTGGACAAATTTTGTGTCAAGGACTCAACAGCACTTATCGGGCTTTATAAATTGGTTGGGTTTCCTGTTTAAAAAACTTCAAGATTTTAGTTTTGTGAAAAAAAAATTTACAATCTCAGCATTTTTAATCTCAATATTAGGAATGCTATTTCTTTTTAAATCAAGCAATAGACCCAAGGTCATTTTCGAAAGTTTTTATTTTTGGAAAAATACACTTGCTGAAAACACTTTGGATACTAATCTGCTGAATGAATTAAAGGTTAAAAAGCTATACATAAAACTATTTGATATTGGCTGGCGTGAAGGAGAAGGGGTTCTACCTATTTCTTCACTTGCGGGAGATATTCGATTGATACCTTCATATATTGAATTAGTTCCAACTGTTTTCATAACTAATGAAGCATTCATCAAAACACCAAAAAGCGATATTCAAATATTATCCCGTAATGTTTTTAATTCTTTAAAACATTATTTCGACGAAAGTTTACCCGCTTCAAAATCTTTATCCAATGAAAAACAGGATAAACTGGATTTTAATCGCTTTTCAAAGGTCAAAGAAATTCAAATTGATTGTGATTGGAGTGAAAAAACGCGTGAAAAATATTTTCAATTATTAAAAAATTTGAAAACATTTCTTCCAGATTCCGTTAAGATTTCAGTAACAATTAGACTGCATCAAGTGAAATATCGAGCCAAAACAGGTGTTCCACCAGTTGATAAAGGTATGCTTATGATGTATAATATATTGAATCCCACTGAATTTAATGAGCGTAATTCTATATTTGACGAAAAAGAAGCAAGAAGTTATCTGAAAAACCAAAAGGCGTATCCTTTGACCTTAGATTTGGCTTTACCATTGTTTTCTTGGGCAATTACCTATCGACATAATAAGTTTTTTGAACTGCTCAATGGGGTAACTCGATATGAAGCGGATAATGCAAAATGGCTTGAAAAAAATAATAGATTTTATATGTTTAACAGAGATACTGTTCTTCAAAATCATTATTTTCGGATGGGCGACTTATTGAAGATAGAAGATGTTACCCCCTCAGTATTAAGAACGTGCACCGAGCTTGCAAGACCGATTATCGGTAATGATACTCTCAATATTTCATTTTTTCATTTTGATTCAAACCTTATTCATGACATCACTCCCACGGTTATCCAAAAAGTTTATAAAACTTGGCGTTAGTTTTCTAATATTTAGCTTTTTTCCTCATTCACGATTAAGTAGTTGTTTTTTTGGTGTAAGCGAAATGCGGGAGAATTACTATTTTTCATTATTCCAATCTGATATAGCAAATGCAGGCAGCTTAGAGCCTTTTTTATATCACATTTGGGATTATGATGATATGTCAAAAAGCTTTGAACTCAAGGATTCAGCGCATTACGCTGTCAATATTGCTGAATGGCAAGAAGAAATTGCTCATGAAGCAAGCGATATTGATATAAATACTATTTTATATCAATTAGATTCCAAGAAGATAAAAGATAATGAAAAGCGACTATCTGATAGGAATACTTTTATTAGAGCTGTAAAAAAGAGACCTGAACTTTGGGCATATTTGAAATTCGCTAAAGAAACCGAAAACATAATGTCAGGTATTCAGGGTGATTGGAATGACAATGATACCAAAAATAAGGTCACTACGAGAAAAAAACTTATTGAACAGGGTAATAACATGGCTAATAGTGCTAACTCTATTTTCATTAAATTAAGGTCAGCTTATTTAACAATTAAATTGAAGCATTATGCTCACGATTCAGTGGGCGTCAGAACAGATTTTAATAAGTATTTTAAAAATGCGACGTCGAAAAGTTGGGTAGTTGGCTCTTCATATTTTTATCATGCGATGGCGCATTCTGATTTGGTGCAACGCAATGTGTTATATGCTCAAGCTTTTAATAAAAGCATCGATAAACGCAAATTAACTGTTCAATATTTTACTTCTGATAGCCTTGACTTATACTTAAAAGCCACAAAAGATAAAAGTGTAAAAGCTGGACTGCTTACGATGTTTGCTATTCAAATCAGTGGGCCTCAATTAGAAAATATTAAAAAAGTATATCAATTGGAGCCTCAAAATAAGGATTTAGGATTATTGGTTCATAGAGAAGTAAATAAGCTTGAAGACTGGTTAGTAACCCCTGAAATTACGCATTTTAAAGATTATGATGATGAATTTTATGTGCAAAAAGAAGGAGACGAATATTCAGGTCGCTACGTACCAATGAATGAAGATGAATCCGATGAGGATTACAAAAAGAGAGTGGAAATTATTAATAAAAACAACCGCAAAAAGGATTTGAATTATGCAAGCGATGTTTCAAATTTTGTTTCAAAATTGATTTCTGATAAAAAGCAAGAAACAATTTTGCCATTATTACTCTCGTCATTAGCTCATTTGAATTTTATTAGGAAAGATTGGGTTAGTTTTAACAAATCTATCCAGCTATTAGAAGCTATCCCTAATGTTTCAAAATCAATAAAATCGCAATTAAAATTGACGAAATTCATTGCCAATATGGCTCAAGTAACAGATTTTAATGCCCCCTCAGTACAAAATGAGTTGTTAGATTTTTTTGAATATTTAGACAATAACAAAACGGATATACCCAATTATAAACGCATAAGAAGCCAGTTAGCCTTATTTTGTGCAAATGAATTTTTACGCCGACACGATATCGCAAAATGTGTTTTGATGTTGAGTAAAACTGACAGGACTTGGGGGGCATACGCAGATGTTTTGGAGAAAAATTTATATCACCAATTATTAGAAGTGGGTGAACCGAAGGACTATGAAAGCTTATTAGATATGATTAATAAATCTAATAAAAGTAGATTAGAGACATTTTTAACAAATGAGCCTCTTCCTTATATTGGCAACACTGATAGCTATTACAGCGAAAAAGAACAGAAATGGGTTACAGATAACAAATCTGAAAAATGGGACATTAATAAAATAAAAGAATATAAATCAATGTATTATTTACGCCATAATGAACTTCAAAAGGCTTATGATGTAATTTCAGAAATTCCAGAAAGTTTCTGGAATCAAAGACTTTTTAAAGAATATATGAATGTCAATACTTTTCATGTTAATTTAAGAAGACCTCATACCAATGTATCAGAAGATAGTTTTCATTTTAATAAAAAGCAGATTTTGAGGAAAATAATTGATTTGAAAAATGAAGTTGATAAAGACCCAGTAAAGTCTGCTGATAATAATTTATGGTTAGGAAATGCTTATTACAATATGTCGTATGTAGGTAACTCATGGTTAATGTGGGATGTTTACGATAAATCTGATATTCTAAAAGACCCCCTCAGTATAGCAGCACAATATTTTGAAAACGGAATGGAAAAATCAGTCAACCCTAAAATTGCTGGATATTGCCTTTACATGGCTAATTTATGTAAAAATAGCTATACAGAGTTAGAAAACGTTGGTAACGCTTATTCTAAAAATTTCAAAAAACGTTTTCCAAACGAAAGTCAATACACGACTATCAAATATTGGTGTGGAGATATTCCTTTAGATAAGGAAGATGGTGAAGAAGAAAAACCTCACCGTAAAATAACTCCATTTTTAGGCATTCAACCGACTCAAAGAATAGGTTTATTTTTTAATTGTTTTGTAGTTGCATTTGCATTAATAGCTATTTTCTTAAAATTTAAATTATATGATAATTGAACTCAAAAAAAGGTTGCATTTAAATCTTACTCAATTCATCCACAAATGCAGGTTTACCTCTAAAACGGTCACGTAAAGAATTGAGATATGTTCTAAAATCTGATTGATGGCTTTTAGGCAATTTTTTGAGCGGACGAAGATGTGCACAAGCGTGTGCATAACCTTTTCTGTCCATATTCATCCTTTTTAAAGCGTTTTCTGTTTGTAACTGCACGATGTCAAATACATCATCGGGGAATTTTTCAATGATGTAACTTATTGCCTTTGGAATATCAAAAGGGTTATAGAAAGAGTAGGTGCTACTACTTTGACTTTTAATTGATTCTTCAATAAGCGTCAATATTTCATCAAACCTACTTTCTTGATTCAAAATTTCGATGTATAAATTGACTTTATTTTTCTTACAATAATCCATAAAATCGTC
>JANPHO010000196.1:0-7817 GCA_031424515.1 Saprospiraceae bacterium
GTTCCAACCAAGCGGTTTGTCGCTCGACAAACTGGCGACCAACCGTCAGGGAGCCGCTGCGGGGAATGGTCAGTCGCAGCGTGCCATCCGTGCGCAGACGAAGAATGTAACGTCGGGCGCGGGGATTGCGCAGAACCGCCAACATCACTGATCGGCCGCCAACCTGAATGGACTCCTGGCCCAATTCCGGAGACCACGTTTGATTCAACTTGGACCGCACGCCATGGAGAAGGGAAGAAAACATCTGACTGCTATTTCAATGGCAATAGTTGCTGTAATGGTGCGTATAGAACTGAAAAAGCCTGTTGGAAAAGCCAATGAGTTACCTGTTGCCATTAGGACGGTCATGGTTTCACCAATCGC
This sequence comes from Saprospiraceae bacterium, assembly GCA_031424515.1. Classification (GTDB taxonomy): domain Bacteria; phylum Bacteroidota; class Bacteroidia; order Chitinophagales; family Saprospiraceae; genus JAAFJT01. Next base: position 364 of record JANPHO010000196.1, read on the forward strand.
TCTACCCATACCTAACATAATGGCAGCAATGATTCCGGGATAGGCTGCTGGTAAAACGACTTTACTCAGTGTCGTCCATTTCGTAGCACCCAAGCCATAAGAGGCTTCTTTTAACGATAAAGGAACGGCATAAATAGCGTCTTCGGCAACGGTGATGATGGTCGGTAAAGCCATTATTGCTAAAAGAATAGCCCCATTTAAGGCATTAAGCCCATTGCTCAATCCAAAAATATGCGAAATGCTTGGACTTATGACCACAATTCCCAAAAAGCCAATCACTACTGAGGGGATAGCGGCAAGCATTTCAATGGTCGGTTTCAACCAATTTTTTACAAAACCTGTTGTGTATTCCGACATAAATAATGCTGTACCGATGCCTAACGGAATGGCAATAAGCATCGCGCCGAAAGTTACCAACAAGGTGCTAACCAACAAGGGCAATAAACCAAATTGATTATTGGGATTCCATTGTGTAGCCGTGATAAAATCAATAGGGCGTACTTTTGTAAAAAAAGCCACTGCATTGTAAAGCAACATGATGAAAATACCGAGTAAAATAGCAATACACGCAAACCCCGCAAAGCGGAACAAGTGTTTGAAAAAAATGTCTGTTTTAACCCTTCTTATACTGTTCATATTTAATTCATAATTGCTGGAAAATATCCGTTGCTCACAATGATTTTTTGACCCTCTGTGCTTTTTTCAAAATCTAAAAGCGGTTGGGCTTTGGCATAAGAAGATTTTAGAATGTATTGGAAAAGAGGGCGTTGAAAATAATACTGCTGTTGAATCACCGCATTATAGTCCAAAGGGGAATAAGCGGTTGTACCTTTTTCATAAACTTTCAAAATTTTGATATTTGTATCCGCTTGTTTACCATTTTTTAGGACATATCCTGCGCCCACGTAACCAAATCCGCCTTTATCAGCTTTTACTGCTTCGATAATTTGAGCGTTGCCATTCATTTCTTTAGCATAAGGAGAAAATTCGATTTTGAGTTTAGTTTTCAAATAAGCATGAGTACCTGAGTTATTTTGTCTGCCATACAGCGTAACAGGCATTTTATTCTGCCCCAATTGCTGCCAATCAGTTATTTCTCCCTTAAAAATCTGTTTTACTTCATCAACTGAAAGGGAATCAATGCCCAAATTAGTATGCGTAATAATTGCTAAAGCATCTTGTGCAAATACATAAGGGACGATTTCAACGTGCTTTTCTTTGAACAAATTCACTTCATTCTCATTCATAGGGCGGGAGGAGTTGGCAATATCGGCAAGTCCGTTGAGCAGTGAAGCAATACCCAAACCCGAACCACCACCTGATACCGATAATTGAACCTTTTTATTCTGCATAAAATAGGCTTCTGATAAAAGGACAGAAATATTCACTTCCGTATCAGAGCCTTTGATTTTCAAAACATCTTCTTTTTTACCGCATGAGGATAAGAAGCAAACCAAAAATAGTAAACTACAAAATTGTATTTTCACCTTAAATATTTTTGGACACATATAAAAATCAACTAACTTGTATTTGCTCCCTTTTTTAAATAAAAGGCAAGCGCGAGCACTGTGAGTAGAAGTAACTTAGTTGTTTTGTGTGGCGATATAAAAGATTATCATTTAAATTGATCAATGGGTAAAGGTCTATACAAAACAGTAGTTTGACCTTAATGCAAAGTTAAGTTTAGGTTATTTTTTATAAATTTCGCCAAATATTAAGAGAACACAACTAAATTATTAAATGATATTTGAAATCCAAAAAAATTTAAAATATACTTTTCTTTAAAAGCTTTATATTGCGATTTTATCTCCCAAATTCTTCGAAAGGGTACTTTGAAATTATTGAATTTCCAAAAATAAGGATTAGAACCGAATCTTTGGATTGTTTAAAATACTCATAAAATCGGCATAAATAGATGAGGTTTTCTTGAATTAATTGGCGTAACTGCTGCTTTTAAATTGACTTATTGATAAGATTCGCATATTTAAATGAAAAAAAATCTACCTAAACTCTATATTCAGCTACGAAAAAAGATGGGTTCTGCTAAAAACTTTTTTTTAATTTTACTAATATTTATTCCATTTTTATCAGAGGCTCAGTTTAATTTAAATGGTTCTGCTCGCCAAATTAGTCAGCGCTGTTTTCAATTGACGGATGAGCGTTTAAATATTGTAGGCTCTATCTGGGATACTACGAAAATTAATTTAAACGAGTCGTTTGAAGTAAGTCTCGATTTGTTCTTTGGCTGTAGAGATTTTGATGGCGCGGATGGTATTGTGTTTGGATTTCAACCCGTGGGTACATCCATTGGTTCAGTAGGGGAGGGTATTGGCTTTTTAAATGTAACGCCCAGCATAGGTATCGAGATGGATACGTATCAAAACTCGAATTTGAATGATCCCTCTTTTGACCACATGGCGATAATCAGAAACGGAGATGTTAATCACTCGCGTTCTAATACCTTAGCAGGCCCCGTCAGTATCGGCACAAATGGTAATATCGAGGATTGTCAATCTCATATCATTAAAGTAAGGTGGGATGCTACATTGAAAAAGCTGGAAGCATCATTCGATTGTAAACCTCTTTTATCCTACACAGGAGACATAGTAAATGACATTTTTAATGGAAATCCTTTAGTTTTTTGGGGTTTTACGGCAGCTACAGGTGGTTCATTTAATCGCCAAGAAGTTTGTCTTCAATATACCACATTTTTGGACAAGCCTTCTAAACAGCAACTCTGTAAAGGGGATACTATTCGCTTGAATGCATCAGGTGGCGTAAAATACAAATGGACACCAAGTGTAGGGTTGAGCAACGATACTATCGCCAATCCCATTGCTAAACCTGATATTACGACGACTTATCGAGTCATAGTTTTAGATAGGTGTGGTGTTGAATATAAAAACGAAGTTGAATTGCAAGTGAGTGGAGACCCATTTGCTTTCAATATTGGAAAAGATACTCTGCTTTGTGATGGACAGACGATTACCTTAAGTGCCACTGTACCCAAAGTATTCAACTACCTTTGGCAAGATGGTTTGAAAGATTCGGTGCGGACAATTAATAAAGCTGGTTCTTATTCTGTACATCTTAGTCGAGGATTTTGTATTGGTGACGATACTATTCAGATAAAATATTTATCACCCCCCTCAGTAAAATGGCCAACTGACACCTTTATTTGTGAAGATAAAACATTGATTATCAATGCAAAGTTTGATTTGACGACCTATCAATGGCAAGATGGCTCTACTCTTCCTGAATTTTTAGTACAGAAAAGTGGTATCTACTCTGTAACTATGAAAAATAAATGTGGAATAAAAGAGCAGAGTATTATGGTAAAAAAAGAAGATTGCTCTCGTCTATTTTTTCCAAATGTATTTTCCCCCAATGGTGATAATATAAATGATGTTTTCTTTCCTCAAGATGGCGGTAACGTAGAGGTCATCAAGACGATGCAGATATTTGACCGGTGGGGAAATCTGGTTTTTGAAAAGACAAATTTTAAACCTAATGACCCTTCTTCTGGTTGGGATGGAACATGGAAAGGTAATCAGATAATGGCGCCCGATGTATTTACTTATTGGGCAGAAGTCTCTTTTATAAACGGAGTTACCACTATCCGAAAAGGAGATGTGACTTTGATAAGGTAATCGGATAAGATGATAAAATACCTATAGGACTTAATTTCATTAAAAATTATATATTTTATAATAATCCATGCCATCGCTCAAAGGCGGCGGCATGGATTTAATTTTTTAAAGTAAAAAACTTTAAAACACACTAATGCACCATCGGGTTCATCTTATAAACAAGTAATCTGAACGTTTTAGGTACGATTTTTTTGTTTTCATAATCGGCAACGCTGATGTATATTTTGTGCGTTTTTTTATCTAAAGCCATCGTTTTTGCCCGTGTTCCAGTCGTTAGGGTTTGAACAACGGCATATTTTTCGGGGCTTTCTTGTTTGATAATCGTTGTAGTGCCATCGCCTGAACAGAAGATTAATTTTGTCTCTTTATCATACACCACCGCATCAACACCCGCACAAATCGGCAAAGTAGCAATTACTTTTTTAGTCGCAATATCTACTACAGACATGCCTTTATTTTCTCTACATACCGTAAAAAGCTTTTTGTTTTTTAAGTCAATTGCCAAACCTGTTGGCGTACCACAAGGCGATAAAGCCACAGAATCCAACACACTCAAAGCCTTTGCGTCAATGATTTTCAGTTGATTGACATCTTCAAGGTTGTTGTATATTTTACCTTTTAAATCCGAAACACCAAACTCTGGTGCACCGCAGAGTTCAATCATTTTGATTTCCTTCAATGCATCAACATCAATCACAGATGCATTATTTGAACCATTGTTAAAAGCAAAAACGTGGTTTGAAAACGGGTCGTACATGATAGCGTCCGTCTTTTTACCGCTCGTTGGAATTGTTTTAACGATTTTAAATGTTTTCAAATCAAAAACAAATACAGAATTAACCTTCCCATCACTGATAAAACCTTTGCCGATTTTGTGTACAATCGCAATACCATGCACACCTTGCATACTGTCGATGGTAGCTATCACCCCCTCAGTATTGAGGTCAATAACATGCACTGATACGCCATGAGACACGTAAAGGCGTCTATCTACTTCATCGAAATACAAATAATCGTACCCTGCATCGCCAACCAATGGGATGGTTTTATCGAAGGTGTAAAACTCTTTGGTTTGAGCAAAAGCGTTATTGAAAATGGCTGAAATAGCTATTAAAACGGCAAGAATTGCGAATGATTTTTTCATTGTTTTATTTAAAATTTTATTAAAAAATAACCTTTCAATGATACACAACTATTGAAAGGTTACTTGGCTCAAAATAATACTTTTTACTCTTTTGTAATTTTAAATGAGTCCAACTCCCTACCTTCTGCGTCCAATTGACGGACGATTAATGTTTTACCATCCACATCAGCTACCGTCAATGAGTGAACCGTTGAAATGAATTTCTCAGTGAATTTTTGCCATGAATCAGGGTCGTTTTGTTGCTCTGGGTTGTAGAGCTCTTGTCCACCTGCGCCCGTAACGACATAAATAACACCTTGTGGTGTGGTATCATTTTTACCATCAAACGTTTTATCCAAACGCCATTTGCCATTGACAACTCTACCACGAGGTGTTTTCATATCTCTACCGCCAATTAATTGTGTCCCTTTTCTATCTGGAGCGAATGTCATGGGGTAAGAGCGTTGGTAGTTGTGTACGTGACCATTGAAAACCACATCTACATTTCCCTTTTCAAAAACAGGCGATAATAAGCGCATCTGTTGTTGCTCATAATGCTCTCTCGCTGAGTTAAAACCTGGATGGTGGAAGAGGACAAAATGCCATTGAGCGCCTTTTGATTGAGCTAAGTCATCCGCTACCCATTTTGTCAAAGTTGAATCCGTCCAATCTACATACGTATCAGCATCCAAAACTGTCCAATGTGCATTGCCATAGTCAAATGAATAGTTCGCCATGCGTGGGTAAGTTTCACCAGCACCGTCCATGAACGCTTTTTTATTGTCATCCGAGCCTTTCAAAACGGGTACAAATGCGCCGCCTTCTTTACCCAAGGGTCCATTGAGCGGTTGATCCCAAAACATATAATACGCTAAAGCATCGGGTTGTTTGTCGAGGTCACGGCTGTCAGCATCGTGGTTACCAACTGCGGCAATGAAAGGAATGGAACGCATAATCGGCGCACCTGCCGTATCCGCTTTATCAGCATTGTAAACGGGCCAAAATTTGGTTTTATATTCTGAAATCAAACCGTATTCATAAACGATATCGCCCGGAATGACGACATAATCGGGTTTTTCAAGGAAAATGCGGGTTGCTAATGCTTTTTGGTCGGGCGTTTCTGCGCCAATATCGCCAATGGCAATAAAGCGATAGGGCTGATTTACTGACTTTGGTGCTTGACCTTCAGCAGTAAAAACGACTTTTCCATCTTTCGAAATGCGGTAACTGAATTTTGTACCCAATACCAAACCCGTTAAAAGGGCATGATACACACGGTGTGCAGGAATACCTTTTACAGCAACTTTTGTAAATGCGGGTTCATCCGATTTTACCCAATTGGATTTTGCGTCATTTTTATGCTCTACTGTCCATTTGGCGTCCGCCTCATTGGCGTGCCAAAGTACTTCCATTGACTGAGGGGTCGGGTTGCGACCAATTTGTAAGTAAGGTTTTGTAACAAAAATCTCTTGGGCTGATACATGATTGACCAGCAATAAAAGCATAGAAATGTATAAAATGCGGCTCATAGCTTTACATGTTTTTTAAAAATATTTTATAAAAAATCAATTTTTGAATGAGAAAAGCCACCGTCAATATTTATTGAGATGGCTTTTCGTGTATTTTGAAGTATCAAATTAATGCTTATTACCTGTTCCGTCAGCTTGGTAAGCGCCTATATCTTTACCCGGTGCAGTGATTTCAGTAGCGCCAAAATTAGCACTCACTGGCACACCGTTATTCAAAGCCGTGAAACCCGTAAAACCTTTTCCGATAGCCGGTGAACCTGTTGCCAATCTGAAATTCCAACTGCCTTGAGTTGTGATATCACGCAATAAAGTTGTTTTTTGTGGCAATGGGAAATTCACGAATTGTGGATTGTTTTTACCAACAACACTTGCACCATCATACACATCACCTAATTTATAACCTGCTGGCAAATACGTTGGTGCAGGAATATCCGTAGATTGTGGTTTTGTCAAGAATGGTGTAGGGTAAATTTGATTAGCAATTGATAACGAGTCAACGTAATTGTAATTGTAGCCATATTGAATATTAGCGGTATCTGCAATTACCAATACGTTACCTGAATAGTTTGCTGAACCTACGATACGAAGACCGAATTTACAGTTAACCATCAAGTTGTTATAAGCAACACCTTTTGAGCCTTCCTCAAAGTTCAATGAACCACCACGACCCGCTGATGCACGGCGATAACCGCAAGCAATCATCGTGTTGTTATACATGTAAATACTCGTTTGTGGGTTTTTACCACCGTTGTTTGAAGCTTTTGGCCCGTTTGTACCTGTACCAATAAAAACATTGTAAGCAACATTACCTATACAACCTGATTTGATATTCAAACCTTCACCACCTGTGAAGCCACATTTCTCAAATGTATTGCGCATAACGTGTAATTTACCACCAAAAGGGCGAATAGGGTCATCCACTGCACCATAAACCCATGAATCTTCAAAAACAAAAACACCATCTGGATTACTAAAATCAACTGGGTATGTCGTACCACCATTTGCGATATAAGACACTGGTGAAACGGCCGCTTTACCACCACCAAACTCAACGTGTGTCCATTTTATAACCATCAATGGGCTTGTTGTTTCAGCCATGATACCACCCCAAAGACCTGTGTGAGCAGGGTCTTGTAATGGGTCAGCGCCAAT
>JANPHO010000197.1:0-23812 GCA_031424515.1 Saprospiraceae bacterium
TCCCGTTTCGGCATTGAATCCGAATATGATTCGCAATTCTGATTTTTTAACTTCAGCATTTCCGTCGGAATATGGCAATGCTACGGCGGGCGTTTTTGATATTGGCTTACGAACAGGTAACAGAGAAAAATATGAATTCACTGCGCAATTGGCGGCATTTACTGGTTTTGAAGCTATGGCGGAGGGACCCCTCAGTAAAAGGTCCGAGAATGGTAATCCCAATGGTAGTTTTGTAGTGGCTTATCGCCATTCATTTGCAGAGGTTGCTACCGCAGCGGGTTTGAATATAGGTACTAAAGCAACGCCTAAATATAAGGATTTGACCTTTAACATCGATTTGGGGCAAACTAAATTGGGTAAATTTTCACTCTTTGGTATCGGTGGATTGAGTACCATTGATTTTATTGGAAAAGATTTGAAAGAGGATGATTTCTTTGCCGACCCTTCCGAAGATGCTTATGCAAAATCTACGTTGGGTATTCTGGGGCTTCGTCATAATATTTTAATTGACAATAATACGTATGTCCGCACCGTGGTTTCTGGTTCATATTCAGGTAATCAATATAATGTGTATAAAGACAGGGACAATGAAATAAAAAAGCATATAACGAGTGTAGATGATGCAACAGTCAATTATCGTGTATCCAGCTTTTTAAATAAAAAATTCAATTCGCAGTGGTCAATGCGTTCAGGGTTTTTATATCAAAATCTGAGATTAAAAACGGATACCCGCGACCGCGCTAATTCAAAAGAATGGGCTTACGATCGCCAATTCAATGGAGATATGAACTTAATGGAAGTGTATTCTCAAGCGCAATATAAAGCCAATGACCGTGTCACTATCAACGGAGGTGTACACACCCAATATTTGGATATTAGTAAAAAATATGCTTTTGAGCCGCGTATGGCGTTCAATTATCATATTTCACCGAAGCAGACTTTTAATATCGGTTATGGTTTGCACAGCCAGATGCAGGCGTTGCCAGTAATTTTCGTAGAAGAAATTCAGAGAGATGGTTCTTTGAAAAAGACCAATCTTGACCTTGGATTTACAAAAAGCCACCATTTTGTAATGGGCTATGATGTAAAACCTTCGACTGATTGGCACGCCAAAGCCGAAATTTATTACCAAATACTGAGGGGGGTACCAGTTGAGTCCACACCATCCAGTTTTTCAATTTTGAATGCTGGTGCAGATTTTGGATTTCCAACGAAAGGGTCACTTGTAAATGATGGTACTGGTTGGAACGCGGGGGTGGAAATGACGGTTGAAAAATTCTTTTCACAAGGTTGGTACATGCTTCTAACGGGTTCGGTTTTTGATTCAAAGTATAAGGGTTCAGATGGTATAGAGCGCAATACAGCTTTCAACAGCAATTATGTCGCTAATTTTTTAGCGGGAAAAGAGTTCAAATTTGGTAAAACCAAGCAAAATGCCTTCACAATTGATACCAAATTCACGAATGCTGGCGGTCGTTATGAAACGCCAATTGATTTTGAAGCATCGAAGTTAAAAGGTGATGAGGTGTATATCAATTCTCAAGCGTATAGCCAAAGGTTGTCGGGGTATTTTCGTTGGGATGTCAAATTGGGATATACTTTGAATTCATCAAAACGTAAATTTACGCAACAATTTTTCCTTGATTTTCAGAATATTACGAATAACAAGAACATATTTCAACGCCGTTATTCTGCCACAAAAAATCAGATTTACAATGTCTATCAAATCGGCTTTTTCCCCGATGTTTTGTGGAGAGCACAATTCTAAATTCTAAATTAAAATTAATATCAAATACTGTATTTTTGGTGAAAATTAAAAAACCTACTCATGTTCAGCAATAGTAAAAATGAAATAAAATATGAGTTTAAAGACTTCTGGTTTCGGCTAATTGGTACACCATTAGTAGGTTTTTTAATTCCGCCAATATTTTTCAATAGAACCATTGAAAATACATTTGATTTTTGGCTAAAGGTTTTAATCTCTACATTTTATACCGCTACATATTGGATTATATGCCGCTACTTTTTCATTAAAGGTAATGGGAAATTCAATAAAGTAGAAGATAATACAAAGAGGATTGTCTGGATTTTGACTTTGTGTTTTACCTTTATTTTTACCTTTTGTAATATCTCACACCTTTGTATAGAGCCATATTTGGGGGTTGAAATCCATAATATGCCATCAACCAATCAAATCAACGCTGCCAGTTTTGTAAGCTTTATTGCCATAGCAGGCATGTACGAGAGCATGCGCTATGCACAGCTTTGGAAAAATACTTTGATTGAAAAAGAGCAACTGGAAAAAGAAAATTTATCGTCACAATTAGAAGGTTTGCGCAACCAAGTGAATCCACATTTTCTCTTTAATTCGCTCAATACTTTGATTCAGATTATTCCTGAAAATCCTGATACTGCCATTCGGTTTGTGCGGCAATTATCAAAAGTGTATCGATATATTCTTGAAATGAAAGATTCAAGAACTACCGCATTGAGCAATGAGTTAGAGTTTTTAAATGCTTATATTTTCCTTTTAAAAGAGCGTTTTGGGGATAATTTGAATGTCAATACAGCTGTAAATATTCTTGAAGAAAGGCAATGTGATGCTCAAATTGTGCCTTTAGCTTTGCAAATTGTACTTGAAAATGCCATTAAGCACAATATAATTTCTACTGAAAAACCATTAAAAATTGAAATTTATGTTGAAAGTGGCACTAAATTGATAGTAAGAAATAACCTTCAACGTAAAAATCAAGTTCAAGAAGGTACGGGTACAGGTTTACAAAATATCAATAATCGCTACGCATTGGTAAGTGGTAAACAAATTGATGTGATAGTGACCCCTCAGTATTTTACGGTTGTGATGCCGCTTTTGAAAATTGAAATGGTAAAAGACTCACCATTAGATGCAGTACCTGTATAAAGCTGAACTCAGAAAGTATTTTAATTAAAAAGCAATAAAACTAAGTAAATATGACTTGGCAACGATTTTTTGAAATGTGGCAAAATGCTTATATCAACATTGGCACTCGATATTTTTTTATGGCGGGTATCGTCTTTTTTCTATTCTACATCTTTTTTAAAAACTTGTTCGCTGCGCGTAAAGTGCAGTCCAAATTTCCCCAATTAAGCGATTATGGACGTGATATTTTTTACTCCGTTATATCTATCGCCATATTCGCCGCTATTTCAGTTTGGACATTTTTTATCATAAAGCCTTACACCAATATTTATGATAAAATCGGTGATTACGGCATGCCTTATTACTATTTTACCTTTGTTTGGATGTTTTTCCTGCACGATGCCTATTTTTATTGGTCGCATCGCTTGATGCATCACCCGAGGATTTTCAAGTATGTGCACCTCATCCACCACAAATCTAATAATCCGTCACCGTGGACTGCTTATGCTTTTCATCCATTAGAAGCTGTTATTGAAGCACTGATAGTGACAGTTATTGCTTTTTCGATACCTACGCACCGCTCCGCCATTATTATTTATATGCTTTTTCAAATAGCTTATAACGTATATGGTCATTTAGGTTTTGAAATTTTCCCTGCTCGTTTCAATAAAAATTGGTTCGGAAAATGGTTGAACACTTCCGTAGCGCACAACATGCACCATAAATATTCGGTTAAAAATTATGGTTTGTGGACGACAATTTGGGATAGAATGATGGGTACGATGCACGAGAAATACGATGAAGCCTATGAAAATGCTACAGAAGGCTCTATTAAAGTTATAGAAACAAAAGCTGAACGCATTGCTGCTTGATTCAGTATTAAACCGCAAAATGTAAAATTTTAAATGTAAAAGTGTTATGTGTTGACCTTTTGCGGTTTTATATTTAAAATTTTACATTTTGCGGTTGCGTTATTTTAATTTAAAACATTCACTATCAATACTATATGAAAATTCTCATTATCGAAGACGAACAACCCGCCGCTAAGCAACTGACCAAAATGCTGCAAAAAGCTGACCCCTCAATATCCATCATCGAAACGATAGATAGTGTGGAAGCTTCCGTCAAATGGCTCAATACGTTTCCTGCGCCCGATGCAATTTTTATGGATATTCAGATTGCAGATGGACTGAGTTTTGATATTTTTAATCATGTTAGTATTACTTCGCCAGTCGTTTTTACCACCGCTTTTGACCAATATGCCATCAAAGCATTCAAGGTAAATGCCATTGATTATTTATTAAAACCGATTGATGAAGAAGAGTTAGCGGATGTTTTATACAAAATTCGTGAAAAGCGCATGCAGTTTTCAAATAGTGTACCCCCTCAGTATTCAACTGATTTTTTAAAAGAAATAGCCCAAAGCCTATCAAAACCGAGAGATTTCAAAACCCGTTTTTTAGTAAAGCAAGGTCAAAATATTGGATTTATTGAAACGCAAGAAATCGCTTATTTTTTCTCGGAGGAAGGCCTAACGCAATTTTATATTTTTCAAAATAAAAAATACGTCATAGAACACACTTTGGATGAATTAGAATCGCTCATCAACCCCAAAGATTTTTTCAGAATCAGTCGTAAAATAATAGTGAGTGTAAAATGTATCCAAAAAATTAGCCCTCATTTTAATGGTCGATTGAAGCTCGAATTAGCGCCCAATTATGCCAATACTGAGGGGGGGATATTCGTAGCCCGTGAGCGTGTGAGTGATTTTAAAACGTGGCTGGGGGGGTAAATTTTACTCAATCTCAAAATGCACGGGATCGTAATAGGATTTAAAATCGCCACCCCATCTGAGGTTATACCTTTTAGCAATTTTCAGTATGCCACTATCCTCCCAACGTTTTTTAGAACTTGATTTCACTAACCATTTTCCGGTCATCCAAGTACTTTGATACAAATTTATACCAATAGCTTTTCCAAAATTATGTTTGGATTGACCTGCACGGGCATTTCTATCATCTCTTTTTTTTAATATTTCCTGCTCCTCCACGGTTCTATAGCCACTGGTTATCAATATCTGCCAATCCGTTTCCTTTTCAATGTCATGAATAAAAGCATTAAAAACCATATAATTCCTTAGTTCCACATCCATGAGCCTTGTCAAAAGGCTTTTATTCCGTTTTTCCACAAAGTAGGGTAAAAGTAGGCTTTTTAGAATGATGAAAATACCCAGCAACAAAAGTGTAATGAGCAATACAGTGCGTGATCGCTTTTTCATTTAAAAATAAATTGAGTTAATGAATTGGAGGAGCGTCGTACATCTTTTTAAAACGCAATTTGGAAATAAAATTAGGCGTAATGAATGAGCATTTCAAGAAAATATTATAATTTGAAGCGCAATTACACAACAAATGAAAATTAAATATTCATGCAACTAATAGAACAGGCTAAAGAATACGACGTGGTAATAGTTGGCTCAGGTGCAGGCGGCGGTATGGCAGCATACGTTCTCGCCAAAGCGGGTGCCAAAGTCGCTCTCATGGAGGCAGGTGGGTACTACGACCCTGCTGATCCTAAATACATTACTCAACTCAAATGGCCTTGGGAATCTCCTCGGCGTGGGGCTTCTTCGCCTTTGCGTCATTTCGGTGATTTTGACGCCGCTTGGGGTGGTTGGGATTTGGAAGGAGAACCCTATACCCAAAAGAATGGCACTCGATTCGATTGGTTTCGCTCCCGTATGTTGGGTGGGCGGACGAATCACTGGGGGCGTATTTCGCTCCGTTTTGGACCCAATGATTTTAAAGCAAAAAGTATTGATGGTTTAGGTGAGGACTGGCCTATCAGTTACGACGATATAAAACCATATTACGATAAAATTGACCAATTAATTGGTGTTTTTGGCTCAAATGAAGGTCTTTTTAATGAGCCTGATGGCATTTTCTTGCCGCCGCCAAAGCCGCGTTTGCATGAGCTTTTTATTAAAAAAGCGGGTAAAAACCTTCAAATTCCGGTTATTCCGTCTCGCCTTTCTATTTTAACAAAGGCAATAAATGATGAACGGGGTGTCTGTTTCAATTGCAATCAATGCAACAGGGGTTGTCAGGCTTATGCTGATTTTTCATCTTCCTCGGTATTGGTAAAACCCGCCATAAAAACCGGCAATGTTGACCTTTTTACCAATGCCATGGTGCGTGAAGTTACGACGGATGCTAAAACGGGCTTGGCAACTGGCGTTTCCTATGTGGATAAAATATCGCTTGCAGAAAAGTCAATAAAAGCTAAAATAGTGGTATTGGGCGCATCAGCGTGCGAATCTGCAAGGCTCTTATTGAATTCAAAATCAAGCCGTTTTCCCAATGGTTTGGGGAACTCAAGCGGGATTGTGGGTAAATATTTGCATGATTCTACGGGTTTGTCGCGCACAGCTTTTATCCCTGCTTTGTTGGATAGAAAACGGTATAACGAGGACGGTGTAGGCGGTATGCACGTTTATACGCCGTGGTGGTTGGATAATAAAAAATTGGATTTCCCGCGGGGGTATCACATCGAATATTGGGGTGGAATGGGTATGCCAGCGTATGGTTTTGGTTTTAATATTGAAAATACAAATGGTTTAATACCACAACCAGATGGCAATACATTGGCTGCGGGTGGCTACGGTAAGCGTTTAAAAGAGGAAGTTCGCCGCCATTATGGGGCGATAGTTGGCATGGCAGGACGTGGTGAAGCCATCGCTAAGGAGGAAGATTATTGCGAAATAGACCCCAATGTGGTAGATAAATTTGGTATTCCTGTACTTCGTTTTCACTACAAATGGTCTGATAATGAAATCAACCAAGCGAAACACATGCAAGATACTTTTGATAGTGTCATCACGGATATGGGCGGTATTGCACTCAATAGTAACCCGGGGCGTGAGAAGCAATATGGTTTAGAGATACCGGGGCGAATCATTCATGAAGTGGGAACGGTACGGATGGGGAGTAATGCCAATAAATCGGTTTTAAATGCTCATTGCCAAGCGCATGATGTTAAAAATTTGTTTGTAGTGGATGGTGGGCCGCTTGTTTCACAGCCCCATAAAAATACGACGTGGACGATATTGGCTCTGGCTATGCGTACGTCGGAGTATATTGTTGAACAAAGAAAAGCAGGTAAAATTTAGATATTAGGCTTTAGACTTTTAGATATTAGACTTTTAAAAAGTTCACATCTATTTGTCTAATATCTAATGTCTAAAAATCTAATATCTAAAAAATATAAAGATGAAAAGACGTGATTCCTTAAAAGCTTTGGCTCTGACGACTTTTGGCGTGGGAGTAAGCAAAGTGCCAGCTAAGGCCGAAAATACTGAGGGGGTACTGAACGATTTATTCAAAGAAAAAGACTCTGATAAACCGGGTAGCACCGAAGAAGAAAAAGTACGAGATAGAAAACTCAAGTTGGAAAAATATTTCACGGCTACTGAAATGAAAATGATTACAGTATTGGGTGACATTATCGTTCCTGCGGATGTCGTATCGGGTAGTGCATCGCAAGCGGGTGTGCCTGCGTTTATTGAATTTATTGTAAAAGATAAACCTGAAATGCAAACCCCTATGCGAGGCGGCTTGAAATGGATGGATGTGCAATGTTTAAAAATGTTTGAAAAAACGTTTTTGGAGTGTTCATCAGCGCAACAAATACAATTAATTGATTTGATTGCTTACCCAAAAGAAGCCAAGCCACAATATTCACAAGGTGTGAAGTTTTTTAGCTTAATGCGCAATTTAACAATGACAGGTTTTTACACTTCTCAAATGGGTATTAATGACATTGGCTACAAAGGCAACACGCCTAATAATTGGGAAGGCGTGCCTCAGGACGTATTGGATAAATATGGATTGAAGTATGATTGATAAGTAAAATTATTGGCAGCAACGGAACTTGCTCCGTTGCTGCTAAATTATATAAAATTCTGTATTTGTTAATGTATGTAAAAATAAGAGCATTAAAATACGGAATTAATAAAATTTTATTTCCTTTGCATATTATTGTCAAATTTTTAACTGTAAAACTATCTACATGAAACGCACGCTGATGGGACTTTTGGTTCTGATTTTCGTTGCGGATAGCTTGATTCATCCCTTGCTATTCAGTGTAGAGTATGTGGCTATACAGAGAAATTTGAGTGATTTAGAAACGCAATTATCCGTTGAAAAGGCAGAGCAAATTGGTCATTCACAGGCTGTTATTGTTTTGGAAGACAATAATCGTATGCGTGGTGATGTGTACAGCCAAAACTTTTTTACGGAGGAGCATAATGGTAAAACTGTAAGTTATACCATCGTCGATAGCACACAATTGACTGATTATAAAAAAATTACAAAGAAAAATAGCAGCGACCCTTTTTCATCGGACAATCACAATGTATTTTTGAAATTGCAAAAAGATTTGTTTTTTCAAGAGCTTGTAGATATGACCGTTAAAGTGTCACCTAGTGAAGAACGTTTACATTTCTTGTTGTATTTAAACACAAAGACTGACCCATTCCTCACTGTTCAAACACCTCCGCCGAATAGCTTTTTGAGCTAATCTTCCTTTTAATATTTTAATAAAACTAAAAATTCTGCTTTTCAGTGTTCAATACTGAGGGGATAATGTCCTGTATTTGAATAACCTAAAACGGTTGAAATGATGTATTTCAACCGTAAAATAGGCGCTATTCTGAGGGGTAGTATTTTTAGCCATTTCCTAATCCATCTTTTTAACAATAGCCTATCTGATAGGCTCATGCTTAGCTCAATGTAAGTTGGGGTATAAAAGTAAACGATGTTTGTTTTTAGCCCAATTACTTATTTTTTGAGTGGAGACTAAACAATTTGAACAATGAAAAATCTATACTCTCTATATATCGCAATGGCACTTTTCATGGTAGTAAATGCCAATCAATCTCTTCATGCACAAGGTTGCGTGGCAGTTCGCCAAATGGGTGGACTATGTATGAATTCATCAAACTCATACAATTTAGGTAAAGGCGATTTTCAAATCGGAACCAATTATCGCTATTTTCACTCTTGGAGACACTATGTAGGCACTGAAGAACAACCATTGCGCCAGACAACGGGTGGTGGTCGTGATGCTAATGGTGTTGAGCGTGGTAATGCGGTCAATATTTATTCTCACGCAGTGGATTTAAATCTTTCTTATGCCTTGACTGACCGTATTCAGTTCAATGCGACTTTACCTTATGTACACAATGAGCGTTCACAGGTTTTACGCCAAACAAAACCGGTAAAAGATACTTTCCGATACAGCGTGTTTGCACAAGGTATTGCTGATGCTCGCTTGAGTGTCAATTATTGGCTTATTGACCCTGCAAAAGCGCATAAAGGAAATATTATGATAGGTGTAGGTGTGAAATTAAATACTGGGAAACATGATGTAAGAGATGATGCACCTCAAACCGATGGCACAACTCAAAGCGTCGTGATGGATCAGGCGATTCAACCAGGTGATGGTGGTATCGGCGTTTCATTGGAGTTCCAAGGATTTAGAGAATTGTATAAAGGTATTTACGGCTTTGCCAATGGTTATTATTTATTTAATCCAAAAGAATCAAATGGCACATTTAAGTCAGCACCTACTGCTGGTTTAGAAGGCTATAATGTATATGCTTGTCCTGATCAATATTTCGGTCGTGCGGGTGTGATGACTGGCGTGGGCAAACACAAAAATGTGAATATTTCACTGGCTGGAAGATTTGAGGGTATCCCTGCATATGATGCGTTTGGTGGTCAAGTAGCTTATCGTCGTCCGGGTTATGTGATTGGGATTGAGTCAGGTGTGACGTATCGAATTGGTCAACATGGTTTTAGCTTCTATTTACCTATCAATATCGTTAGAAATCGTATCCAAAGTGCAGCTGACATTGCTTCTGAAAATTTACAAAATTCTAAAATTTCAGATGCTAGTAAATATGTGCATGTACAAGGCGATGCAGCTTTTGCTGATTATTCACTGAATTTTGGTTATACTTTCAGAATTAATAAAAAGAGAAAAACGGAGATTCCTAGCGTGCCAGCTTGGCAAAATGCTATTGAAAAGCATTAAGATTTAATCCTGTTTTATCATTTTAGCTGCTTAAAATACCTGTTTTAAGCAGCTAAATATCATTTTTTATTCATTTTTCGTCAAAATTTGAATATCAAACGGTATTTTAAAATATTGAAATTCAACATGAAAAAATATACTCACTCAATCATTAAAAGAATGTTGTTCATTCTTTTATGCGCTTCAATGCCTTCTTTTTCATTTTCTCAGACACTCAATGATGGCATTTTTATGCCTAAAAATAACTTTTGTGGTGGCTTCTTACTCATGCAAGATAAGTTTGAAAACTACTGGGAAGGCACAACCCAACGCAATAACCTCAACATGGGCACGATGACCATGAACGGCATCGGCGTCATGGCTAATTATGGCATTTCAGATAACCTCAATGTCATTGCATCGGTACCTTTTGTAAAGACCCAAGCTAGTGCAGGTGTGATGGCAGGTATGTCAGGTTTTCAAGATTTGACGGTGGCTTTGAAATATAAAGCCTTGAAAATGAATGATTTGTCGGCTAATATTATTGTCGGTGGAAGTATTCCTACGAGTGATTACGTAGCGGCATACCCATTGGCAATTGGTAATCAATCAAAAACGGCTTTCGGGCGTGCAATGCTCCATTATTTGAACTCAAAAGGTTTTACAGCTACTGCTCAAGGAATGTACACGTTGCGCAGCAATATCAAAATTGATGCAACGAATTATTATACCGATAAAAACGTTTTTAGCGATGAAGTAGCCATTGCCGATGTTGCCAATTTTTCATTCCGTACGGGTTATTACACACACCGCATTGCAGGTGAAGCCTACATCGAGCAAACTAAAACGCTTGGCGGTTTTGACATTCGCCGCAACGATATGATGTTTCCTGCTGCTAATAAAATGATTGCAACACGAGTGGGTTTTACGGGCTTTTACCGCATCAAACCTCTCCACGATTTGCAAGTGGTGGCAAATGTAGCTTATACGCTTTCAGGACGCAATGTAGGTCAAGCGACAAGTGTTGCTTTGGGCTTTATGATGGCTTTTGATTGGCGTAAAAAAGCGGTGACTGAAAGTAAATAATTTACGAATAATGAATTTTAAAAAATTAGAATCATGAAAAAACTAAATAATAATATAACATATTTTTTCATTTGCGCGGCAGTAATCACAGTTTTCACTTTAGGTTGTAATAAAGATATAACAGAAGTGGGGAGTGATTGGCAAGCCCTTTCGGTAACCAAAATTGATACAACTGCAAGTAATTGGAAGCCGTGCGTTATCACCGCAAATGATGTTTTTAATATAGCTGTACCCGATGCAACTAATTCAGCAGCTTATCAAAAAGAATTAGCGGATGTTAAAACAGCTCTTGCTAACCAAACTGCTGCACAAAAAGAGATTATTAGATACTGGAGTGCAGGTGCGGTTTTGCGCTGGAATGAAATTATGAGAGCGTTAGTTGCTAAATACAACTTACCTCCACAAGATTCGGCTGGTGTTTACCCCATTCCAAGTGCTGCTAATCCATTTGCGTATCCACAATTTCCATTTTCAAATCCGCCTTATGCGGCTCGGTCTTACGCTTATGTAAGTGTGGCGCAGTACGATGCGTTGGTTGCAGCATACAAATTAAAAATGCAGTACAAACGCCCCGCTCCTTATAAAGTTGATGCTGGATTGACCCCCTCAGTACCTAAGACAGATTTGCCTTCATACCCCTCCGAAGATGCCGTTATTGCTACCGCGACATTTGAAGTGATTAAAAACCTGTTTCCAACCGAAATTGACTTTTTAACTAAAAAAGCTGAAGAATGTCGCCGTTACAAATATTGGGCGGGCGCAGCAACCGCCAGTGATATTGCAGCCGGTGATTCGCTTGGTAAGGCAGTGGCGGCTAAAATTATGGCACGAGCGCGCACGGATAATATGAGCCTTGCTGTTGGTAATCAAGCAAAATGGGATAGTTTGGCCAATCGCCCAACATTCGCACGCACAGTAAATGGAAAAGAAACCCTAATTGCTGACAGAAGTTGGTACAGCGAAGAAACACCCAAACGCCCGCCAATGCTTCCTTTTTTTGGTAACGTAAAAGCGTGGTTTTTTGCTAAAGCGGCGGATGTACGGATGCCAGCGCCACCACTTTCCACAGCACCTGAGATACAAGACCAAGTCAAAGAGTTGTATGAAATCACATCAAATTTGACCCGTGAACAAATGCAGATTGCTCTTTTTTGGGCTGACGGAGTAGGTACACAAACACCTCCAGGGCATTGGAACGCTATAGCTTGTGGTTATTTCCAACCATTACAAATGAGTGAAGTACGGACTGCACGCAATTTGGCATTGCTTAATATGGCGTTAATGGATGCTGCAATTACTTGCTGGGATATTAAAAATACGTATTATTTTTTGCGCCCATCGAATTTTGATAAAAGGATTAAAACCATAACGGGTTTGCCTAATTTCCCGGGTTATACATCAGGGCACTCGACGTTTTCGGGAGCTGCTGCTACTTTTTTAAGTTATCTTTTACCAAGTGAAAAAAGCAAATTGGAAGATATGGCTAAAGATGCCTCAGTCTCTCGCCAATATGGTGGCATCCATTTGCGGATAGATTGTGAAGTGGGTTTACAGTCAGGTCAAAAAATTGGACAATTAGCTATTGATAGAGCTAAAACGGATGGAGTTGATTGATTGCTTTTTATTGAAATTAATAAAATCAAAATTTAATAAGCAATTGTTACCCCTTCAGTACTTACTGTATTTTTAGGCAAAATCCCCTTAGATTAAAGTAATCTAAAGGGGTTTTGCTATTTTAAAGAAGAGTTATATCGAAATAGACTATTGCTTCACAAATTTAGCCATGTGTTTATTTAAATTATCCGATAAACTTAAAATATATAGCCCGGGTTTTAGATCATTTATATTTAATGAAAACTCGGAACCTGCTAAATTAGAGTAAAATTTATTCATTATAACTTGACCCTGAGCGTTAAAAATCAGATAATTGGCTGATTTTACTGAGGGGGGGACTCGGATATTGATTTCACTATCTGAAATACTTGGATAAATGCTCAACTGGTTCGTAGGGCTTTTACTGCTTACCAATGGCTGTATGGGAGGAGGATTGTATATTGACTCATGCGAGCCGATATCAAAATTGTTGCCTTGCGGGCGCGTTGTACCAAATCTATCCGTCAAAATCCCTTTGCTACTCATATCTATACCCCAATCTATGATAGGAGCAGACGCCAATAAAGTATAAGCCGTAGTATCTGCAAATAGGCTTAATTTATTAGGAATAAAAAAACTGGGTGGCGATGAAAACGGTGTACGCAACGCATAATTTTTACTACTATCGATACTTTGTTGAGCAGCACCCAATACTTGAAAACTCCAATGAGCGCCAATGATAATATTGTTTTTAGCAATCGGTAAATAGTTTTTGGGAAAACTCACAAAGGTTTTAGTACCGTTGGGGTTGGTCACAGTGTAATTTAATCCATAATCATAAATTTTAATGCCCACATTAGTAATATTCGACAAAGTATTATTGGCTACAACCATCGAAATATTATTTTGGTTACTATCACGCGTATCAATGAACATACCATCGCTACTACCTACCACCAGATTATTGTAGATTTTAGAATCTTCTACAAATCCGATAGCGACAATACCACCACATTTTACGTTTCTAATAACGTTATTATACAGCTTCCCCCCAGAGCCGGCGCCCATCTGTATTCCATTGCATTGTTGTGAAACGTTGGCTTGTCCTGAACTATCAATATCATTATTGTACACTTCGGCATCGGGCGCACAGCCATATTGAATAGCTTCCCAAGCGGAGTTTCTCACGATGTTATTATAAATTTTTAAACCTAAAATGCGGTGCGGATAAACTGTAATATTTTGTCCATTACAAGTTCGGGTCAACCCCTGTTGCCAAAACGAATTGCCAATGTATAAACCTTCGCCACCCACATCTCTGACATAGTTGTCGTGAACCTTGATATTATACATCGTAAAACTGTCTCGCCAAGTGTTGGGGCTACAGGTAGGGTCTTGTTTAATCATCATTCCTGCGAAACTCGCCTTTGTTACCTTGATGTGATCTACCTCGATATCCGTACTTAGACCACCAACAACTAAACCTGACGACCCTGTTTTAGTACCATTGAGGCTCATTCCGTAGGTCAAACTATTATCACCGGTGCCTGTTATGCGCATATAACGGCAATTATCAAACGACATGGTGTGATAATCGGCTGTGTTGAGATTAACCAAACCGCCACAGTTTTTGACAATAATCGGAGAATCAATTGTACCCTGAAAATCTTGAAACCTAATTTGATTGTAATTTCCTGCTGCTAAACAGATAGTTTGCCCGGGTCTAATATTTAAAAAATTTGAACCCGTTTTTCCAGGCAGCCATGGTCGAAATGCAATATAAGGAAGAGCGGTTGTTGGTGTAATCGTGACATCGCAGCCACAAGAGGAATTTTGAGAAATAGCCACATGAGTGACCCATAGGGACATGACTATCCCTAATAGAAATTTGTGTTTATTCATGATGTTAAGTTGAGTTAATTAGTAAATAAAGTTTACGGGACAAATATATACAAAACAATATAAATACCCTTAAAATGGTATATAATATTTTAAATAAAATCAATATTTTACATTAAAAACGCCTCATCCATAAAATTTTTTATTTCCTAACACAAGTCTTTTTTTTAGTTGGCAGCATTTTTTCAAGGAAAAGTCGAAAATTATTTATATTTTGCCATTCTTTAAGTATCGCAAAAAATTATTTGAATGTTTAGATTGTTTCCACTTATTATTCTGCTCTTTGGGGGTATGACTGTTTGTGGTCAAAAAGACTATTTTCAGCAGGAAGCCAATTTCATCATCAATGTGTCGCTTGATGATGAAAAGCATATAATTAGCGGAGATGAAACAATCGAATACATCAACCACTCACCGGATATTCTGCCTTTTATTTACATCCACTTATGGTATAATGCTTTCAATTCCCATCAATCCGCTTACGCAAAACAGGAATTGAGAAATGGGAAAACGGGTTTTCATTTCGCAAATGATAAGTCAAAGGGTTCTGTAACAGAATTGGATTTTAAAGTAAATGGTAAAAAATGTGAGGTCGAGATAGATAAGGAAAATCCAGATATTGCTAAACTTATTTTACCGCAACCCTTACAGTCTAAAGGAAAAATACTGATAACGACTCCTTTTAAGGCTCAAATTCCTTATCCTTTTTCAAGAGCTGGTCACATCGGGCAGCAATATTTAATAACCCAATGGTTTCCGAAGCCTGCTGTGTATGATACTGAGGGGTGGCACCCGATTCCTTATCTCGATCAAGGCGAATTCTATTCTGAGTTTGGGAAATATGATGTTTCCATTACCTTACCCGAAAATTATGTTGTAGGTGCTTCGGGTGAGTTGAAAACGGCATCAGAAATAGCTTTTTTAAATAAAAAATCGAAAGAAACTGTTAGTGATACTGTTCCACCATCTTCTAAAAAATTAAAAACAATCCGATATGTAGCTGAAAATGTACACGATTTTGCTTGGTTTGCGGATAAAGCATTCAACGTTTCAAAAAGTGAGGTCATTTTAAAAAACGGTAAAAAAGTAGAAACCTACGCTTATTACCGCAACCATTTTGCAAAGGAATGGTCAAAAGCTACTGAATATATCAATCGCTCAGTTGTATTTTATTCCGAAAAAGTAGGGGATTATCCTCATCCACACGCCTCGGCGGTGATGGCTGAAGGCGGTTATTCGGGCGGAATGGAATATCCCATGATTACGGTGCTTGCGGGCAGCTATTCAGCCCAAGATTTGGATGGGACTATTACGCATGAAGTAGGGCATAACTGGTTTCAAGGAATTTTGGGGAGCAATGAAAGAGATAATTCGTGGATGGATGAAGGTCTGAATTCATATTACGACCACCGATATACGGCTTTATATTACCCAAATACTGAGGGTGGGTATGGCATGCTCTCTTTTTTATTTAAAAAGTCAGATTATAAATACGAGGAACTTGTCCTTCAACGGCAAGACTTTAACCATAAAAACCAACCCATTCGCACAACTTCTGATAGCTTAACGGAAGCCAATTACTTCATGAATGCTTATGAAAAGCCCGCTAAATTTATGCGCGTTTTGGAGCACCATTACGGAGTGGAACGTTTTGATAGCATTATGCAAGCTTATTTTAACGATTGGAAATTCAAGCATCCAAGCCCGACTGATTTCAGAAAACATTGGGAATCGGCTACAGGGGATGATTTGTCATGGCTTTTTGATGATTTAATCAATACTGATAAACGAGTTGATTATGCTATTACAGGGATAAAAAAAGTAGATAAAGAATGGCTTATAACTGTTGAAAACAGAGAACAAATAGCAATTCCGTTTGAAATAAGTGGTTTAAAATCGGGTAAAGAAGCTTTCAAAAAATCATTTAAAGGTGTTGGAAATAAAGAGGTAATTAGGATAGAAGATTTTGATTTTGACTTAATCGCGCTTGATAATGACCATCTTTTGATAGATATCAATAGAACGAATAACTATATTTATTTAAAAGGTGTAAACGGTACCCATCGACCTGTCAATTGGGCGTTTTTGGGAGGTATTGATAATTCTAAGAAAAATAATATCAATTGGGCTCCTGCTTTGGCCATCAATAAATACGATGGCTTAATGTTGGGTTTGGCATTTTACAATGGCATTTTACCAGAGAAAAAATTGAGCTGGTTTGCGGCGCCGATGTATGCCTTACAATCTAAAAATCTCACTGGATTAGCAGATATTGATTATAGTTTTTTAAATAAAAACCATAAAGTAACGCTTTCAATGGCGGGCAAACGCTTCACTTTTGCCAAAACCCCGAATAAAAACTTTTTAGCTTATTCAAAACTTACCCCCTCAGTAACCATTGACTTTTGGAAGCGACCATTGAGCACATTTTTTCAATCATTAAAAATTCAACACTCTTTTATTAATGAAGAAAATGTTTTAAAAGATACGATTGAAAGAATTTCAATTAAAAATAAATGGTTCAATAACAGTGAAATCAGTTACTCTGGTAAAATACAAAACGTGCTATCACCCACAAATTTCCGTATTTGTATTGAAAATTATAGATATCAACTTTTTGACCGCCGCCAAAAGTTTATCAAAACCACTTTGGAGTTGAATCAAGCATTTACGTATCAAGACGATAGAAAAGTATTTTCAAGATTATTTATTGGTGGATTTCCTGTTAACTCTGGTCGCAATTCCGGCTTGGGCTTTACTCGGGGCTTTTTAGGATTGTCCGCTCGGGGCTTCGCAGATTATCGCTACGATGATTATTATTTCGGAAGAAATGAAACGGAAGGGCGTTTATCGCAACAAATAACCTCAAATACTGAGGGGGGGCTAAAATTTGCACTTCCTCAAAACGATGAAACCCGCATCGGATACAGCAATAATTTTGTTGCTTCGCTTAATTTGAAAGCACAATTACCCGTGAAATTGCCATTAGATATAAAGCCTTATTTTGATATTGGTTTTTTTAGTGATACTCGACCAGGAGGTGAGCGTACAACATCACAATGGCTAATGAGTGGAGGTTTATCATGGGAACTGAATGAATATTTAGGTATTTATGTGCCATTTTATTTTTCTGGAAAACAGGAAGATCCTAATAGTTTTCACTCGATTATGACCCGCAGAGGGGGCTTCTTATCACGCATAACTTTCAATCTGAATCTTAAAAAATTGGATTTGATGCATATATTGAAAAATATGTAAAAAAGGCAATTAGTTTTTTCGGAAACAGTTCATTTCCTATTCTTCTTTTACCGCCGTCTCCACCCGCACCGCCCGCAATGCTGCCGGTAGTGAAGCCAAAAAGCCAATTACAAAAACAGTAATCGCTACCACTATAAAATCAAATAATTTTAAAGCAATGGGGTATCTATCAGTAGTAAAACCAGGAGGTAATGGGACCACACCGCCATCAATATAGATATGTAAAATATACAAAATAATGGCTATGATGAACCCGATAACCAAGCCTAAACTGCATAATAATAAGCCTTCAAATAAGAAAATGTTTCGGATAGTAACATCCAGAGCGCCCATGCTTTTGAGTATGGCGATATCTTTTTTCTTTTCTAAAACAATCATCCAGAGAGAACCCACCATATTGAAAGCTACTAAAAGAATTGTGAGACTTAAAATGGCATAACTCATCCATTTTTCAAGATTCATGAGTTTTAAAAAAGCTTCATCTTGCATATAATGGTCTTTTACGAGAAAAGAGTCACCCATTATTGCCTTGATTTGAGAAAGTACTTTTTTAGTATCCGTATAAGGTTTTAATTTTATTTCGTAAGCACTAACTTCATTATCGGCTTTTAAAATGTCTCTGACCAAATCCAAATTAGTCAAAACATATTGATTATCTACCTCCGATTGAATTGCAAAAGCACCAGCAGGATACACAAATCTCTTGGAAAAAGGGGCTTCTAATATGCCCACCTCTCCGCGCTTAGGCATATAAACAGTGAGTGGCGTGAGCATATCTTTTTCATAAACACCCAATTGATTGCGGATGCCACCACCTAAAACAGCAAAGTCGTTTTGACCATCAAAGAGTAAATATCGCCCTTCTTTTATCGTAGAATCAATATGATTTACTTTTGAAAAAACCGTATCAACGCCCTTCAAAGTTCCGAAAGCTTGTGATTTTTCATATTCAAAAAATGCGGTTTCTTCAAGTGTTTCTGATAGCTGTTCAATACTGCTAATTTGACGTAACTGATTCATTATCAATGTATCAGATGTGAAAGTCTTTCCTTTTGCGGGTATGATTTTGACGTCAGGATTGAAATTACTCATCATGCCTGTTATCAACTTTTCAAAGCCATTGAAAACAGATAGCACCAGCACCAACGCCGCCGCGCCCAATGCTAAACCCAATACCGATATACCACTGATGATATTGATGGCATTGGTACTTTTCTTGGCAAAAAGATAACGAAGTGCTATTTTAAGAGATAATTTCATTGATTGGTATTTCGTATCAAGATAGTTCTTAAAATACGTTTCTAATAATCTTGTTCAATACGCCCATTTTCGAGTATTTCAAATCTCTGAACCTTAGTAGTGTCTGCAACATACTCTTTCCCCGTTTCCTCTATGCCTTCTGCAGAGTGAATAGTTAAGTCTTCTTTAATTATTGTTACTATTCGTTTTACTGCATTGCCAATGACTTTAGTGCCCGCGATAGATTTTTTATCTATCATGGCTCCTGATTTTATGTCGTAAGTAGCCAAAACATAATCGTAAGTCAGCAAACCTGCTCTCCAATATACGACAGCTTTGTAAGTTTTCTTTTCAGCAGGTAATTGAATACAGGGTACGTACTCGGTCATATCGTCTTGGACAGTAGTTTCGTACTTAGCAATATACTCGTCAATCATCTGTAGTGGCAAAGGCTCATTTTCCTTTGCAAAATCATGATGCAAATCTTCACTAAAGACGATGGGTAATTCCACTTTAGGGAACTTTTTAATAAAATGCTCGAATTTAATACTCATTTTTCATAAATGTTAAGTCTGCAAATGTCTTCTATTTTATTGAAAAAACACAATTCTGTAATTTCAATTTATTTTTTTGATATTATATTTGAAACCACACATAATTTTTTTTGGAGCCACGAATTAACTAATTTCACTAATTTACGTGTTGACAAATTGAGCTAATTTCACCAATTTAATTGCCCTTAAGGGCAATTTCGTAAAATTCGATAAAATTATCGACATCTAAATTGGTGAAATTAGTTAATTCGTGGCTTAATAATTTTTTATGTATGGTTTCAAAATATTTTAAAATCATGAATAGAGCTAATCAATGCTCAATTTATTTAAATAAATTCTAAATAAGAGATTTGGAAGTGAAAAACTAAACAGAAATTGGTCAATAAGGTTTTTGTATATAGTTTTGAAGATATGTTCGAAAACGTGACGATAAACTAACTTTTTATTCACATCTCTCATTAAACTCGCTTTAAAAAGCTCTGATAAATATGAAGTGGTTAATTAATTATTTGACATCCTCTATTGGTCGTAAGCTAACGATGAGCTCAACGGGCTTATTTTTAATTCTCTTTTTAGTGGTTCATTTAGTAGGTAATTTACAATTACTAAAAGGTGATGAAGGGGAAGCGTTCAACAAATATTCATATTTTATGACGCACAACCCGCTCATCAAAACGATTTCTTACGGTTTGTACTTTTTCATAATCGTGCACACTGTTCAAGGCTTACTACTTTATTTTGCCAATCGGAAAGCTAAGGGTCAGACTTACGCCGTGAAAACGACGCCTCCAGGTGTCAATTGGGCATCATCTAATATGGCATTATTGGGCACATTGATACTCTTCTTCCTTATTATCCACATGGGTGACTTTTGGGCAAAAATGAAAATGGGAGAATTAACCATGTTGACCTATCCAAATTTCGCTGAGGGAGAGCCTATTGCTAACCTTTACGCACGTGTAGCAGAAGCTTTCATGAACCCAATTATTGTAGTCAGCTACGTAATTGGTCAAGTGGTTTTATTTTTTCACTTAAATCATGGTTTTCAATCTGCATTTCAGACACTTGGTGTGAACCATCCTAAGTATACACCGTTTATTAAGGGGCTGGGAGCAGTATATTCTATCATCGTTCCACTTGGTTTCGCTGCGATTCCAATTATTTATTTCTTAACGAAATAAATTTTATACCCCCTCAGTATTTTTAACTTTTGTAAGTAAAAAAAAGGATTTCGACGATTTGTTTTATTAAAAATTAAAACATTTTCTACATATAATGGCTAAAGAAACAACTGTTAACGGTTTGAACATTAAAGTAGGTGACCGCAAATTGGAGTCAAAGGCTCCAGAAGGACCACTCGCTGACAAATGGACTAAATATAAAAGCTCGATGCCTCTCGTTTCACCCGCTAATAAGATGCGGATTGATGTGATTGTGGTTGGTACGGGCTTGGCAGGTGCTGCTGCTGCGGCATCATTAGGCGAATTGGGATATAATGTGAAAGCATTTACTTTCCATGATTCTCCTCGTCGTGCGCACTCGATTGCAGCTCAAGGTGGTATTAATGCCGCTAAGAATTACCGCAATGACGGGGACTCTGTTCACCGCTTATTTTATGATACCATTAAAGGTGGTGATTATAGGGCACGTGAAGTCAATGTTCATCGCCTCGCGGAAGTTTCTACGGATATTATTGACCAATGCGTAGCGCAAGGTGTGCCTTTTGCGCGCGAATATTCGGGCATGCTGGATAACCGCTCATTCGGTGGTGTTCAAGTATCTCGTACGTTCTACGCTCGTGGCCAGACGGGACAACAATTATTGATTGGTGCTTATCAAGCGCTGAGCCGTCAAATTAAGACAGGTTCGGTGAAAATGTATAATCGCCATGAAATGCTTGACCTTGTGGTGGTAGATGGTAAAGCTCGTGGAATTATCGTTCGCAATCTTTTAACGGGTAAATTAGAGCGATTCTCAGCTCATGCTGTTGTGTTGGCTACAGGTGGTTACGGCAACGTCTTCTATTTGTCAACCAATGCCATGATGTGTAATGTATCTGCTGCTTGGAGAGCGCACCGCAGAGGTGCTAACTTTGCTAATCCTTGTTTCACCCAGATTCACCCGACATGTATTCCCGTTTCAGGTGATTATCAATCAAAGTTAACTTTGATGTCAGAATCATTGCGTAACGATGGTCGCATTTGGGTACCTAAAAGAAAAGAAGATTGCGGCAAACATCCAAACGAAATTAAAGAAGAAGATAGAGATTATTATTTAGAGCGTATTTATCCAGCTTTCGGTAACCTCGTACCCCGTGACGTGGCATCTCGTGCCGCTAAAAACGTGTGTGACGAAGGACGTGGAGTAGGTAAATCTGGCTTGGGTGTTTATCTTGATTTTAAAGCAGCTGTTGAACGCATGGGCGAGGATAAAGTACGTGAACGCTATGGCAACTTGTTTGATATGTACGCTAAAATCACGGACGAGAATCCATACAAACAGCCAATGCGTATTTACCCTGCGGTTCATTACACAATGGGTGGCGTTTGGGTAGATTATAATCTTGAAACGACTGTTCCGAACCTATTTGCTACAGGTGAAGCGAATTTCAGTGATCACGGTGCTAACCGTCTGGGCGCATCTGCTTTGATGCAGGGTTTGGCTGATGGTTATTTCGTTTTACCATACACAATCGGATCTGCTCTTTCAAAGGATATTCGTACAGGCAAAATCTCCACTGATTCACCTGAATTTGCGGCAGCTGAACAAGCTACTCAAGCTCGTATAGACCAATTGATAAATAATAAAGGCAATCAATCAGTAGAGAGTTTTCACCGTCGTTTAGGTAAGATCATTTGGGATTATTGCGGTATGGCACGTAATGCAGAAGGCTTGACTAAAGCTATACAAATGGTCAGGGAATTGCGTGCAGAATATTATAAGGACGTATTTGTGCCTGGAACCAAAGACGAATACAACCCTGAACTGGATAAAGCCCTACGAGTAGCTGACTTTATTGAGTTAGGCGAATTAATGTGTATTGATGCGCTTAATCGCAATGAATCGTGCGGTGGGCATTTCAGAGAAGAATATCAAGATGCGGCGGGTGAAGCTCAACGAAACGATGACGAATACGCTTATGTAGCGGCTTGGGAATTTTCGGGTGATCCATCTGACCCAATTCTAAACAAAGAAGAATTGATATTTGAAAATATCAAATTGACCACGCGCTCTTATGCATAATATTATATTTGGAGATAGAGTGTTCAATATGTGCATCACTCTATTTCCAAAATTTTCACCCCTCCATTCTGAATCTCGGAATTAACTTTCTAGAGAATTGTTTTAAAAAAATTAAAAATAAGGGGATTATCAAACTTAAATTTATTCCAACTATCATAAAATCATTGGAAAAATGAAACTCAATTTAAAAATCTGGCGTCAAGGTGGCAAATATACTAAAGGGCAGTTGGTCAATTATTCACTCGATAATGTGAGTGAACACATGTCTTTTCTTGAAATGCTTGATGTATTGAACGAACAATTAATTTCAAAAAAAGAAGAACCAGTAACCTTTGAGCACGATTGCCGTGAGGGTATTTGTGGTACTTGCTCAATGGTCATCAATGGTCGTCCGCATGGGCCTTGGAAAGCGACAACAACTTGTCAGCTTCACATGCGCGAGTATAAAGATGGAGATACTATCGTCATCGAACCTTATCGTGCTAAATCGTTCCCGATTATCAAGGATTTAGTGGTTGACCGTTCAGCATTTGACCGTATTATTCAAGCAGGAGGATATATTTCAGTGGGTACAGGCCAAGCGCAAGATGGCAATGATATATTAATCGGTAAAGATCAAGCATCAAAGGCATTTGACGCGGCTACTTGTATCGGTTGTGGTGCTTGTGTGGCGGCTTGTCCGAACGGTTCAGCCATGTTGTTCACTTCTGCTAAAGTATCGCACTTGGGTCAATTACCACAAGGTCGTCCAGAGGCTGCTCGTCGCGTACAAGCGATGGTGGCTCAGCATGATCAAGAAGGATTTGGTATGTGTTCTAATATTGGTGCTTGCGAAGCAGAGTGTCCTAAAGAAATCAGTCTTGAAAACATCGCTCGTTTGAATCGTGAATATAATTCAGCATCTTTTACAGCTGACCTTGAAAAAGAAGAAGTTGGAGGTATGTAAAGTAGGGCTAAATAAAATTTT
>JANPHO010000198.1:0-2886 GCA_031424515.1 Saprospiraceae bacterium
CTTTAAAAATTCAACTTTGAAAAGCTTTTAAAATGCAATTTAATTTATATGCTTAAATAATTGTAAATCAATATTTTAAAACAAATTAATTTTTAACTTTATTTTTAAAATATTGATTATCAAAACTTAGCGAATTGCTGAACAGTAGATTCATTCACTTGAATTTGATTATTAGAAATAAATGATAAAGTATCAACACTCTTATTTTCAAAATTCAACAATAAAACAACTCTTAAATCTATATTATCTTTTAGTCTAACTTCTTCAGGATATTGCTTATCGTAATTTAAGAAGAAGTTTTTATAATCCATTATTTCTTGTTTAGAAGTAATAGAATCTATTTTATTAAAATTAGAAATTAGGCGTTCTGGGGATACATTAACAACTGTGTTACAAACATTAAATATCAAATTTGTATCTTTAATCTCATATAAAGGAGTACAAAAAGCATAAATTATTATTGATGTTATCTCTTTAGAATTCAACTTCTTAATAAAATCCTTATTGCTGTCATCATTTTTACAACTATAAATAATTATAAAAAAGATAATAAATAAGCTTAAAAAACTGATTTTAAACCTTGGCAAACTAGCTGTTTCTTGATTGAAATTCATTGTTCATTTTAAATTTCTACTACGGAACTGGAGTTCCGCTTTACTCTTAAAACACCGCCCAAAGCCGTTGCTTGTGGCACGTCCAATGTTTTCACTATTTTATCTTTAAAATCGCTTTTGAGCATATCCATAAAAAGGACGTTGCGAGCGAATCCACCATCCACAAAAAAGGTTTTTACACCATTATCCACCAATTTAATTGATATTTTTAAAATATCCATCAATCCACGCATCAATGCGCTATACGCCGTTTCTTCTGATTCAAACGACGATAAATCCCATATTTTATCCTGTTTTTGAGGTATGGGTCCTGTGCCTTCCATGCAAGCGGGAATGAAATTAGAACTTTCCAAAAGTTTAAAACTTTTGGAAAGTTGAATATTTTTATAAAAATCCTTTTCTACTTTAAAATACTCGGCGATGCGCTCCACTTGGTAATCATGTTCACGCCCAAAAAATACCCTCGATGCCTTCGTCATATCGCCCTGCGGTGTCATATAGCTTAAACAGTCCTTGGAAATCAGGTCAATACCTGCCTGTCCGGCAGGCAGGCTGAGGGGGTCTTGATTAAATGAATTGAGATTAATACACCACGTTCCCGTTGAAATGAGCATAAAAGGCTCATTTTCATTAGCGGAATAGGGCAATAAAGCGGATGAGCTATCGTGCAAACCCACACCAATTTCGGGATTGAGGATTGAGGGTTGAGGATTGACTTCTACTGATTTACGAGTTGTAATTGGAGCTAATTTTTCAATGATACCTTCTGCTTTTACCCAATCGTGGTAATCATCTTTAGTAAAATCCCACAACGCTGTATGGCAGCCGATGGACGTAAAATCACTGTATTTTTGACCCGAAATAAGGAAAGAAAGGTATTGCGGGAGGTGTAATGAGGTTTTTATTTTATTAAAAATATCCCGTTTTGCATATTTTAAAAAGTATAATTGCAAACCCGAATTGAGTAATCCCATCAAAGGAGAGCACGTGACAGCGGCAAATTCAGTCTTGGATTGACCAAATTTGTTTTGAATCATTGTATAAAATTGCTCGCTGAGTGCTTCGGGGAAAGGTTTTAAATAGTTATAAAGCGGTGCTACGGGCTTGTCATTTTCATCTAAATGCACAAAACTCGCTCCGTACGCTGTGAAATTCACGCCTAAAACTTCATAACGGTTATCATTTTGTAGCTTTTCCCACTGTTTCAATACCCCCTCAGTCAAACGCTCCAAATCATCGCAAGGGAAGCCATCTTCGTCGTGTATTTCAGCATATACCTCTTGTTGCTCTTCGATGACTTGCTGGTTTTCATCGAAAAGCAATAGTTTTTTATTGGTTTTACCAATATCAAATATGGCGTAAATCTTTTTTTTCATGTTTTAAAACAAAAGCCAATTTTAAACCACAGAGAACACATAGAAACACAAAGGGCTTTGTGTATCTATGTGTCCTTTGTGGTTTAAATATCGTTTTACAAACCAACAGCCACTGAATGACCTCGTTTTTCAATCAAACCACGACGAATATCTAACTGCCTGAAAACGCCGATTGGGTCAATGGCGCCACCGCTTTGACGCAATGCTTCAGCGACCAAAGCACGGGTATCCGTAGCAAAAATATCACGCAACAACTCCTCTGCTTTTACCACATCGTTCGCTTCTTGCGCTTCGTTGAGCGCCACTCTATCCACTAAAAGGGCTTTTGCATAAGTCGTTAAAATATTTTGAACCGATTGCATCAAGTCCTCCATAGGGTCTTTGGTGTTGTGGCTCGCATCAATCATCCATGCCAAAGGCGGATTTTTTACTGAAGGGTCTTGCATCGCATCTACCAATTCATTGAAAATCAAGAAGAATTGATAAGGCTTGATGCTGCCCGTTGTCAAATCATCATCGCCGTACATAGAACCGTTAAAATGGAAACCACCCAAGCGACCAAAGTGCATCAAACGACCGACAATTTGTTCAATATTGGTATTCGGCAAGTGGTGACCTAAATCCACTAAAACTTGTGCATTTTTACCAACATATTGACACAACGCATTCGACGTACCCCAATCTGGAATCACCATTGAGTAGAAAAATGGCTCATACGGTTTATACTCAATCAGCATCGTCCAATCATCGGGCATATTTGTGTAAATATCCGCCAATGAATCAGCCGTGCGTTGGTAAGCCTTGCGGAAATGTTGTTGCCCAGGGAAGTTAGAACCATCTGCTAACCAAACCGTTAAAACCTTTGAATCCAATGCCTTACCGTATTCAATACAAGC
>JANPHO010000199.1:0-5090 GCA_031424515.1 Saprospiraceae bacterium
TAGTTAAATGGCTAAAGCCTCATAATCGGGTTCATTTTTCACCCCACGCTAAAGCGATGGGGTTAATTATACAACATTTTAAAACTATAATTTCGCATTAACAAACGATAAAATCCTACTTCGCCACAATACATTTCAGTACTTGAAAACGATTATTGGATTTTATTTCAAAGAAATACAAGCCATTATTATATGAGGTTAAATTCATTGATTGGCTGCTTTGATTTATTGACTTTTCTACCAAACGACCGTAAGTATCATAAACACTGACTTGATAAGGCTCTTTTTCATTCCAATCCAAATACACAGTTCCGTTCGTAGGGTTTGGACTGAGTGTTACTTTGAAATTAGCAATTTCTTCCGCGCGTAATGACTTCTCAATCAATAGTTTACGAGGACCTTCCAATACGCTGCGAATCATATTTACTTGACCTTTTGTAAACATATTCATGCAACTCTCTTCGCTATAATCCATATAATTTTCAATCATATCGGGCAAATCAACGGGCGTATCGGGGCATGAATTTTTTGTTTTATCACAATCAAACTTCGACTGTGATGATGCTTTAGGCGTATCTGCAATGCCATCTTCACCATTGCAACTTGAACCCAACAATGAACCATCACCCCAAATGTGACGCAAACCCAAATAATGCCCCACTTCGTGTACAAGCGTTCTACCTTGCATCAGTAAAGGCGTTGGGCGGTCAGGATAATTATACACCAAACCTTCTTTTCCAACCGTTCTGAAATCCACTACCACACCATCCAAATTTTTAGAGGGCGCACTTGCACCGTCAGGCCAATTCGTCAAGCCCGCGGGTGGATAGGCAAATCCTAAAACTTGACCCAATTGAAGACTTAAAAGTTCAAGCGGCTGAATTTTACACACCCAGATATTCAAATATCTATCGGGGTCAATCGCATTACTACCTCCTTTGTCGGATTGCTTCACTTGATTGGGAATTTGATCCGTTTGCGATAAAATATTGGGCTTGAAAAGCACAGTTGTTTTCACCCGCACTATTCTATCCAATTTGAATTCGACATTCGCATCGGCAGCAACGGGCTTAAAAATGGCTCTCGTATTGGTGGTATCCGAGTTTTTACGGCGATAGCTTTCCGTCAAAACCGTGATTTGGTCTTTGATGCGCGTGTCAGAAATATTTTCTTCCTCGGCATTGTACACCACATGGACAACGACATTAACTGTGTATAATTTATCGCCACGCGTTTGGAGTGCACCTTTTTTTAATAAAGATTCATACGTGCGGTCAACGGCATTTTTAAAATCAGGAGTCACTAAAGATTGGTATTTCAAAACTTCATCATGAAAACACGGCGATACCTCAAAAGAGCTCTGAGATAGTGCGATATATTGCAGTAAAAGTAAAAAAGCGGGAAAAAGTAGGCATCTCTTATTCATTGTTATCGGCTTTTGTTTAAAAATTAGAAATTGTTTTAAAATATAAAGGAACACACCATTGAAATACACATTTCATTGATGCCAATATGCTTCTAATTTAACCCGATGAAAGTTGAATGGAAAAATGCTTAAGGAGTGTAGTCTCAAAAAGGCATCTGTCTCATTGTTGTTTGTTTATGGTCGCAAATATAGAGAATTATTCATACGTAACCATTTGATTTAAAAGCCATTAAGAGATTGTTAACATTAAGCACAGCAATTCCCTAAATGGTTAAAAACTCTCCAAAAGTTTGAAACTTTTGGAGAGTTGAGCTTCTATTCATAACAATTTTACACAAAAATGCACTAAATACTGAGGGGATATATTAAAATTAGGACTTAAAATTTTCAAATGCGGAATTGCTGCATTATACATAATAGTACTGAGGGGTATCATACATTGCGCATGAAACCCCTCAGTATTCAAGTTAAAATATATAAAAATGGTCTTTTATCAAGCCGTTAAAAATTCTTTGAAAAATTTCATCACGTCATCTTTTTTACTCCGCGCCACTTCAACGGCTGAACCGTCCCGTAGGGTTAATTTAATATTATCCCCTTTTTCCATTTTTACAACGTGTTTTGGATTCACACTGTGCGAGCGATGAACACGTAAGAAAGGATTCATTTCATTAAAATCACCTAATTGACGGGCTAAAAATATCGGTTTTTGATTCGTGAAATATAAAGTTGTGTAATTTCCATCTGCTTCAAGCCTCAATATATCATCAGAATCCACGAATAAAGTACCGTCGGAAGTAGAGAGAACTATTCGGCGGTTGGAATAAGTATCTGTATCTTCATCCTTTGCCAAATTATCAATCAAAGCCTTATATTTTTCGACGTCTAATTCCTTTTGGTCACGGATGAGATTCTCTTTGACCTTCATCACTGCTTCAATCAATTGTTCTATTTTAACGGGTTTTAATAAAAAATCGACGGCACTGAATCGAAATGCTTGCACCGCATAATGGCTGTGTGCCGTACTAAAAACCACATTAAAATCAATGTGTGGAAAACCCATTTCCTTTAGCATTTCAAAACCCGATTTTTCTGGCATTTCAACATCCAAAAATACCACATCTGGCGCGTGGTTCTGAATGGCAAGTATTCCTGAACTTGGATTATCACACACCTCTACTATCTGGATAACATTGGGAAAATATTCTTTTATTAATTCCGTTAACGTTGTTCTCGCTGATAGTTCATCATCAATAATTATTGCCTTCATATTCCACTGTTGACAAGTAGTTAATTTTTCAGTTTAAAATAGTCGAATTAAGTAAAATTGCACCACTATTAAACCCTTTATATCTAAACGTTTAATAATCCGAAAAAAATAAGGAGAAGTAAGAAGAGATTAACAATCAAAAAACACATGTTGACGCAAAAGTGCATGATTTTTTTTTAAAAAGAAAGAAGGAATCATTAATTTTCATAATGCAATGAAAAATCTTGAGGATTTTTAGAAAAAGGGCACTCGAATAATCACTTTTGTTCCTTTCGCTTCGCCCGCATCGTCTTTTAAATCTTCAATAGTGAGGGACGACTTTTTAGTTCTTTGATGATTCAAAACTTCAATACGGTCGTTGGTAATTTGCATACCTTTTGAATTATGATCCTTTGAGCGGTGTTGTTTATTGATTTCAGCTGCTTTTGCGCGGCCTACCCCATTATCCTCTAAGATACATTTGAAATAATCATTGCCGTCGGCTTCAAAACGGATGCTTATTTTGCCCCGTCCATCTTTTTTGTTGCGAATACCATGAATGATTGAATTTTCAATAAATGGTTGTAAAATCATGGTAGGCACTTGCGTATCCCAAGGATCGAGTTTATCATCAACGGTGATTTCATAGTCAAAACTATCACTAAAACGCATGGCTTCCATTTGGAGGTACCCCCTCAGTATTTCCTCTTCTTTTTCAATAGAAATGGTCTCTTCTTTTGAAAAATCAAGTATTTTACGGATTAAATGCGCAAAATCAGTTAAAAAACTACTGGCTTTGTTTCTATCATTTTGCAGGATAAATGCATTGATAGAGTTCATGGTATTGTACAAAAAGTGCGGATCCATTTGAGCCCGCAGAGCTTTCATTTCTGTTTTCAGTATTTTTTGTTTAAACTCTTCTCTCTGTTTTAAAATTCTCAAACGCCATAAAAATATACCATATATAAGCAAACCTAAAAATAAACCAATCAGCGCCATACCCCACCAAGTTTGATACCACGGCGGAATAATTCGGATAGTAAAAATCTTCTCCACCTCACTTTCCAAACCATCTGAATTATAGCCTTTTAAACGAAAAGTGTAATCACCCGGAGGTAATTTATAGTATTTAATATTCGGTTTGATATTATCTATTTCTATCCAAGTACTATCTGCATCATAATTATCCAATCTAAACTTAAGCTTATTGCCTTTAGAATCGCCATATTCAATCGCCACAAACTCTAACTCAACTGTATTTTGGGTGTGTTTAAGCGTCAATCCTTTTAACTCTGAAACTTCGCCTTCTTTTTTATATACTTCATCATTCACCTTGATGCCTGTAATCTGCATGATAGGTTTATTATCGTATTCTTTTATCTCCTCCGGGCGAAAAACATTTATTTTATTCAAGCTTGTAAGCCACATTTCACCTGATGAAGCTGTTATCAATTTCCCTATCATGACATTACTAATACCATCTGAAGTAGAAAATTTTTTCAGTTTTTTGGATATTGGATTGTAAACATTTAAGCCAGTCTCAGATGAAATCCAAAGGTTATTTTTATCGTCTTTTTTAATACTGTAGATGAAGGGCAGAGCTAATTCAAGTTGACAACTATATTTACCATCGGGTGAAGGAAATATTTTCCATAAATTTTTTTCTCCTCCTAACCAAATAGTATCTTTCACATGGATATAATTTTCTATTACATCATTTACAGGTATAGTCATTTTATGCTCCCAAGTAACGCTGCCAGTTTTGAAAACTTCAACGTTTAAGTCTTTTGTTGGAGCGAACAATATGTTTGGAGATATATAAAATAATTTATCAATACCAGTTTGATACTGAGGGGGTATCAAGGATGTTGTATATATATTATAGTCACCATTTTGTTCTTTTATTTCATAAATACCGTCTTCTTTAGCCATCAATATTATACCGTCCTCCAAAAATAGAAGATAATAAATATTAGAGTTGGAGTTCGGAATAACCGTTTTAAAACTCTTAGAAATTCTATCGAATACACAGAGTTTATGGTCAGTAAATATCCAAATATTACCTTTTTTGTCTTTTACTAAGTTTCTAATGCGTTTTTCAGTAAAAATAGAAGCACCCAGAGTATTAATAAGTTGATGTTGTTGATTAAAAATCAGTAATTCTCCGTTTGTGTTTGCGACCCAAATATTTTTATCGTCATCTTCTACGATAGATATAAAATTTTTGTTAATCTTTTTATCCTCAAATTCTATTGTGGAAAAACGAAATTTCTTTAAGTTAATATGATTGATACAGGAATTAGCCCAACTGAATAACCACAGATTTTCTTCTTTATCAATGTGCAAACCATGGAAAACATTGGAACATAAACCATTATCTTCAATATTATCTTTTTTTATTTGCTGATAAAATGA
>JANPHO010000200.1:0-3291 GCA_031424515.1 Saprospiraceae bacterium
TAGTGATAAAATGACTTTTTCTTTAGAATTATGAGTTTGTGTTAAAGTGAAAATCAATATTATAATGTATGATTTTCTAAACTACTGTACAGCGAATTAATTTAATGTGTAAATACTTGATTTTCAATTATCTACTAACCCCATGCTTTAGCATGGGGGGATACTATGAGAAGTATTAAGGCTTTAGCCGCTAATTTTCACTAATTAAAACTTAGGTTAACGGCTAAAGCCTTTGGTTATTATTTGGCATTCCCCGTGATAAAGCATGGGGTTAATAAATAATTCATTTTAAAACTGCATTAAATTATTGATATTCAAGTATTTAGATATTATTATTATTTATTGCACAGTAGTTTAATGATTTTCTATATGTGTTACTGCATTTATTATAATAGGATAGAAGCGCTTTAAAGTCTAATTTCATTGTTTCACATTAATGTCCATACCGGGCTTTGGTAAAGCAATTCCTTCTCTATCAAATGCCTTTTTAATCTCTTCTTTCATGTAAAAATATACATCCCAATAGTTAGCACTGTTGCACCAAGGGCGAACAGCAAACTCAGTCATACCTACAGGAAGTTCATTGACCAATATATCAACTGCTGGATTTTTTAAAATTAGTGGCGAGGCATCTGCCACTCTTTTAATACATGCCCGCACTTTATCAATATCAGCATTGCCGGCTACATTGTAAGTCATATCTACTCTAATCGTTCCTTGACCAGAGATATTTGTCATAATATTACTCGTAACGACACCATTCGGGATAATGATTTTCTTATTGTCAGGAGTCAATAAAACAGTGTTAAAAACTTGAATTTCTTCAACAACACCTGTCTGACCACCACCAATAGATACCAAATCACCTACTTTGTAAGGACGGAAAATCAATAATAATACACCACTCGCAAAATGACCTAAACTTCCAGAAAGTGCAGTACCAACAGCAAAAGCTAATGCAGTAAAAATCGCAATAAATGACGTTGTTTCTATTCCAAACATACCCGCAACACTTAATAAAAGCATTACCTTTAAGCCCACACTCACGAGCGAAGCTAAAAAAGGACGGATAGTAGAGTCAAAACCTCGTTTTTGCATCGTTCCATCAAGTAACCTCGTTATCCAACTAATTATCCAAAGACCAATGACCAGTGTAAAAAGCGCCGTTGCAATCTTGGGTAAATGTTGAAGAATCAATTGAGGCAGTTCTGTCAAAAAGTTTGTAGAATCCATGAAGTATTTATTTAGTTAATAAAAAGTGAATATTCTATACTTATGACAACAGAAAATAAAAAAGTAACAAATATTAACAAATTGTGACATAGTATGATAGATATTAAAATATATTCTACCCCCCTCAGTATAAAAGACTGTGAAGCCTTCGTAGAATCGCCTGCCGCTGGTGGGGCAGTCGTTTTCATTGGGACGGTTAGAAACAAAACGCAGAGTAAAACTGTACTTCGCCTTGAATTTGAAGCATACGAGCCGATGGCTATTCGGGAAATGAAAAAAATAGCACAAGAAGCTTTAGCCCA
This sequence comes from Saprospiraceae bacterium, assembly GCA_031424515.1. GTDB lineage: Bacteria > Bacteroidota > Bacteroidia > Chitinophagales > Saprospiraceae > JAAFJT01. Next base: position 1,536 of record JANPHO010000200.1, read on the forward strand.
ATTTTCTATCTCAAAAGTCGCCATTCACCACAGAATTGGCGTTTTAGATATTGGTGAAATAGCAGTGGTAATAGCAGTGAGCGCACCACATAGAGGCGCAGCTTTTGATGCCTGTGAGTATTGCATTGATACTTTAAAACAGACTGTTCCGATATGGAAAAAGGAGATTTTTGAAGATGGTGATGTTTGGGTAGCTGCTCACCCTTAAAAAATAAGGCATAAATAAACCTTTGTTAAATTAAAAAAGTTCATTTATGCCTTATTTTGTGACATTCTATATAAGTTTACTTCTTACTCGTTATAATAATAGCCCCGTTATTCCCTTTTTCACCAAAAATATCAATGGCTTTTTTGCCTTTCACGACATCCATTGATGCGATTGTATTGGGATTAATTGTATTTAATTTCGCTTCAAATTCAGCGTGATTTTCAAAATTCAATAGCAAGCCATCTATCACCAAAAGAGGCAATGTTTTATCGTCATAAGGTACAGGAGCACCTTTCTGCATATAGATCATTCTTTTATTTTCAGGTGGTGGTTGAGCCCATTTTATACTCGGTCGGCTATTGTCAGTTTGACTAAAACCTAAAAAAGGTAAACTAATAAACGCAAAAAGGAGAGCTTTTTTCATTTTTAATGATTTAAAAGGTGAGTTTCAAACATCCAAATTAAACTCTTTTTCAAAAGCTACGATACCGCCCGTCAAGTTTAACACATTTTTAACGCCCTGTTCTTTTAAAAAATCAATGGCTTTGGCGCTTCTTGCACCGCTTTTACAATGCACTACCACGGTTTTATCGGTGGCAATTTTATCTATATTCTCACTTAAAATACTGAGGGGTATCAGTGTACCACCTAAATTCGATACTTCATATTCATAAGCTTCTCGCACGTCAATCAATTGAAAATCAGCCTTTTCATCCATCATTTTCTTCAATTCAAATACTGAAATTTCACCCATTGTCGCCTGACGACTATCGCCTGTCGCCTTTTTAATCCCACAAAACATATCATAATCAATCAACGCCGTAGGCACTATCAAATTCGGATTTTTAGACACTTTCAAAACCCGTGTCGTAAAACTTGCCGCATCAAAAATGAATAAACGACCCGCCAGAGGCTCACCCACTCCACTCAACACTTTAATCACCTCACTCGCTTGCATACTGCCAATAATGCCAGGTAAAACCCCCAAAACGCCCCCTTCTGCACAATCGGGCACCAGCCCCGGCGGTGGTGGCGTAGGGAATAAATCACGGTATTGCACGCCCCTTTCGCCCTCATTTTTACTATAATTAAAAACCGAAACCTGCCCCTCAAACCTAAAAATGGACGCATATACATTCACCTTACCCCTCAGTACAGCCGCATCATTGACGAGATAACGGGTCGGAAAATTATCCGTTCCATCTGCCACAACGTCATAATTTTCTATGATTTCAAGCGCATTTTCAATGGTAAAATTCGTGGTAAAAACCTCAATTTGGATATGCGGATTCAATGCTAAAAGGCGTTCCTTGGCGGCTTTAGCTTTGTACTTGCCGACATCTTGGGTGGTATAAAGCACTTGTCGTTGCAAATTAGAATCATCTACCCTATCCGCATCAATGATACCAATGCGCCCCACCCCAGCCGCTGCCAAATACAGCAATAACGGACAGCCCAAACCGCCTGCCCCAACAACCAAAACGCGCCCATTTTTAAGCCGTTTTTGACCTTCTACACCGAACTCTGGCAACACAAAATGCCGTGCAT
>JANPHO010000201.1:0-12083 GCA_031424515.1 Saprospiraceae bacterium
GCCTAAACCAACTGCCCGACCTTTGAAAAAATCTTTTCAGCATTTAAAGAAGTCACCCGACTCACCTCTGCAATATCAATCATTTTAATATCTGCTATCCGTTGTGCCACGTGCTTGACGTAACTCGATTCATTGCGTTTCCCTCTAAATGGAATCGGTGCGAGATAAGGCGCATCCGTTTCTAAAACAAAATTTTCAAGTGAAAAATGGCTAATAACAGGCTCTAATCCGCCATTTTTATACGTTGCTACACCACCAATACCTAAGTAAAAGCCCATATCAATTAACTTTTGCCCTTGCTCAACATTGCCTGTAAAACAGTGGAGTATCCCCCCCTCAGTATAAAACGTATTTTTTTGTAAAATATCAATCACTTCGTCCATACTTTCACGGCTGTGGATGATAATGGGTACGCCCAAATCCTGCGCCCAATGCATTTGCTGAATGAACGCTTTTTTCTGTACTTCAAAAGTCGTTTTATCCCAATAAAGGTCAATACCTATTTCACCGATGGCGCAAAAAGGACGCTCAGAAATGTAATTTTCAACAATTTTTAACTCTTTTTCAATGGATTCCTCTTTCACGCTGCATGGATGCAAACCCATCATCGCTACACAAAAATCGGGATGAGCGGCTTCCAATTCCAACATTCTTTCGTGTGACTCGCTATCCACAGCGGGTAAATAAACTTTTGTGACCCCCTCAGTAATAGCTCTTTGAAGCATCTCTTCGCGGTCATTATTGAATTGTCTTGAGTATAAATGAGCGTGTGTATCAATCATAATTTTAATGAAACGTTTTTAAAAAAGATAAATAGCATAATCAATTCGCTGATAAGCTATACTTTTGCAAAGTTCTATTTATTACTAGAAATATTCAAATATATTAGTAGTCAGTTGGTCAGTAATCGGTTGTCAGTGTTTTAGCGCCAGTAGTCGGATACTGACAATTGACTAATAATCAACTGATTTTACAACTGACTACTAATCAACTGACTACTAAATTTATGGCTAAAAAAACGAAACTATACGTCATTTGGGAAGGTGCCAAGCCGGGTATTTATACCAATTGGGATGATGCCAAAGCACAAATTCAAGGCTTTCCGAATGCCAAATATAAATCTTTTGAAACACGAGAAGAAGCTGAAAAAGCTTTCAAAGGCAAGTTTTATGAGTATTATGATTTTAGTAAAAAAGATGACGGTAAAAAACCGCAAGGTAAAATAAGCCGTGATTTGATTATTAAGGAAAGCATTGCTGTCGATGCGGCTTGCAGTGGCAACCCCGGCAATATGGAATACCGTGGCGTTTATACCAAAACCAAAGAACAAATATTCCATCAAGGACCGTTTCCGCAAGGCACGAATAATATTGGGGAGTTTTTAGCTTTAGTACATGGTTTGGCGTTTTTAAAAAAAGAAGGAAGGGATATTACACCGATTTACAGCGATTCGCGCACGGCAATTGCGTGGGTACGCAATAAAAAAGTGAAAACGGAATTGGAAAGAACGCCTCGCAACGAACAGATTTTTGAATTGATGGAAAGGGCTCTGAAATGGCTCAATTCGAATACCTATAAAAATCCGATTATAAAGTGGGAAACCGAGGATTGGGGTGAAATACCTGCGGATTTTGGACGGAAGTGATTCTATAACCGTGCCACCGCTTAGAGCCTGTTCGTTACACACATCTTTTTTGATTAAAATGACCTCATTAGAGGTCGAAGAATTGTAGGAAGTAAAATAAAACAGCATTTTTCGACCTCGTTAGAGGTCATGCAAAGCAAATAATACGACCTCTAACGAGGTCGATAGCTTCCTTGCGGGTATTTTTACTACAATTCTTTGACCTCTAACGAGGTCAGTACAGTATTTTTAAAAGATGTGTGTAACGCACAGGCTTAGAGCGGTGGCACGGATTGTTATAATAATGTTTCCAACCGCATACCCCGTGAGCCTTTTATTAAAATACACGTTTCAGTATCAAAATTTTGTGCTTTAAACCACTCTGCAGCTTGAGCCGTTTCCGTGAAATGTACCCCATCAGTATTGTCAGTATTCACTTTCCCAAATTCAGTTCCAATAGTTATTAACTGATTGAAATTCAATGAATTAGCTAAATTCAAAATCTCTTGATGCTCTTGAAAACTTTCATCTCCCAGTTCTCGCATATCGCCGATTATGGCTACTTTATGTTTTTGTGGCATTTTAGAAAGATTTAAAAGGGCATTGCGCATACTCGTTGGGTTGGCATTATAGGCATCCATGATAATCGTAGAGCCTTTATAATCAACGAGTTGCGAGCGATTCATGCTCGGCACATAACTCTCCAAAGCGGCTTTCATTTTAGCCGTATTGACTTTGAAATATTTGCCCACTGCCACCGCCGTTGCAACATTCGCAAAATTATATTCACCTACCAAATTGGTCAAAACGTACAACATTTCGCCTCTTGAATTCAAAAAACCGACCTTCAAAAAGCTTTCAGAAGGCTCTAAAGTGACTTCATACTGAGGGGTCTTCAAAGACGGCGCAGTACTCCGATGATATCCTATTACTCTTGCATCTTCGGGAATATAATCTTGCAGAAAGGGTTCATCCTCATTCACAAATATAGTTCCTTTGTGCGTAGCTAACCAACGGTACATCTCCGATTTACCTTTTTTAACGCCTTCCAAACCACCAAAACCCTCCAAATGCGCCTTTCCCATATTGGTAATTAAGCCATGAGTAGGCTCGGCAATATTGCATAAAAGGTCAATTTCGCCTTGATGATTGGCTCCCATTTCAATAATTGCCACCTCATGATCTGCATTGAGCTCCAATAAAGTAAGCGGTACTCCGATGTGATTATTGAAATTCCCCTTTGTATAATGTGTATTATATTGGCTCGACATCACAGCAGCTACCAATTCCTTTGTGGTAGTCTTTCCATTTGAACCTGTAATGGCAATGAGAGGAAAATCAAATTTACGGCGATAGAACCGAGCAAAATCTTGTAAAGTCGTCAAAACGTCCTCTACAAGTATATAATTATCGTCTTTTTTGAAAGTAGGATTGTCAATAACGGCACAGGATGCACCCAACGCCAAAGCTTTTTCAGCAAAAGTATTGCCATCGAAAGTGTCGCCTTTGAGCGCAAAGAAGATGCACCCCTCAGTAATTTTACGCGTATCAGTGGTGACACGTTGATACTCTTGAAAAATTTTATATAAATCTTCTAATATTGTATTCATGCGGAACGTATGTTTCCCTTTTAAATCGTTTACTATTATGAAACGAAAGTTTAACTCTACAAATCGCTGCAAATTAGAGAAAATTATCAAAAGTCCCCTTTACATTCCGCATAAATTTCTTTAAAAAACGCTATATAAATCGCCCCTCTCTCACTACTATTTCTGAACCTTCCGCCAAAAAAACGGAATTGGGCTTTTCTCGGTTTAAAAACTCAAACTGAGCACCATAATTTTTACCAAAATCAACATTAATTTCATGCTTTTTAATCGGATATATATCCCAACGAGGATGTTCTACACCATATTCTGACGTTTTTCCTGAATTTAATTGCGTGTAGCCCCAATAATGTTCCGTTATAAATTCGGCTTCACTGCCTTCCAAAATAGGTATTAGTGACGTCTCTGCTTCAACTTTTATGCTCTGCCAATCATCCAATTTCCAACTGTACTCTATGGATTGAATCCCCCCCTCAGTATTGAAAGCATTTTTCATGGGTAATGTCTGGTAATGTTCTCCATAAAGCGTATTGGCAACCAAAGAAATCATAAATTTCGGGACAATTTCTTTTATAAAAACAGCCCCGCGTTTCCATTCATTATCTTTTTTATGTTTGACATAAAATCGTAAATTTACCTCTTCAAAATTAGAGTGAAATGGAATCCGAATCCCTTTTAGCTTCGTATTTTGAAACATAAACCCAATGAGGCTGACATAACAGTTGCCATTCCAAAAGTCTAATTCAGTATTTTTAGGCACAAACGGTGCAATAAGTGAAGGCGGGACGACGTAATTTGCCATTATTAATTTACGCCATTCCGCTGTTAAAAACGTTTTCATAATTTTCAATATTTTTTGAAAATAAAACAATTGCCAACACGTTTTGTTTTGGTAAAAAATCACCTCCTTGATGCCTTTGGCTTCATCAAGCTAAGAGCATGACAGTATTTCAATAAAATCTACATAAAATATGGCTTTTTCAAGACGATTCCTTTCATTTCTCTTTGCAATAAGCATTATTTCTGTATCACTCCCCAGTTGTAAATCTCAAAAACCTATGCAAGGGGCAGTACAATCCAATGTACCCAAAGCACCTAATTACAGTGATTTGCGCTATTGGGCAGCCCATCCCGATAAAAAAGATTCCGCCGACTGCGTTCCTCTTAATTGTGATTTGAAAGACGAACAGACCAGTGCTGAGGTAGATGTCTTTTTTTTACACCCTACCACACTTATAAATGGTGGCGGTTGGAATGGTGATGTCGATGATGCCGCTTTGAATAAAAAGACAGACGGGGGACCCATTCAATATCAAGCCAGTATTTTTAATGGCGCTGGTCGGATTTATGCGCCTCGCTACCGACAAGCCCATTATCACTCTTATTTTACAAAGGATACGGCTACTGCAATGGCGGCTTTTGAACTGGCTTATCAAGATGTAAAAACGGCATTTGAGTATTATTTAGAGCATTGGAATAATGGTCGCCCGATTATCATAGCATCGCATAGTCAAGGAACTACTCACGCAAAAAGGCTGCTAAAAGAGTATTTTGACGGTAAAAACTTGAAAAATCGCCTTGTTGTTGCCTACTTAGCGGGTATGCCCATTACTAAAAACTACTTTAACACTATACCCGTTTGTGAAGCCCCCGAGCAAACAGGCTGTTTTTGCTCATGGCGAACTTTTAAAGAAGGATATGAACCTCGTCGTGGTTTTTTACCGCGTGACTCAACTGTCGCTGTGGTGAACCCCCTCAGTTGGACGACTCAATCGCAACTTGTTCCAAAAGAAAAACACGAAGGTTTTGTGCTTGTCGGTTTTAAAGCAATTGGTAAGAATAATATTGAAACCCAAATCCATAAGGGCACACTATGGGCATCAAAACCGAGTTTCAAAGGCAGTATTTTATTCAGAACTAAAAACTACCATATTGGTGATTTTAATCTTTTCTATTTTAATATTCGGGAAGATGCTAAACGTCGGGTAGGCTTATTTTGGAAGCAGTAAAAGCTATTTTTTATGGTTTATGAGTAAACTCTTGAATATAAGTCACAATAGTTTCCATCAATTTCTCACGTGCTTCACGAGCTGCCCATGCAACATGAGGCGTTAATAAAATTCTATCTTTCTCCTTAATTCTCAAATAAGGATGATTGAGGGGTATCGGCTCTTGCTCATAAACATCAATACAAGCCCCTTTTATGCACTTTTCATCAATCGCTTTGGCTAAATCAGCTTCTACCACTATGCCGCCCCTGCCCATATTGAGTAAAATAGCCGATTTTTTCATCCATTTTAAAGCCTCATAATTGATTAAATCCTTTGTAAAATCATTCAAAGGGGCATTTATGGACACGACATCCGAGGTTTTTAAAAGCTCTTTCAAACTTAAATGGGTATATTGATTGGATATATTTTTACCCGAAGCCGAATGATAAACGACCTCAATACCGAATCCTTGAGCAATACGCGCCACCGCTTGCCCAATATTGCCCAAGCCAACGATACCCATCCGCTTACCCGATAATTCGTAAAAATCGTTTTTAATATGTGTAAAGGTTTTATTCTGAGAATATTCTCCTGTTTTAACATAATTATCATAATAGGCGATTTGATTTGTAAAACCGAGTAGCGTAGCAAACGTGTGCTGCGCCACCGTTTCTACGGCGTAACCCACCACATTTTTAACAGAAATGCCTTTTTCACGGGCATATTCAACGGGGACATTGTTCATGCCCGTAGCAGTGATACAAATCAATTTCAGATGAGGGCATACATCAATATGCTCTTTTTTAATCACCACTTTATTCGTCAACACTACATCAGCATTTTGGATACGCTCAAGCGTATCTTGCGCTTCTGTAAACGGATGAAGGGTCACATCTCCTAATTTTTTAAGGTCATTTAAGGCATCAATATCGCCTACGGTGTCGGCATCTAAAAAGACTATTTTTAACATGAGTAGAGTACAATGCAATAATTTAATTTAAAAACAGTAATTCCGCATTTGGCATAAACTTTCCAAAAGTTTGAAACTTTTGGAAAGTTATGCTTCGATTTTAAGCATTTTTACTTGAAAAACACTCAAAATACTGAGGGGTTACTCATTAAATTTAATTGATAAATAAAATTTTTGTGACTACGGCATCACCCGCCTCCACATTGCGGGTATTGGCAGCAAAAACCAAATATACACCTGAGGAAACACGACGTCCCGAAAAATCCCTACCATCCCATATCGCTTGACCGCCCAATGCTCTGGATTCTGAAACAATGTTGCCGTTCATATCCGTAATTTTCACGAGGGCATCACGGGCTAAACCCTTTATCGCTATGGGTCCATCATAATCGGGGCGAACAGGATTTGGATAAGCGTAAGCAGTATCTTTATTAAAACTTCCGCCAGTAATAGCATCCGTGCGATAAGACATTAAGCCTTTATCAGTGCCAATAAAAACCTCGCCCGTGCTGCCCCTAATACCCAAAGCTGTAATATTATTGCTTAAAAGTGGGCTATTTTCTATATTAAATACAGCAACTTCCTCTCGCCCATCGGCGGATTGTACAAAAATACCATTGGAGGTGCCAAACCATTTCCGATTCGCTCCGTCCACCGCAATCGCTGTGACGTTTTTATCTTTTAAAAGGTATTCACCTATGCCGCCCAAACCCGATACAACTAACTGACCGGTGCAATTCGACTTAAAAGGGTCACTTCCGCAGGCATAAAAAGCCACTCCGCTGGAGGTTCCGACCCATACTCGTCCATCAATATCTACTGCCAAGCAATTGACTCGGGCATTTTGTAAGTCTTTTGGCAAAGTGCCATTATCTAAAAAACTAACTCTATCATCCGTCAAAGTTTCAATATCTTTTCCTTCGTCATAAACCAATAAACCCGATTGAGCACCGCCTACGGCAAGCCATTTATAGCCAATACTATCAATAACCAACTGCTGCGTGCCATTTGCACCAAAAGGCACATCTTTCATCTTTTGCCACTTCCCGTCCACTTTCAAAACCACAACAGGATTGGGCGCGAGGTTATTACTAATCCATAAATTACCTTTTTTATCGTAAGCCAAACCTGCTACTCGCTCACGCAATGGGTCACCAACAGCCCCTTGCAAAGCAGAATTATTGTCGTTGTAAATTTTTGTGATTTTACCGTTCTCTAATTCCACCAAGCCACCCCAATAAGTACCCACGTGCACTTTTTTGTTTCTCGGATTAAAAATGATCCGGTAAAAATCCAAATCGGCAAAGCTATCTAAAAGCACTCTATCTGTTCCCCGGTTATAATTACGCCATTTCCCGTTGATAAAACTGGCAAACCCATCAGGTGAACGCCTTGCATTAAAACCCTCCAAACCACCCGCTGCTACATAAAAGGAAGTGTCTGTAATAGCAAAATCACTTGAAGTTATAAAATTAGGTGAATCAAATTCAGAGGTTGCACAATTAGCCGTACCACCACTTGTAAATCGAAAACCTTGATAACCATCTGCAAACCATAGCCAGCCTCTGGCATCTTGCACACCATAAATGGGGCGGTCGTTACAGTTATTGGCGACGGTTGTGCGTTGTAAGTTTTTATCAAAAAGATATACTTTACCATCACAATTATCTTGACAAGTCATACCTAACATCAAACTACTGCCTTCGGCTGTCAAAAATTTCATTTTGAAGCCATTTTCACTAAATATACTGAGGGGCCTATTATTTTGAAAAGTAAACAGCGAATCATTGATGGTGAAATACAGTTTTTCATTAAAAACACACAACAGATTGGACGTGTAATTAGAAGGAAAGCCATCGGTAGTACTCAATTTTCGCCACTGCTTAAAGTCCGCCAAATTAACTCGACTATCATTCGCGATAGTGTAAAGCCCCCCCTCAGTAGCAGCATAAATTTGGTTGTTTAAAACGCTGATACTGTATGTTTTTAACTTTGTAAAAGTTGTAGAAATAAACTCATTGCGTTTCATATCCAACCGCACAATCCCAAAACTACACGATAAGTAGGCAGTATCTCCTTTAAAAAAGACATCATTTAAGCCTTTATCGCCAATAATGGTAGTGTTATTTTTGATATCGTTCAACAAAATGGTAGTCCCACCCGGTTTTAACAAATCAATCGAACTATTCTGATAATATACCAAAAGCGTTTCATTGGCTTTATTATAGCGAATAATGCTCGTGCCTACGTCGCTCAAAGCATTGTTTTTATCCAATCTATTAATAGAAAAGTCCGTTTTATTCATCTCTAAAATCGATAAACCCGTTGCCCAATATACATGCGTATTGCTCTGAGTCACATCGTTGCCTTGATGATAAGGCAAATAAGTACGCCACTGCCCTATTTTCAAATCGTTTTGAGCAATGAGTGTATTTTTAATGGATAGTAAAAAAAGAAAGCCTAAAGGTATAAGTCGGAGTATCTTCATTTATAAACAGTTGATTATCAATTTTTTATAAAAAAACTAAAGTGCAAAATTAAGGTTTCAAATTCACTTTTATACAACAATTTTATAGTTGTTATTATTGTCTTTTGAAGGAAATTTAATACTTTATCCATTTTTCAATAAAAAAAAGAGATTTCAATATGGCAATTTGAAATCTCTTTTTCTTTTGTGGCGGAACTGGAGTTCCGCTTTAAGGCGTTAATTCGATGGCTTATCAGGCACAGGTGCGGAAGCATGAAAATCATTAAAAATGCGGTGTGTATAATTATCCAAAAGCTCTAAAACCCGTTTTTGGGATTTTGAGCGCACAATTAAGCCAATATGATAATCTTTTTTCATGCGCCAAACTATTTCAGCATCATTAAAACTGCTTGTATCTGGGCATTGATGCCGTGATAAAGAAACAACTATTCCCGCATATTCATTTTTCACCTTAGGCAATTTGTATTTTTCACCTTTCGCTACCGCGGCCTCCATCTTAGCCCATTCTCGCCAAAGGTTGATATCTGATGAATACTCTACCATTTCTGCTAAATTGGCGCCCCCCACTCGTGAACTGGTTTCTAAAAAGACAAATTCACCCGTTTCTCTATCTTTAATGAACTCAGTATGCGAGGCTGAATAATTCATGCCAAAGGCTTTCATCACATCGGCATTGAGTTTTTGAAGTTTTTTATCGTCATCTGAGCCAAATTCTACGGTAATTGACCTAAAAACGCCGCCGCCATGCGCCACTTCCATGGGTGTGCTGAGGTATCGACTGACTCTACAAAATATCAACTTGCCCTCCAAACTCAAAGCATCCACGTGATAAACATCGCCAGGGCGGAATTGCTCAATCAGGAATTTATGCCTATTTTCACCCAATCCATTCAAAATTTGCCATGCTTCGTCTTTAGAATGCGCCTTTTTAATACCCGTTGCCGAGGCTTCTCCACGAGGCTTAATGAGCCATGGAGACTGAACTGTATCCAAATAATAATTAACCTCATTATCATTAAAAAGATCTGAAAATTGGGGAACTTTGATGCCTTCGGAATCTGCCTTTACGCGCATAGCCAGTTTATCTCGGAAATAACGACAGGTAGTTTGCCCCATGCCCGGTATTCTGAAATGCTCCCTCATTTCAGCGCCTTTTTCCACGTCGAAGTCATCAAGCGAGACAATTCTATCAATTTTTTTTGAGCGTATTAACCAAGCAAGCCCGCTGATGACCTCCGTCATATTCCAATTGCCTTTTTCATTATTGATGTCATTGACAAAAAATATATCATCGAGGCTTTCACGAGGCCATTCTACATCCCGAAGTTGATTAGATGTAACGAGATAAACGGTACATCCAGCAGCTTTTGCGCCGCGCATAAAATCTTCTCCCTTAAAAAAGCTGGCGATACATAAAATACTGAGGGGGTCTTGACTAATTGATTTCACATAGGCTGAGTTGGGTAGAGTCATACGGGAGTGTGGTTTTATACATTACTAAAAGAGTCGCTTCCAAAATTTGAAAACAAAAAAAGCATTTAATGCGATTTCTACAAATTTTAAAGATACTTTTTATAGTTTTTTATTGAAAACCTATTTTATGAAAGAAAAGAAGCCTTCGATATTCCCTAAAATAAGACAAGACAGCTTGTGGCTGTCTTGCTAAAAGATAAAATTGTTTATTTGTTTGAGAGAGAAACAGAATATTTCTTAATTTAAAATACAAATATTAACCTATTTGGTATAAACCTAAATAATGTCCGACATCATTCTTTATAAGAAATCAAACTTTTAAAGTTCAAATTAGTTTTATTTAATGGATTAAACTAATTTTAACGGATTGGTTTCTCAGCTTAGATTTTCTATTGTTTGAAAGTTCTAAAAAAGACTGTACACTTATTTGAATCAAATAAGTGTGCCATTACATAGGTTTGCTTTACTTTAAGGTATGAAAGGTTTTTAGCGATATATTAGCCACGATTTTCAGTAGTGACCCATATGTAGCCGCCGTCATTGATTCGGTAAGGGAGCTTACTTTTAATAGTTCTGTTATACTCCATGATACTTTTAAAAATTTCGTTTTTGTGTCTCATTGCTTAATATTATAATGTGTGAACAAATGTGAATCAGAAAGCCAAGCAATAATTTAACTTTCGCAATACAAAGGTCATAAATGTAAGCAAACCTTACAATAGTGTCAAACATCATAATACACAAATTAAACTTTTAGGGGTATATGTTTATAGATAATATATTTAGTGGATTTAAGACATATTGGAAGGAAAATCAGTTAGAGGGTAAAGAAATAAACCTGATTGATGAGGATCTCATGAGCGCATTTCCTATATTCCAACTTGCTCTAAATAATCGTTTACACTTTTCAATTTTCAATCATAAAACCCAAACTACTGAATACTCTACTGACAATACAATGGATTTATTTGGTTTCTCAAAAGAAGTTTTCTTAAAAAAAGGAACCTCAGCTTTGATTGAAGGTATGAATGAAGAACAAAGTAAAATGTTAGTAGAGTGCGTTGATAGACTGAAAAATTTCATCTATGACATGAAAGGGGAAGAAATAATAGAAAATATAAATATATCTTATTGTGGTATCACCTACAACCATCTTCAAAAGGGGACTATTAAGTTATTATGCCAGCAAGTTATTTTTGAATCGGATGAAATGCAAATGCCTGTAAGAGAATTATCCATCATAAGAGATATTTCACATTTAATTAAAAAAGATGCTTGTTGGTTTAAAGCCGATATCAGTACCGCTCAAAAAATACATTATTTGACATATAAAGGAGATGAAACCGAGTTTGTAAAAACCAATATTTTATCAGAAAGAGAAAAAGAGATTCTGGGGTTCATAGCGCAAGGTAAAGAAGCTGAATATATTGCTAAAGAATTATTTCTAAGTAAAGCTACCATCAATAACCATCGCCAAAATATGCTCAATAAATTGGGTGCAAAAGATAGTACTGCATTGGTTCAGTTAGCTAAGCTTACTCAAATCATTTAAAGTATTTGTATCAATATTTGTATAAACAATGATGATAAAAATGCTATTTAAAACTCGATAAAGTATTGATTATCAAATATTTACAACTTTTTGGTCTTTTAAATTTAGGACAACGTTTAAAATAGCTATACTTTTGCACCTTTTTATGAAGAAATTTAATTCATAAAAGATACACTAAACTAAATTATTCATATGGTCAACAAATTAAACTCAACTACTGAACGAGTATTTAATGAAACGAAAAGTTTATGGCATTCAATATTAGAAGAATCCCAATCTATAGAAACTTTTGATACTTCGGTTCTAAAAAATTTTCCCTTGTTGGATATTGCCAACAGCACTCAATCCACTTTCGCTATTTATGACTTTAGTGAATTA
>JANPHO010000202.1:0-1956 GCA_031424515.1 Saprospiraceae bacterium
TTTACACTTTAAATAAAAGGAATACAGCAATATCATCTTTTGAACTGATTATATTTTCTAAATTTGTGCTTTGTTTCTATTGGCGTTTTTAATTAAACTTTGAGTAGTGGGCAGAATTAAAACTGATAAAAGCAGCATAGCTTCGACATTATTGTAGCCGTGGGCGTAAGCCCACGGAAAAAAGAAAAAAAATGTTCAAGAGCCACGTAGTGGCGACATTCTTTAATACTATTTAATAATGCCGTCACTACGTGGCTTACAAAGATTCTTAACTTTTCCGTGGGCTTACGCCCACGGCTACAATAATGTCGCAGCTATGCTGCTTTTATTGATTTTAATAATGCCTACCCTCGATTAAAACTTTACGAGAATGTATAAATTTAAAATTTTAAAACCCTTCATTTGCTTTTTCCTTTTGATGGGTCTAATGACTGGTTGTGAAAAAAAGAATCCGAATTTTCAACAAGAAGCAGCCAATGCTGAGTATTTGCACCGTTCGATGCTTTATTTGACTTCTGTAATCAAGCACGATTTATTTCCCCCGATGATTGCTTCTCGTATTTATGCCTACTCACACGTAGCCGCTTACGAGGCAATGAATCCTCATACTGGCGTTTTTAATAGTATGGGAGGACAATTAAATGGCTTATCTCCATTGCCACAACCTGAGGCGGGAAAAGAGTATTGCTACCCAGTGGCAGGCATTAGAGCTTACCTTAAAGTAGGGAAAAAGCTCATTTTTTCTGAAGATAGTATTGAAGCTTTTGAGAAGAGGGTTTTAAAAGAAATGAAAGATATTGGTATTCCCAAAGACGTTTTTGAACGCTCATTGGCTTATGGTGATACCGTTGGAGGTGCTATTATTAAATGGTCAACAAAGGACAATTACGCGCAAACGCGGTCAATGCCGAAATATACTGTTACTCCCAATAATCCGGCTCGCTGGCGCCCCACTGCCCCTGATTACGCGGATGCTTTAGAGCCTCATTGGAATAAAATTCGACCGATTGTACTGGATTCGGCGGCTCAATTTAAGCCGCTTCCGGCTACACCATTTGACTCTTCCAAATCGAGTAAGTTTTACAAAGAGGCTTATGAAGTTTATAAAACCGTGGCAGACTCTACCCCCGAACGCATCGCAATCGGACGTTATTGGGACGATAGCCCTGCTTCAACAACCAATGCAGGGCATGTTAATTTTGTGATTAAAAAAGTCACCCCGCCTGGGCATTGGTTGCATATCAATATGTATGTCGCAAGGGAGTTGAAAAAAAGCCTGTATGATGTAGCCGACGCTTATGCTCAATTGGCAATTGCGGAGTTTGATGCAAGTATTAGTTGTTGGGATGAAAAGTTTCGCTCAGAAGTCATTCGTCCCGAAACATACATCAGTAAATACATTGCGCCTGATTGGGTTCCCATTATTGTGACGCCGCCTTTTCCTGAATATTCAAGTGGTCACAGCGTATTTTCGGGCGCGGCATCGACAATTTTAAATAGTATTTGGGGTAGTAACGTAGGATTTACGGATAGTACCGAAGTCCAATTCGGCATGGATGTGCGCACGTTTAAATCTTTTAATGAAGCTGCCGAACAAGCAGCGGTGAGCCGTATGTATGCGGGAATTCACTATCGCCCTGCTTGTGAAAATGGGATAAAACAAGGTCAAGACGTCGGAAAATATATTGTAAATAAAATAAATACGCGTAAAGGCGCTCAAAAAATTCAATAAAGCCCCCCTCTCAGTAGTGCCTTTGGCTTGATGAAGCAAAAGCATCATATTTTTATCGTTTTAATAAAAAAGCCTATTCAATTAGAGTATGTTTTGAAATTAAATTTTGATATTTTGTATTTTTCGCAATTTTAGATTGACTAACTACGCCTTTCAAGGCGTAGGGAAGAATATTACATTTAAACAGGCTTTAGCCGCTCATTTTGTACCTATAAAGTTGAACG
>JANPHO010000203.1:0-4128 GCA_031424515.1 Saprospiraceae bacterium
CTTTAAAAGCAATAAAGTAACACAAATATTAAAAAAAAAAAGAAAATAGCCTAATAGCTAACAATAATTTTGTTTTAATTAAACGTGAATATTGTATAAAATCAGCCCATGACTTCGATTATATGTATTTTTATGACATTAGAAGGTTTATATGCAAAATATTGAGCTCAGAAAAAGTGACTTGAAAGGATACAAAAAATAAAACCTACAAACGAAATCACGTTTGTAGGTTTTTATTTATTCATATTTTGTAGCGTGAGAGGGGCTCGAACCCTCGACCTCAGGATTATGAATCCTGCGCTCTAACCAGCTGAGCTACCGCGCCATTTTTTGCGAGCGCAAAGGTAAAAAATATTTTTGTGAATAGAAAGAGGTCGGTTGATTTTTTTTTAAATTCTTGTAGGGAATGTTAAAAATCAGGTTGAAATAAAAAAATAATCTTTATTGTGCGGAATGTCACAATAAAAAATTGATTTTAAAGATAGAAACATATAATTTTGAGAGTGAATTTGTGTTTATAAAGAAAAAAGAATGCAGCCCCCGTTTTTAAATGATTTTAAAGGTGAGGAAGCACCTCTAAAATTTTGTAACTTTTTTTCATACATTCTAGTGAGGGTTGATTCAGGGGCTGCCTCTTCTTTTCTTAAAACATATTGAGTCATCAAACTAAATGCAAAACGTACCCCCTCAGTATTTCGCTGCTTGGGTAATAAAAAAAATAAAATTTTTTTTCAAGAGTCATTCTTACTATAAGAATGGCTCTTGTTTTTTGTGAAACTGAAATAACAAAATGCGGGTATTCCAGTTTTTATTAAAAGATCATATTTTTTGTTTTAATTAACAAAAAAAATACAAAATGTTTTATTTTTGTTTTTGTTAATTAACCTTAATTTTGTGCTCATAATTTAAAAAAGCAAATGAATTTTAAACTAATATCGAATTATGTGCCTACTGGCGACCAGCCTACAGCCATCAAACAGTTGGAAGAAGGAATACTGAGGGGGGAGCGTGCGCAAGTTCTACTGGGTGTCACAGG
Organism: Saprospiraceae bacterium; assembly: GCA_031424515.1. Lineage (GTDB taxonomy): Bacteria > Bacteroidota > Bacteroidia > Chitinophagales > Saprospiraceae > JAAFJT01. The sequence goes on from JANPHO010000203.1 coordinate 1,037, forward strand.
CTCTGGGAAGACTTTTACCATGGCTAATATCATTGCTGATATAAATAGACCTACCCTAATTTTAACGCATAATAAAACGCTTACTGCTCAATTATATAGTGAATTCAAGCAATTTTTCCCCGAAAATGCCGTCGAGTATTTCGTTTCTTATTATGATTATTACCAGCCTGAAGCTTATATATCCGTAACCGATACATACATTGAAAAAGACCTTCAAATCAATGAAGAGGTCGATAAACTGCGATTGAGAGCCACGAGTTCTATTCTTTCTGGAAGGCGTGACATTATAGTTGTTGCTTCTGTTTCGTGTATTTATGGTATGGGAAATCCTGAGGATTACAAAACGGGTATTATACGTCTTCATAAAGGTATGGTCATTTCTCGAAATGCCTTTTTATACTCATTAGTCGAGATTTTATACTCTCGTACTGAGGGGGAGTTGGGACGCTCTAATTTTAGGGTTCGTGGAGATACTGTTGATATTAACCTACCCTATGTGGATTATGGCTATCGCATCACCTTCTTTGGAGATGAGATAGAGGGGATAGATATGTTGGATGTGATTAGTGGAAAAAGAGGTGAAAGATTGGATGTCGCCGCTATTTTTCCTGCCAACCTTTATGTTGCTCCAAGAGACCGAATTCACCAAATTATTCGAGATATTCAAGACGAATTATATGAGCATGTGAAATATTTTGAAAAAGAGGGAAAATCCTCAGAAGCGCGTAGAATCGATGAAAGAACCAATTTTGACCTTGAAATGATAAAAGAACTAGGTTATTGTCAAGGCGTTGAGAACTATTCCCGCTTTTTCGATAGACGTAACCAAGGCGACCGCCCGTTTTGCTTATTGGATTATTTCCCCCCAGACTACCTTATGTTCATTGATGAAAGCCATGCTACGCTTCCCCAAATACGTGGTATGTGGGGAGGAGACCGCGCCCGCAAGCAAAATTTGGTCAGCTATGGTTTCAGGTTGCCAAGTGCCATGGATAATAGACCGCTCAATTTTTCGGAGTTCGAATCTCTGGTCAATCAAGTCGTATTCGTGAGTGCTACACCTGCCGACTATGAAATGGAACAGACCGAGGGGGTAGTGGTAGAGCAGCTTATTCGTCCAACGGGTTTGCTCGATCCGCCCATAGAAGTGCGCCCTTCCATCAATCAAGTCGATGATTTATTGGATGAAATACAAAAGCGGATTGGCAAGCAAGAGCGCGTGTTGGTGACGACTTTGACTAAAAGAATGTCGGAAGAATTATCTAAATACTTAGCGAAATTGAACATCAAAGTCCGCTATATCCACTCCGAAGTAGATACAATGGAACGGATGGAAATATTGAGAGATTTGCGTTTGGGTGAGTTCGATGTTTTAGTGGGCGTTAACTTACTTAGAGAAGGTTTGGATTTGCCCGAAGTATCATTAGTGGCTATACTCGATGCCGATAAAGAAGGTTTTTTGAGAAATGCTCGCTCATTGACCCAAACGGCTGGTCGTGCCGCGCGTAACTCCAATGGATTAGTCATATTTTATGCCGATAAAATAACGGACTCGATGCGCCGAACAATGGATGAAACCGCTCGCCGCCGCTCTATCCAAATTGCTTATAATGAAGCCCATGATATCACGCCACGCACTATCACGAGAACACGTGAAGAAATCATTGAAGCCAGCTCTATTTTAGATATCAGAGGTAAAAAGAATGCTTATATCGAACCCGAAAATATGAGCATCGCCGCTGACCCTATCACCGATTACATGAGTAGGGAGCAATTTGAAAAAATGATTACTCAAGCAGAAAAGAAAATGAAAGATGCCGCCAAAGACCTTGACTTCATCATGGCAGCTCAGTATCGAGACGAATTGTTTGCTTTAAAGAAAAAATATAAAGACCGTTATGGCTTATTGAAAGATTAATCCTACTTATTGAAAAGATATTTAACCTGTTTTTACCTTATTAAAAGGTAATTTATGTTAAAACATACTGAGGGGTATAAGAAATCAGCATAAATAAACGTTTTGAAATACCTTTGCATGGTTTTTGCAAATCATCTTAATTCTACTTCTTTAGCAAGTTATAATTATTGAACAGTCGTATAAAACTCAGAACAGTGAAAAGATCTATTTTATTTATTTTATTTTTTATTTCAATAACCCCTTTTTTAAAAGCACAGCGCGGGTGGGAAGCTGGTGGCGGTGTAGGCGTTACGCATTATTTCGGAGATTTGAATACAAGTTTCGACATTTCGCATCCGGGTGTGAGTGTGGGCGCTATTGCGCGTTACAATTTTAATGATAGAATTTGCGCTAAAATGGCTGCTTCTTATGGCAATATCTCCGCTGATGATAAGTTATCAACGAATAAATTTGAGAAAACAAGGAATCTGAATTTTAAATCGGCTATTATTGATGGTTCGGCTCAATTGGAATTCAATTTTTTACCTTATAATTATTTCGACCGTACACAGCACTTTTCACCGTATTTGTTCCTCGGTTTTAATGTCTATAATTTCAATCCTAAATCTCAATTTGAAGGTAAAACCTATAACCTCCGTACTTTGGGCACAGAGGGTCAATTCAAAGGTGAGGAATACTACACCACTCAAATGGGCTTAGTGTATGGTGGAGGTTTCAAAATTGCTTTCAATGAGCAGTGGAGTATGAATATCGAAATCAGTGCAAGACGCCTTTTTACAGATTATTTGGATGATGTCAGTAAAACTTATCCTAATATGAATGACCTTCGCAAAGCACGTGGCACAGCAGCAGTTGCATTATCCGACCCCTCAGTACCCGATGCCGAAGGACGTAAAATTGGTCAAGTAGGACGTCAAAGGGGAGAAAGCAGGATAAATGATATGTACACTTTTACGACATTTAGCATATTATACTACTTCGGCGATTTAAAATGCCCAAGAGTGAGTGACCGATAAATAACCCACTTTAAATAAGAGTATGTTTTGAAATTAAATTTTGATATTTTGTATTTTTCGCAATTTTAGATTGACTAACTACGCCTTTCAAGGCGTAGGGAAGAATATTACATTTAAACATGCTTTAGCCGCTCATTTTGTACCTATAAAGTTGAACG
>JANPHO010000204.1:0-2480 GCA_031424515.1 Saprospiraceae bacterium
ATATCAAAATGCGGTCTTGACCCTCTACTTCTTCCCACTCAACGCGAACATAGGCATCATCCAATGCATCTACTGAGATGCCAATATAATCAGGTCGAACGGGAATTTCTCTATTAAAACGGCGGTCAACAAGGACGAGTAATTTGACAGACTTAGGGCGACCGTAGTGGTTAAGGGCAGTCATTGCAGCTTGTACTGAACGACCAGTGTAAGAGACATCATCAACAAGTATAACTCGTTGATTTTCAATGACAAATGGCATATCATTGAAATTAGCAGCTAAAGGCTTTTTACTGGTTCGAAAATCATCTCTGTAAAAAGTAATGTCGAGTTTTCCAAAAGGAATTCCCCCCCCCCCCTCAGTAAGTGAACGAATTTCAGTGAGTTTTTGGCGAATTCGAGACGCTAATTGCACACCGCCCGTTTGGATGCCGACGATACAGGTGTCTTTAAAATCATCGTAATCCTCAATTAGATGATAACACAGACGCTCAATAGTGAGGTCAAATTTTTCTTTTTCGGATAAAATTCTGGCAAATTCCATAATGCTGCAAATATAAGGAATGAGCAATGGACTGAGACAGTGAAAAAGAGATTATTTTTTGATAAAGCCAAATTTGATAATTTGGTATGGTTTTAAAAGGCAGATTTAAGGTACATTTTATATGTTTCTAACCGTTGCAATCTTAGGGAGATTTAATATCACCCTAAGATTTTGACATTTATTAAATGATTGTGCGTCCTCATTTTTAAAAACTGTTTTCAACATTTGAAAATGCAAGTTAAAAAAAAGCACCGTTTACATATTTTATAATTTATTTATTATCAATATTTTAAACAATATATATTTTAATATATAAATTTAAAATTGCTAAAATTTTCTTAAAATCAAAATGCCTTTTAAACCATTTTATACTGAGGGGGTCTATTATCCTGTATCTCAAAAAAGATACTATTGAAGAAAACCATATTGTGTAACCATTTTTAAATTTATTCCACATGAAATCGATTTTCAAAAGTTTATTAGCGATTTTGCTTTTTACGGCACTTTTCACAGCTTGTAATAAAGACAGCAACGTTAGCCCCGATGCCACTACAACTGAGGCAGCCATCACATCCAGCGAAGATATAAGCGACACTGAATCCTACACCCAAAGCAGTGAGGACGAATCGGATATGGCTATGGAAGGCATGGGCAGCGGCGGGTTTGGAAGCTCTTGCGCAACAGTTTCTTATTCAGCTCCAAGAGGAACGTTTCCTCAAACAGTGACCGTTGACTTTGGTACTGGTTGCACAGATAGCAAAGGAAGGGTCAGAAAAGGTAAAATTATCATCGTTATGTCGGACACATTGATTAAAGCCAACGCGACCAGAACGGTCACTTACAGCAATTTCTCGATTGATAGTACTAAAATCGAAGGCACGCGCACTTGGAAAAACAACGGTGTAAATGCTCAAGGTCAACCTTCTTTCACACGCTCAGTGGTGAATGGTAAAATTACTTTCAAAGACGGCACTTTTGCTACCTGGAATGCGACGCACACAGTTGTAAAAACTAAGGGTTCTTCTACGAGAACACCACTTGATGATGAGTGGTCAGTAACGGGCAATGAAACGGGTACAAATAGAAAAAATAAAACGTATAGCAGCGTTATTAACTCCCCAATCGTTCATAGAGCATTATGTCCTTGGATTGTCAGTGGAGTTAGGACGATTACAACCAATAATAAGGTTTTTTCGCTTGATTATGGCTACGGTGGTGGTGATTGCGATAGAGATGCCTTATTAACTTTGCCCGATGGCTCTACTAAAGTGATAAAAGTACGCTTGTAATCAGCCTTAAAAAACACTTGACTTTTTCATTCAATTTGTTTAAATTTGAATAAAATTTATAGATAAAAATTGTGTCCTTTCGATGAGAGCGTAAATGTGGAAATACATTTACGCTTTTTTTATGTTACAAATTTTCTTAAAATCGTAAATATATTACCTTGTTAACATTCGTTATCAAAATCGTATTATTAAAAAATTTAAAGTTAAAGTTTGTAACTTAAAGATATTTAAAGCGTAACCGTTGCTTAATTATCACAACTTATTTTAAAAATTTAGTTTTATGTTAAAGTTATTTAGAACGGTTATAGTAATCATTTTCACAAAAACTACTCTCTTATCACAAGCACCACAAAGCATTTGCTACCAAGCCGTAGCAACCGACCAAGCTGATACGGAATACTTCGGGGATTCCAAACCTGCTACAAAAGAAAAAGATAAAGATAAATCTGCGCTTCAAATGAACCGTCGTGTAGAGATTGAATTTATTTTTGATTAAAAGCAAATTGTAATTCTACTTTGGCACTTTAGATTTTTTGTATAAACCCGTGTCACCGTTTCAAACGGTGGCACGGATTTAAGGTAGATTTTAACTATTTTCAATAAAATTCTTCTGATTAATCCGTGCCACCGCCTTAAAGCGGTGACAC
>JANPHO010000205.1:0-20424 GCA_031424515.1 Saprospiraceae bacterium
CACACCACTAAAATTTTCAGAGAACCAGTATTTTTAAGTGAAAAGTGAATAAAATTTACTTTTTCAATAAAAACAAACCCGTAAAATTTTGACATCTTACGGGTTTTTATTTTATAAATAATTGAAAATAAATCACTTAAATATTTTACTTAAATCTAACTCAAAACCACTTACTTCGTCTTTTACAATACCTTCATTGTATGATTTTATTTTTTTATCGGAAGTCATTACATTAATAGACCTCATAGCAGGAATCACAACCCAAGAAGATTGAACACCGCCAGGGAAATAAATAGTTCTTATTTTTGATAAAATATCATCTAATGCCTGTTTAGGAGATAAAATTTCGATGGTCAAAATCGGGGCATCGGTTCTTCTTATGATATCACTTTCCCAATCAGATGCTTGTATTGGATAAACCGCCAAATCTGGAACAGCTCTTTTATCTAATAATTCTATTTCGATTTCAGTAAAAATATCAAAATTTTCACCATAATTAACGACAAAATAAGCGGCTAATAAGGCTTGGAGTTTTGCATGGTTGAGGCTTGGCATAGGTTTTCCTCGTTCGTTTTGATATTGAATTTCAATGTCATGTAGAGATTCAATATTATTATTATATGATGTAACAACACTTGATTCAAATTCCATTATTACTCAATTTTAATGCTAAGTTAGTATCATTTTCACACTTTTACAAATCAGTCAACCTACCCCTCAGTCATGCCCTCAGCTTGATGGAGCGAAACGCACCATATTTTATGTGAAAAGTGAAAATGATTTACTTTTTCAATAAAAACAAACCCGTAAGATTTGACATCTTACGGGTTTTATTTTTATTAAAAAGTTTATTAAAACGATTAATCCGCTTTCACAAAACGCTTAGTCATTATACCTTCTTGAGTCAATATCTGAACGATATAAGTGCCGGAAGGATAAGTATTGACATCTAATTGAATATTCTGAGTTTTAAATTTATCTAAAACTTGCTCAGCCATCAGTTTACCGTCAACACTCATTACTCTAAATAAAGCATCGCTTGATTTTTCAAAATCTACATTGATATTAACCATGCTGCCCTTACCTACAGGGTTTGGAGACAATTCAATTTTATTATTTCCAGTAAGTACAGTAGGCGTGCTTGTTAATCTAAATGGTAATACATTTAAACGAGCTACTGGAACTAAAAATTGGTTTGTAAAGCCACCTGTTGACCAATCACTATCAGCTGTTTTACCTAAAACAATGCTATAGCGAGGAGCGTTAACAGAGTCCGTAACATAGCGCATTGCGCCATAGTTAAATGTAGCATCATTAAATACCATCTGAATGTAATTTGAGTCAACTGGAGCCGCAATTGAAGCTGCATCATATTCCACAACAGCAATATAATCAGTATTTGCCTTTGGATAAAAGAAGCTATTAGTATTTATATCAGTCATTCTGAAAACATACCAAGCATTTGCATTGGCTGTAGTTGTCGGAATTAAAGTATCAGAAGCTGCCACAAGGGTTCTTTCTGCTGCTTGAATACCGCCATCATTATTAGCATCTTTCCATTCATAAAGACTACCTTGAATACGTCTGCCTGCAGCTGCTTTAGCATTTAAACGCGCTGTAAGAGTGGTAATAGTAGCAGGTATTTTATTAATTCTATAGTAATTGCCATAACGTACTGAACGAGGTTCCGTTCCTGTCCAATAAGCATTTCCTAAACGAGTGGTTGTCGTATTAGCATTCTCTTTTGAATAGTTAGACCTACCAACTCCTGTTATTGTTACACTGTTAGCCGCTGTCGTATCTGAGACCCAAAACTCAAATCTAATAGTATCATTAGCAGGGTTTCTATCCACTGCTGAGCTATCTCCTAAAACACGGTAACTACCGAAATATTTACCCACTTGAGATAGAGCAGAAGGAGGTAAAACAGCGGGTAATATACGGTTTTCATATGCTGTATCAGGCTTGAATGAAGCCGGATATTGTGAACTTGTACTATTGTAAATTAAGGCTTTATCTACATCTCGCCACACTTTTACTTGTAATTTGACATTATTCATGGCATTTGTACCCGCATTACTTACGTCTGCAAGGAAGCGAATAGTATCCAATTGATTAACTGGAGTGTATGCAGTTGGAGGAATAGCATAAAAGTTTGTACTCACTTGCATATCATAAAACTTATTGTTGATAAGTTTTACATCATCTAATATCCAAAAGTAATAATCTCCGTCAAACACAAATTTGATTTTGAATTTATTACTGCCTGTGCTACCAAATAAAATTACAGTCTTTTTTGTAGAGTCTGTATTAGTTGTAATCAATGGATTCGGAGTTGAAGCGTTAGCAGCAACTTCGGCATTTACAAAATATTGCCTTGACCATGTCGCTCCATCATCATTAGAATATTGAATTGAACAATCACTATCAAATGCACGGTAAAGTTGATTGAATTCAACAATCAAATCGGTAAAACCTGTTGCATTCATAGTTGGCGAAATCAATTCTGATTTATGCGGAGACGGTGCAGGACCACCACCAAAATTATTGGCAATCCCTCTTGTATCTAAGAAATCCGAGTCGAATATGACTGTACCATTAGCAGCTGTTGGTGAAGCAATTTGACGAGCAGCGCCTACAAATGCTCCCCTACTTCTACCACTGCGTGACCATACCCACTGCGCGCTATCTTTTTTAGCTGGATCATCAGAAGAAATACCCACTGATACCCACCCTTTGTAATCAGCAGCGGGTGATTTTGTAGCTGTTTTTTGAAAAACAAGGGACGAATCCGCAAATTGGCTGGCTTTAACCGTGTTTGTATCCGTAGAAACGGGCCAAACCACAGTTTGAGCATTCATAGTATTGATACTAAAGCAAAGCATCATCAAAGCAAAAAAACGAGTAAAATTTTGACGCATAATCGTTAGATTTTTGTTGTGAAATGATAAATAACCCCTAAAATGAAAGAGATAGAAAATTTTAAAACTATTTTAACTAATCGAACTAAAATTCAAAATTTTTGAAAAAAAAATTACCAGATTGGGCTATTTTAAAATAACCAAATCCATTCAAAAACTAACTAAAATATTGTAAATCAATAAATTAGGTATTTTTTGTATTGCTTTTTAATAGTATTAGTTAATTCAATTTCAATTTTTTTCAAAATAAAAAATCGAATAAATGGAAAGTGATTAGAAGGGAACTCACTTAAAACGGTGAAAGATAAACATTATTTTTAGAAAAAACCAAGTTCAGTTGAATAAAATAGAGGAACTTCAAGCTTCGGTTTTTCTGAATCATAAAGATAGAACGATAATGAAAAAGTATTATGTCTATTTCGACAAAAAACTTAATCATGTATAATTTCAACAAAATCTACACACTCTCACTCTTTACCTCTTTGATAAATCGCTCAAGGTCAATAGGCACCACTCCCGCAGTTTCGCACACCTGACCGCCCGCTATATTCGATAAAATAGCAATCGTATCTTTATCCAACGATGCAGCGATGCATAATGCTGCTATACTCACTACCGTATCCCCTGCCCCGCTCACATCCGCAATATTGCGCAATTTAGTTGGGTAGATACAACCTCCATCCCCCCCGAGTAATCGGGGCTGGCTCTCAGTAAATTCATTATTTGACTCTAAATATAAACCCTTATCCGAAAGCGTAATCATCGTATAGGTTTGCCCAAGATGTTCCCTCAAATAATCCGTTGCTTTTTTGAGCGATTCCACATTCGGTTTCACATCAAAAGGAACAGCTTCTCTGATTTCTTTCAAGTTGGGTTTGAATAAGACTACGTTTTTATATTCCAAGAAGTTGTTTTTCTTAGGATCTACTACCGTCGGAATCCCCTTTTTTAAAGCCAGATTTGTTACCTCTTTTAGCGTTTTAAGCGATAAAACACCCTTATTATAGTCTTGAAAAATAATGACATGAATATCTTTTTGATTTAAAAGCTCTTCAATTTGCGCCACAAAATCCCGTTGAAGTACCCCCTCAGTATCGTGCGTCATTTCACTATCTACCCGCAACATTTGTTGAGGGCCCGCCATTATCCGCGTTTTTACCGTCGTTTTTCGCTCCTCGGAGCACATAATGCCCATTAAAGGAAGGTGTTTATCATGCATCAATTCCAGAAATATCCCCCCCTCAGTATCAGCCCCAATTATACTGTATAAATAAGGTGTCGCGCCCAAAGCCTTTATATTGAGTGCCACATTAGCTGCCCCACCCAGTCTGTCCTCAGTCTTTTGCAATTCCACCACAGGCACAGGTGCTTCGGGCGAAATGCGGTTCACTTTTCCATGCAAATAACGGTCAATCATCACATCCCCCACTATAAGGACATTTAATTTCGTGAAACCCCTTAAAATCTCATCAATATTAATCATCCCACAAAGGTAAAAACAGTTTTGTTCTTTTCGTAAAGCGCAACGTCCCTTCCTAAATAAAATCTCTCATTTGGTCTATCTTTTAAAAAGGCTCATAGATAAAATATCCTTTTTTCACTGCCTACACCTATTTTTGCACTATAGAATAGAATATAACACCTATTAAAACGTCTTTAAAAATTGAATATTGGAATATTCTATCATTTCAATAAAAAACGATTAATCTGATTTTCACTTAAAACGACAACTTTTATCCAATTTTTTGATTTTAATAATGATTATTTAAACCGTTTCAAACGCTATAACATCTAACATTCATTTAAATAGGGGTTTCACCCTCAATAAGTGTCTGAAATATAAACTGTACAAATATCAATGAATACCCGACTATTTTTACTTTCATTCATGCTCAGCATCAGTACAATCACTGCTGGCATATCCCAAAATTTCACCTTATCCGGCTATGTCAAAGACGAACGAACGGGCGAAACCCTCATAGGTGTGAATATTTATGATAAAACAAATGTCACTCAAGGCGCATCCACCAACACTTACGGCTTTTATTCGCTCACTCTTCCGAAGGGCAATCACACTATCAAAATTAGCTATGTCGGCTACGCGGATAAAGAATTTGAGGTGGATTTATCGTCTGATATTACTAAAACCATCGCCATTACTGAGGGGGTGGTTATGAAAGAAGTTGTCATCACTGCCGAGCCGAAAGATAAAAACGTATCTAATACCAAAATGGGAACGGTGACAATGCCCATTGAAAATATTAAAAAAATTCCCGCTTTGATGGGTGAAGTGGACGTACTCAAATCCATCCAATTACTTCCTGGGGTAAAATCCGTGGAAGGCAGCAGTGGATTTTACGTGCGTGGCGGAGGTATTGACCAAAACTTGGTATTACTCGACGAAGCTGTGGTCTATAATCCAGGGCATTTATTGGGTTTTTTCAGTATTTTCAATGCCGATGCTATTAAAAATACAACTTTAATAAAAGGAGGAATGCCCGCTCAATACGGCGGTCGCTTGAGTTCCGTAGTGGATATTCAGATGAAAGAGGGCAATAATCAGAATTTCGGTGTAGAAGGTGGTATCGGCTTGATTGCCAGCCGACTGACGGTGGAGGGACCCATCCAAAAAGACAAAAGTTCATTCGTCATTTCTGCTCGACGGACTTATGCCTTAGATATTGCTCAACCGTACATTGATAAAACAAAATTTGCGGGCACAAATTATTATTTTTATGATTTAAACACCAAGGTCAATTATACGCTCAGCGAAAAAGATCGCTTGTATTTGAGTGGTTATTTCGGACGTGATAAGCTCATTTTTAACTCCAATGAAAGAGGTTTTACTTTTGAGCTGCCTTACGGAAACTCGACTGCAACACTCAGGTGGAACCATGTTTTTAACCCAAAATTATTCATGAATATTTCGGCAATTTATAATGATTACGATTTTCAAGTGGATGGCGGGCAAGATGTTTTTAAACTCAAAGTGTTCAGCGGCGTCAGAGATTACAACGCAAAAGTGGATTTTGATTGGTTTGCCAACGTAAAACATACCGTGAAATATGGGGTCAATTACACTTATCATCGCCTCACGCCCAATGTCGCATCTTTCACCAATGGCGAACAAAATTTCACGAATGCCGATAAAATTGCCGCTAAATTTGCCCATGAAACTGCCGTTTATGTAGCAGATATTTGGAAAGTTACTCCTCGTTTGACCGTTGAATACGGCACACGCCTGTCGGCTTTTCAGCATATTGGTCCTTATAAATCACCTAAAAATGATAAAGTGTACAAATCGGGAGAAACCGTGAAAACATACACGGGTTTTGAACCACGCTTGGGCAGCAAGCTCAATTTGGACGCGGTGAGTTCTTTGAAATTTGGCATCACGGCAACCACTCAGTATTTGCACTTGGTTTCTAATTCCACCAGTTCGCTCCCTGCCGATGTGTGGGTACCAAGTTCAGAATTGGTGGCACCGCAGCGGGGCATTCAATATGCCATGGGCTATTTCAGGAATTTTAATGACAATACGTGGGAAACTTCGATTGAAGTGTACTATAAAAATTTGAGAAATCAAATTGATTATCCCGAAGATTATGTCGCTAAGCAAGCCGAAGATGTCGAACAAAGCTTCGTATTTGGTAAAGGAAGAGCTTATGGCGCGGAGTTTTTTGTTAAAAAAGCGAAGGGGCGGCTCAATGGTTGGGTGGGCTACACTTGGTCACGCACGCTACGGAAATTCCCTGATGTAAATAAAGGCGTAGAGTACCCGTCCACTTATGACCGAATCAACGATGTGGTCATCGTTTCAAATTATCAAGCCAGTAAAAAATGGGATTTAAACGGCAATTTTGTGTTTTCAACGGGCAACACTTTTACACCCCTCAAAAGCCTCTTTTTTATTGACCAAAAGCTCAATATTGATTACGGCGACCGCAATTCATTGCGTTTACCGAATTACCACCGCTTCGATTTTGGCGCTACTTATACGCCTAAACCCGATAAAAAAGGCTTTAAATCCAGTTGGACATTCTCAGTTTATAATGCTTACAATCAACAAAATCCGTTTTTTGTGTATTACGATGTTAAAAACTCTTTTGAAAAAGGCACGGCTAAAGCCACCGCTTTCCAAGTGACGCTGTTCCCAATTATTCCCGCAGTCACTTGGAATTACAAATGGCGACAAGGGGAGAAAGTGAAAAGTGAAAAGTGAAAAGTGAAAAGTGAAAAAATACCTATAATTACAAACTCAACCCTGATTTCAATTATTTTTTTACATAAAGCCCTGAAAGGGTGACATATATCAGCATAGGGTAAAACCCTATGAAACGGAATGAAACGAAGTACAATAAAATTGATAAAAATGAAAATTAAACATATAATCATCCCTTTTTTAAGCATTTTCGGCTTCATTGCTTGTGAAAAAGAGTACAACCCTGATTTACCAGACCAAGCCGATGACGTTGTGGTAGAAGGCTATATTGAGGCTGGGCGCGATGCCACGCCCGCTTATGTCCTTTTAACGAAAAGCTTACCGTTTTTTAAGGAAATAAAGAACGCCAATAACCTGTTTGAAAACGGGGCGGAAGTATGGGTGAGCAACGGAAAAGACAGCGTTCGACTCCAAGAATTCTGCTGGAAAGACCTTGATACGACTATCCGTAAACAGGCAGCCAAAGCATTCGGCATTGAAATAGACAGTGTCACCGCAGATTTTAATTTTTGCGTTTATCTGGATTTTGCGCAACGGATGAAAGGAGAATCCGGCAAGACATACTCCCTCCGAATCAAAACGAAAGGCGGTAAATTACTCACTGCCAAAACCACAATCCCTCGGGGTGTGCCGATTGATTCAGCCGTTTTTATAAAACCGCCGGGCATAAACAACAATGATACCATGGCTCAGATGCGGGCTTATGCCAATGATCCAAAAGGAGCTGATTTTTACCGATATTTCACATCTGTAAATGGCAGTGCATATGTGGCAGGAGCCAGTTCCGTTACCGACGACGCCTTCTTTGACGGCATAAATACCAAATTCAACCTTTTTAAAAGCGAACCAAGAGATGGAGCCTCTGACCCCTCAGTATTTGGCTTGTGGAAACGGGGCGATACCATCTCCGTCAAGTTTTGTACACTTGATAAAGCCCATTTTGACTTCTGGAATACCCTTGAATACAATGCGAATAGTGGCGGACCATTTTCAGCTTACACACGCGTAAAACACAATATAGTAGGCGGATTAGGCATTTGGGGCGGCTATAATGCGAGTTATTATGATGCTGTTGTGCCTAAAAAATAGGTTGCACTAAGCGGTTTAGTAAACGGATTTTTAATAGATTTTTATAAAAATCTATTAAAAATCCGTTTACTAAACCACTACCGAACCTCAAAATTTTATCATCCTTACCAAACTCAGAATTCCTGATTTCAATTTCATATTAGCATAACTATTTGATTTTCAACATCTTAATCAGTCTGAATACTCAACACTAAATACTCATTCCTACCTATTTCACACCAACCGCATCAACCCTTCCTGCACCACAGATGCAACCAATCTACCATCTTCGGTAAAAAAATTACCCCTTGAAAAACCTCGACTATTCGAAGCACTTGGGCTATCAATGGCGAACAATAGCCACTCATCCGTTCTGAATGGTCGATGAAACCACATAGCATGGTCAAGGCTTGCAAAAAAGACTTGCTCAAATGCTGTGGTCGCTCGATGGGGCAACATGGCGGTAGAAAGGAGATTATAATCCGAAATGTAGGACAATAATTGATGGTGCATACTCAAAGGCACATCAATCGTTTGCTTTGCTTTTATCCAAATATGGCGATATGGAATGGCATTTTGAGAATCCACAAATTCAAAATTCTCTACTGGGCGAAACTCCATCGGTCGTGGAATTGCGTAGCGGTGATAGGTGCTGGGCGACTTCTCTTTTAGCGATTCTACAAGCTGCTCATCCGTTAAAAGCTGGTTGGGACGCAACACATTGGGCATTTCAATTTGATGCTCTAAACCATCTTGAACTTTTTGAAATGAAGCAGAAAGTATAAAAATAGGTCTTCCTTTTTGAACCGCCACTACCCTACGCGTTGAAAAACTTCCTCCGTCACGTATCCGTTCTACATTAAAAATAATGGGCAACGACAAATCGCCGGACAGCAAAAAATAAGAGTGCAATGAATGCACAGCCCGCTCTGGATCAACCGTTTGGTAGGCAGCGTGAAGAGATTGAGCTAATACTTGACCGCCAAAAACACGCCCCCAAGGTGCTTGATAATTCTGACCTCTGAATATATTTTCCTCGATTTTTTCAAGTTTTAAAAGGTCGATAAGCTGTAACGTAGAATCCATATATGATGATTTTGTACAAAAATTTGATTTGATTTCATGTTTTTCAACTTGAAACGTTGCACCGACTACCCCTCAGTATAAAGCCCATTTCAAGGGCTTTTGGAGGGGTGTAACCAAGAATTGTAGAAAATTATCTAAAATTCATATTTATGCCACAACTACGTGTATGGAACCACGAATTTTACGAATTTACGAATTTTACCAATCCATGTGTTGACAATTTTAGCGAATTTTACTAATAAATTGCCCTTTAGGGCAATTTTGGTGACATTTGACTTGATTTTTGGTCAACACGTAGATTGGTAAAATTCGTAAATTCGGAAAATTCGTGGTTTCCAATACGTAATTGTGATATAAATCAGAATTTCAAAATTTTATGTGCGATTTTAAATAGCTTTCTACAAAACTTAGTTACACCCCTTTTGGAGGCATAAAAGATTTAATATTTTCAGAATATTACTGTACACTTTTTATTTACCACATAAGGCACAGTAGTTAGGTTACATAGAACACATAAATTTTGAGCAGAAAATTCTATGTGTTCTATGTAACCTAACTATTGTGCCTTATGTGGTGAGAAAATTGTACAACAATATTATTTTATAGACCAAATTTTCTCCTTGATTCGGTAATCTCCGCCAAATTCTCCTTCGCCCAAATAGCTAAATTAGTGATATGAGGCACAAGACTTTTACCCAATTCCGTTATTTCATACTCTACCCTCGGCGGCACTTCGGGATAAATTGTCCGTTTTACCAAGCCATCAGCTTCTAAAGTACGCAAGGTGACCGTGAGCATTTTCTGTGAAATATCATCAATATATTTATTAATTTCATTAAAACGCATCTTTTTTTTATCCCCTAAAACCATCAAAACCAGTATTGACCACTTATCTCCGAACCTATCCAATACGGTTCGGATGACGCATTTACTTTGATCATGTTTTTTTTTCTAAAATATTTTCCATCATAACTCATTGATTTTCAATAATAGTTTCTTTCAAGTAAGTATAAGACCACCAAGTTCCTACTTGTTTAGATGATAGTCACTTTAGTATCTTTGCATACGATAAGCAACTAACTAACTTTTAGTTAGCAAAGATACAATAGTAATTTTAAAAATCAAAAAATTTAATTTCAGATGAAAAAAGACAAAATCATTTTTTGGGTTAGTACAGGTTTAATTGCCTTGATGATGCTATTCAGTGCTTTCAATTATTTCACTAATCCTGAAATGAAAGCCGCTTTTACCCATTTAGGATTTCCAGATTATTTTAGAGAAGAATTAGGCATTGCTAAAATTTTAGGAGCGTTGGCTTTAGTAATACCAATGATACCTTACACTGTTAAACAGTTTGCCTATTTTGGCTTTGCATTGGTGTTTATTTCTGCGGCTTATGCTCATTTATCAAGCGGCGACCCTTTTTCAATGGCAATTGCACCACTTGTATTTTTAGGAATTCTTATAATTTCGTATATTTATGCTCAGAAATTACAAAATATTAAAGCATGAACCGTAAAGATTTCATAAAATCAGCATTAGCAATATCCGCAATGACAACATTAAGCTCGCTTAAAACGATAACCGATGACATGCAAGAACAGGACGAAATAATGCCTGTGCTTTTCATCGGACATGGTAGCCCCATGAATGCCATCGAAGATAATGAATTTTCAAAAGGTTGGAGAAAGGTAGCTGCAACAATCCCGAAACCGACCGCTATTTTGATGGTTTCTGCCCATTGGGAAACCAAAGGGACTTTCGTGACTGCAATGGAAAAACCTAAAACGATACATGATTTCGGTGGTTTTCCAAAAGCCCTTTTTGACGCTCAATATCCCGCCAATGGCAGTAAATGGCTGGCCGACGAAACTAAAAAAATTATTGAATCTACACCCGTAGGCTTGGATGAAGCTTGGGGACTCGACCACGGGGCGTGGAGTGTGTTAAAACATCTTTATCCCAACGCTGATATTCCCATTGTGCAATTGAGTTTGGATTACACAAAAGGAGCTGAATACCATTATAATTTAGCTCAACAACTCCAGGGGCTTCGTAAAAAAGGCGTGTTGATAATTGGCAGCGGCAATATGGTGCATAATTTTCAATACGCTCGATTCATCGGTGATTTTAACGCTCATTTCGGGCATGATTGGGCAATAGAGGCGAATGAAAGTTTTAAAAAATTGATAGCCGATAATGATTTCAAATCGCTCATTAATTTTGAAAAATATAGCACAGCTTTAAGGCTTTCGGCGCCTACACCTGACCATTATTTGCCCATGCTTTACTCTATTGCGTTAAGAGGTAAAAAGGAAGATTTATCTTTTTTTAATGATGCCGTTGTGGGTGGTTCGTTCTCGATGACTTCGGTAAAAATTGGTTAATAGTTTAAATCAGTGGCACCCCGAGCACTCGGGGTGCCACGGTTAAAATCACAGCACTTCTGCTACCACAAATATGCTCCCGCCCACATATATCAAATCCTCCTTTTCAGCACTTTTTTTTGCTGCCGCTAAAGCTTGACGAACTGATTTATACGCCTTTCCTTTGAGCCCATGCTCGGCTGACATACCCCTCAGTATTTCGGCATCTAAGCCGCGTGGAATATCTGCTTTTGCGAAATAATAGATAGCATTTTGAGGTAAAAGTTTCAGAACTTTAGAAAGGTCTTTATCTTTCACAAATCCAACCACTACGTGCAATCGCTTGTAAATCAATGCTTTAAGTTGTTCTGAAACGTATTTCAAACCGCCTTCATTGTGCGCAGAATCGCATAAAATAGTGGGTTCACTGCCTATGACTTGCCAACGTCCAATGAATTTTGTCAGGCTTTTTAAATGCTCCAAACCATAGCGCAATTGGCTTTCATTTATTTTAAAATCAGTAAAATGATTTAAAATATTGACCGCTTCTAAAACGGTGGCGACATTTTTTTCTTGAAAATCACCACTCAAATTTACCCGCAAATTATCCAGTTTTTTAAAAGCAGAATACTCGTTTTTAAAATGAATATTATAGTTTGAATATTCAAAATCGGTGATACTGTTTTCACTTTTAATTAATTGAATATTCACATTTTCAGAAGCGAAATAGATGGGTGCATCCTTAGTTGTAGCACCTTCTAAAAATACAGGCGTGGTCTCTTCCTGCTTTTCACCAATCACAATTGGCGTTTTGGGCTTGATAATCCCCGCTTTTTCAAAGGCAATTAGAGGAATTGTATCGCCCAGCATATCCATGTGGTCGAGGCTAATATTGGTAATGACGCTCATGAGCGGTGAAATTATATTCGTAGAATCAAAACGACCGCCCAATCCGACTTCTATGACTGCTATGTCCACCCCCTCAGTATAGAAGTAGTCAAAAGCCATTGCCACCGTCATTTCAAAGAAAGAAGGCTGTATTTTTTCAAAAAGAGGAATATTATTTTTAACAAATTGCTTGATATACGATTTTGAGACATACTCGCCATTGATTTTGATGCGTTCCCTAAAATCCTTGTAATGTGGTGAAATATAAAGCCCCACTTTATAGCCCGCTGCTTGTAAAATAGCCGCCATAGCGTGCGCCGAAGAACCTTTCCCATTCGTTCCACCGATGTGAATGGTCGGAAATGTGCTTTGTGGATTACCCAATGCTTCGCATAATGCCAAAGTATTGGTCAAATCTTTTTTAAAAGCCGAAGTACCCACGCGCTGAAACATGGGGAGTTGGCTATAAAGGTAGTCGAGTGTCTGTTGATAAGTCATAAATGTATCCGATTATGAGTGCAAAGTAACAAAAAAGGGAAGACATTTCTGACTTCCCCATTGGAGTTTTTACCCCCTCAGTATATGTAAATAAAAGATGTGAGACGTAAGATTGAAGACGTAAGATTAAAGAGCTTGTCCAACGTCTTTAATCTTTAGTCTTACATCTTCAATCTTGCGTCTCACATCTTTAATCTTTTATCTCAACGTAAACTTATAAGTGAATACACCACATTGTTTTTCAGCTGAACCCGCTGCAAACTTATAATTACGGGCGTTTTGTACCGCTTTGGCTGTCAATTCACCATCATTCGTAGTAGAACCCACTGCTCTATATTTTGCGGAAACCACATTTCCATCAGAATCCACGCAGACATCCACGCATACTGTACCTTCTTTTTGTGAACTATCCTCCAATTTTGGGGCAGAACGAACGGAACGACCGCCCAATCCACCACCAATACCCGGTCCACGACCAAAGCCTTTGTCAAGGTTATCAGAATTAGGGTCACCATCGGGTCTGCCTTGATTACCAGGTTTCCCAGTGTTGCCTCGCCCTGTACCAGTACCCCCACCGCCATTTTGACCACTTGACGTACCGTTGCCAAAGCGACCTTTGAATTTATCTTTCGCAGCTTGTTCAGCACGAGCGCGTTCAGCAGCATCAGCCTGCCGCTGCGCTTCGGCAGCTCTTGCATCATCTACTTGGCGTTGTTTTTCTTTGGCTGCTTGAGCATCTCTATATTTCTGCTCTTCTACTTTTTTACGTGTTTCCTCCTGCTGTCTGCGTACAACCGCCGCATTTGGATCTTCTGTAGTCTCCACTCTTTTAGAAGGCGGAGGCGTAACAGGTTTTGAAATCACGGGCTTAGGCGCCGGAGCGGGTTTCACTGGCTCTGGTGTTGGCCTAACTGGCTCCGGATTAGACGCACTATTACCTGCATTCGGATCAGGTTTGCCGGGCGCTGGATTATTACCGCTGCCTTCGTCGGGAAGCCCTAAAGAAGGGCCTCCACCCATCAAATCCGTCGGCAATTCCACCACTATTTTTGAATCAGGCGGTTTAGGAGGTGATGATACAGTCGGCATGAATATCACTCCCAGCAAAAGCAAAGTATGCAAAGTCAAACTCAACAAGGTTGCTTTCTGATTATTTTCCTGCTCTATTTTTTCTCTATTGTCCATTTTATTTAAATCAAAATTTAAATGATATAAAATTTGATTTTTAAAAGTTTTAAAACTACTTAAGTTGAATTAGATTCTTATCCGTTTTAATGATACCCCTCAGTATTATTCCGATTCTGCTTGTAAAACAGAGGTAATATTGAGTGATTGGGTCATATCTAATACTTTTACCACCTTTTCAACGGGTGCTTTAGAATCAGGGGAAACGGTGACTTTGTAGTCTTTAATCTTCAATTTATTCCTCTCCAAATAGCTTTTAATCTTATCTAAAGGCGTGGTGACATTATTATAAATGAAATTACCGCTCGCTGTGATGCCTATATCATCCAAATGATCGGTTGACTTGACTGCTTTAGTCGCCGTTTTGGCATTACCGGGCAAGGAAAGATTCAAAGCACTCGGGTGCGTCATGGTCGAGACCATCATAAAAAATATCAATAAAATGAAGATAATGTCCGTCATGGACGACATCCCCATTTCACCACTCAATTCTTGTTTTTCACGCAATCTCATTTCTTTAAATTTTGAGCTTGGTACTTGGTGCTTAGTGCTTAGTGCTTGCGTCATGAAACCAAGCACTATGAACTAAGCACTAAGCACAAAACAGATTTATTCTATCGGTGCTGTAGCCAATATCGTTCTCGCTTTAAGCCTATTGGCTACAGCCATAACTTTAGTAATTTGCCCAAATGGTACGCCTTCCTCCGCCGCAATGGTTATCGTTGGATTGGGCTTATCAGGTGAAATCGCCAAAGAAGCTTTCAATAACGGCTCTAATTGAGCAGCACTGACCGTCTGGTCATTTACCGTGAGCCGTCCACTTTTCTCGATGCCAACCGTTGTTTTTATCTTCGCATTGGTTCTTTGACTGGATTCTGGCAATTTAAACGGCAAATACTTGATGAGCGTAGAAGTCAACATAAAGAATATCAGCAACATGAAGATGATATCCGTCATGGACGACATATTGACTTCTGCAGCATGTTTTTTCTTTTTCCTTAATGCCATTTTCTTCTTGTTTTATGCCGTAGGCTCTTGAAGTAAGTCAATAAATTCAAATGTACTCGTCTCCATTTTATTGACAATTCTGTCAATCATAGAGTTCAAGTAACTATACGCTACATAAGCAAATATACCCACTATCAAACCGCCCGCAGATGTAAACATTTTAACATAAATACCACCAGAAATGGTACTGATTGACAGGTTATCCGCCACGGATAAATCCTTAAATGTAGTGATCATACCCGCAATCGTTCCTAAAAAACCAAACATCGGGGCAATACCTGCAATAATTGCCAACACATTCGAGTTTTTCTCTAATTTAAAAATTTCAAGACGACCCACGTTTTCAATAGCATGTTCGATATCAGCCAGTGGCTTGCCGATACGCATTAAACCTTTCTCAACCATGCGCGCCACAGGCGAATCTGTCTTTTGACACAATGTACGAGCAGCACCAATATTACCATTTTGCACGTGTGCTCTGATATTATTCATGAATCCTTCATCGATTTGGCTCGCTTTCTGAATAGTCATGTAACGGCTAAAAAATATAGCCACAGCTATGATTGACATTATCAAAAGGCAAATCATAATGATTAAGCCCATGGTACTGTGTGAAAGTAACTCAAAAATACTCTCCTGACCTGCTGGTTCTGCGGCAGCGGCTGTCGTAGCGGCTGTACTTTGAAAGAACAATAGTATGTTGTTCATAAAATTGAATGATTATTTTGTTATTGGTTATTATATTCGTTTAAAAGTTTTCCTTATTTATATATGAGTATAAAATGACTCAAATTCCATAATTTCATTCCTTAAAACATGATTAAAATACGTTAAAAAGCTGTTAAAAAATTCCTAAAGTCGATTTTATACATTTCTTTTTGAAAGAATAAAACATCTAAGAGCAAATTTGATATATTTAACTCATATTTCAATGATATTATTTTCTAAAACTCCTTAAGAAAATGCTAAAATAGAGTTTTAATAGACAAAATTCATTTTTCTATAAAAATAAATTTATCACTAATATTATCTTTTTAACAAATGACATTACTCCTATATAATTTGGAGCTTAAACAAGCAATAATTGTCCCTTTCACGACAAAATAAAAAAAGGCAATAATGCGTTTTGTGAATCGATATCAACATTGATATTTTTTTAATAAAACTGATAAATAATGTTGAAAAGTTATTTTAAGTACATAATTTTCAACTTTCTTTCAAACGTTAATTAACGTACATTTTTCACCATCTAAAAATATTAAAATGAGACTACTTATTGTACTCGTGCTTTCTGTATTTTCCGTCGCTGCTTACAGTCAAAAAGGTAAGAAAAAAGAAGTCAATATGGAGGAATATCCTCTAAAAATGAGGGTTGTTCTCGGAAAACCACTTGATACTTTAATGGCATATAGTTATATATTGCCCGAAGCCTTAGATATTGTCAACGGCAAAAAGCAACCCAAAGAGGATAAAGCTACTTTTGCAGTCCTTGAAAAATCGACTGGTGCTGATGCCGACACTCGCCCTTTGTACATTCACATACTGGCTTTCATTAACTGGTACGCCACCGAAGCCGGATTGGCCGATAGCTTGGGCAAATATAATATGCGCCTTATGGAGAGATTCCCCAAGGATGCATTGCGCTATTTCAAAAAAGCAGAAACAGATAAGCGCATTGAAGATGCTGAAAAAGCCTTTAACTACAATATCGCTTTTGAATTAAATACAAAAGATGATCCCGAAGGTGCTTTTGCAGAGTGGGAAGAAAAAGTATATAAAACCTATAAAAGTAAAAATACGGAGGAGTTGGATAAAACCATGAAAGCCATCCGCAAGCAGATGAAGAAGAAGTAAATCTTCGCATTTACTTTTTACAAATAGCCACTGAATGTATTTCAGTGGCTATTTTTTATTAAAAAACCCTAAAATCTCACTCCATACTAAGGGGGGCAAGATTAAAAATAATTATACAGTAAAACTTGAATTTTTACCATAAAAAAATTAATTTTAAAGCGTTTTATTCATATTCCTCTTGAATATCATAAAATGAGACCCCTCAGTATCGATTCTCGAAATCAGCTAATTATAAAACCAAATCACGATGATACCGCTATTTTTAATCTCCACCCAGAATATTTATGCCTTACTCACACCCATTGCCTTGTTTTTCATTTTAATTGAAATAGGCTTGTGTCTTTTTTATAAAAAAAATTATATCACTTTTTCAGAAGCCATTGCCAATTTCGGCACTGCACTCGGCAATCAAACTGTCAATGTATTGGTCGCAGCAGGCGTATACGTCGGCTACGGCTACCTGTGGGAAAATTACCGCTTAATTGATGATATCCCTATGACGTGGTATAATTTCGTGATTCTTTTACTTAGCATTGATTTTATCTTTTATTGGGTGCACAGGTGGGGACACGAAATCAATATCATGTGGGCTGCCCACTCACCACACCACAGCGCCGAAGAAATGAACTTTTTTGTTGCCTTACGTGCAAGTGTAACACAACGGCTGTTTTCATTTATGTTCTTCTGGCCTCTTACCATTATTGGATTTAAGCCATTTGATATTTATATGATGACGGCGATTCACCTTTTCATATCCTTTTTACACCACACCGAATTTATCCCTAAACTGTGGCGTTGGATTGAATACATTTTTACCACACCCTCTCACCACCGCGTACACCACGGCGTGAATTTTAAATATTTGGATAAAAATTATGGCGAATTTCTCATCATTTGGGATAGAATATTTGGCACTTATGAAGAAGAAACCGATAAAGTCCTCTACGGCATGTACAGCCACCCGCAGACATGGAATCCGATAGTCATCAATTTTCATTATTATAGCCTGCTCTGGAAAGATGCTGTTGCTGCCGATAATTGGTGGGACAAAATACGTATTTGGTTCATGCCTCTCGGTTGGCGACCCGCTAATTTACCACCAAAGCCACCCCTCGTAGAAATCACTATTCAAAATCAACACCGATTAACAGTACAATCACTCCCCCATTCAAAACTCTATTTAATACTCAGTGCTATATTTGGCGTCAGTTTGATGATGCTCATAATCAGCCCCCAGACCATTTGGAGTACTTGGGAACGCATTATTGGCAGCATCCTTCTATGGCACCTTGTCATTAATTGGAGCGGTATTTTAGAGTCCAAACGCTGGCTTTTTACATCTGAAATCGTTAGAATTGTATTGACAGTTCCTACGTTAATCCTTTTCAGTCATTTGATGGACAAGCCAGTTTGGTTAAGCGTTCTATTTATTTATAATATTTATTGCCTGATTTGGACGGTGAAGTATTTTAGGGTATATAAATTGAGCCTTTTAAAGCATCAAAAGCCGACTCCATACTGAGGGGTCGGCTATTAATGTTTTAAAAAATATCAAAGCTTACATAAACTCCCATTTCTTAAAAGCTTCAATAGCTTCATACTCTGGTAGGCCTAATTGGTCATAAACTTTAGCAGTTCCTCTGTTACGCTCTTCGGCTCTTTGCCAAAACTCGCGGGAATCCGATCCAGGGAAGAGCGGTCTATCCTTTTGGCTTTGGTGCTTGAATATGGCTCTGCGCTTGCGCAATAACTCATCTGGACTGAGGGGTACTGCCATGTCAATATTTTCAATTTCCCATTCGTGCCACGCACCTCTATAAAGCCAGACGCTGCATTCCTGCATCCAAGCATTGTGTTTTAGTTCGTGTACAGCTTGAAAAATAGCGTCAAGACATACGCGGTGCGTGCCATGCGGATCACTCAAATCACCCGCTGCGTATATTTGATGTGGTTTTACTTCCGTTAAAAGGTTTTTAATGATATCGATGTCCGCTTTACTGAGGGGTTTCTTTTTCACAGTACCCGTTTCATAAAAAGGCATATCTAAAAAATGCGGTATTACATCTTCGCTCACGTAACGGCAACCCGCTTTGGCTTCGCCTCGGCGGATAAGACCTTTCAGTTTTTGTATCTCAGCGGCATCCACTTCACCAGCCTTTTTATCTTTTAATCTATTTTGAATACCCTCAAACATCATTTGAGTTACGCCTCTATCCAATCCGAAATCAGCGTGAAAATCGTTGACAAAATCCACAAAACGCACCACATCATCATCAAAAACGGCAATATTGCCCGAGGTTTGATACGCCACGTGCACTTCATGCCCTTGGTCGGCAAGGCGAATAAAAGTTCCGCCCATCGAGATCACGTCATCATCTGGATGCGGGCTGAAAATAATAACCCGCTTCGGAAATTGAGGATTGGTTTCGGGACGATTGGCATTAGAGTCATCCGGCTTTCCACCAGGCCAACCCGAAATAGTATGACGAAGTTTGCTAAATACTTTCAAATTGACACCATAAGCATTATCGTATTCTGTCACCAAATCACTCATACCATTTTCACTGTAATCGCTATTGGTCAGTTTCAAAATCGGTTTTTTCTCTTTTTGGCTCAACCAAATAACAGCACGCTTTATTAAATAATCGTCATTCCAATCACACTCCCGCACCAACCACGGTGTTTTATAGCGAGTCAACTCAGCGGCGGCGGCTGTATCCAGATAAAAAGTGGTATTTGGGTGATTTTGAAGATATGTTGCTGGCACATGGTCACTGATTTCTCCTTCAACCGTTTTACGAATCACGTGTGATTTGCCTTCACCCCAAGCCATCAAAATGATTTCTTTTGCTTCCATGATGGTCCCTACGCCCATCGTAATAGCTTTACGTGGTACATATTCTTCGCCGAAAAAGTCGCTTGCCGCATCTGTAATGGTCATTTGGTCGAGTGTAATCATCCGTGTACGCGATTTCAAACCTGAACCGGGCTCATTGAAACCAATATGGCCCGTGCGACCAATACCCAAAATTTGGAGGTCTAAACCGCCATAAGAGCGTATTTTTTCTTCATATTTTTTACAAAATTCAGCTACATCCTCTTTCGCAGCCGTTCCGTCTGGAATATTGATATTTTCAAAATCAATGTCAATACTATCGAAAAGATGCTCTCGCATAAAGCGCACGTAGCTCTGTAGAGCATCGGGTGGCATCGGAAAATATTCATCAAGATTGAATGAAACCACATTCTTAAAACTCAAACCCTCTTCCCGATGAAGGCGAATCAGTTCAGAATAAAGTGATGTGGGAGTGGAACCCGTTGCCAAACC
>JANPHO010000206.1:0-10159 GCA_031424515.1 Saprospiraceae bacterium
GTAGAAATAGGGGTTTTGAATTCATGAGTCATATTATTGATAAAATCTTTTTGCAACTCTGAAAGCCTTTTCTGCCTTAAAATAATGAGCATAGAATATATAAAAAACAATACCGTCAATAAGGAAACAACAGTTAAAACAACCGTCAAAGCCATACTACCCAACAAATATGAAGAGCGTTTAGGGAAACGCACTACAAAGAAGTAAGTCGCATCCTCTAAGGGTTGAAAATCCTTTTTTACATTCAATGAATCTGCTGAAGAAGGTGAATAAGAGAAATATTTTCCATATACCATTTTTTCATCATGGCAGTCATAAATTGCATAGTCAAAATCTTCATTTAGAGTGGCTGCTTCAAAATGTTTTTTAAGGTAAAAATCTAAATTGCGAGCATCAATTTGGCTATTGATGTTGACAGCATATGTATTAGAAGATGTCCGTGTAATCAAATCTTGAGGCGGTAAAATACTTTGATTAACCACTGAAAGCTCTTTGGCTACATTGAGCAAGGCGATATTCACCGTCCGGTCAAAATCTCTTTCATTGACATTCCATGTGCGCATTACCCAGTAGGCTTGAGTGCCAATCACAAACAAAATAGCAATAGCACCTAAAATAACGACTCGCTGAATGGTTCTGTTATTCATGTCAATACGATTATGTAATTATCAAATAAGACTTATAGCTGTTTTAAAGAGTATGAAACATTTTACAAATAAATATAAAATTTCAATATGAAAAATTAATAATCAAACGATTAACAGGCGATTAACATTTAAATGACACCATTTCTATTTCCCAGCAACGACTATCACTATTTCACCTTTTGCGACACCTTCATTTTTGTAATAATTGGCTAAAATACTGAGAGGGGCAGTTTTTATCTCTTCGTGTAATTTGGTAATCTCTCGACATACGCAAGCTAAACGCTCAATTCCGCAATGTAAAGACAACTCCTCGAGGCATTTTACCAATCGGTGTGGACTTTCATACAAAATAAAGGTATTTTCAAGACTCGACAAATATTTTAAACGGGTCTGGCGACCTTTTTTATGTGGTAAGAAACCCTCAAAGTGAAACATATCGCAAGGCAAACCTGAAGCTGTAAGTGCTGGAACAAAAGCCGTTGCGCCCGGAAGGGCTTCTACTCTCACGCCTTCACGAACACACTCGCGTACAAGTAAAAATCCCGGATCGCTAATAGCTGGCGAACCAGCGTCGCTCACCAACGCAATCGTCGCACCGCCTTTTAATTGCTCCATGATACCCCTCAGTACTCCATGCTCATTGTGAATATGGAAACTTCTGAGCGGGGTTTGTATTTCATAGTGTTGAAATAATTTCTTGGAAGTTCGTGTATCTTCTGCCAATACAATATCTACCTCTTTCAAAATGCGCAATGCACGAAGGGTAATATCTTCAAGATTTCCGATAGGTGTAGGAACAAGATAGAGCATTGGTTTGTATTGTTGTATTGTTGTATTGTTGTATTGTTGTATTGTTGTATTGTTTTCAATTAAAATTCTACATCTAATTAGCAAAACAATACAACAATATAGTCATACGACAATACTCTTTATTCACCTTTCAATGTAAAAGAATAGTTTTCCATAATAGGATTAATCAATAGCTTTTTGCAAGCTGTATCTACTTTTTCACGAGCATCTGTTTCACTCTCAGCGGCGATGACCAACCGAATGTGTTTACCAATGCGGACATCTTCGACACCCGAAATGTCAATGTGATTCATGTTATTTGCAACCGTTTTGCCTTGTGGATCAAGAAGTTCCTTATGCGGCATGACATCTATTTCAGCGATGAATTTCATAATTAATTGACTATAAATGATAAATAAATATTTCTTTTAACTGCCTCGAAATCAGTGATTTACTGAGGGGGTCATCTTTTTATGGTATAAATTATTAAAAATATTGATGACTACATAAAGTATCATAACAAGTGATAATGCCACTTCTTTAAATGCGAGGACCAATAATAAAGATAAAATGAGATAAGCTATTTTCATTTTATCCAAACCACCTTTCATACTAAACATCGGAATTTCTGAAACCAATAAATAAGATGAAACAGGAATTAAACAATAAATAAAAACTGGATTCGATACCAAATATGCCAATCCGAATGAATTATGTTCCGCAATAAGCATCAAGCCAACGAAAAAAACAGTATTTGAGGGCGTATTTAGCCCTATGAAACTTTTGGTCTGTCGTGTATCTATATTGAATTTGGCTAAGCGCAAGCAAGAGAAAAGAGTCACTACAAAAGCCAGTAAAGTACTCAGTGAAAAATTTGAATTGGACACATCTTTCAATCCCAAAATCACGGGTGTCGTGTCATGCCATTTAAGCAATTCAAAAATAATCACCCCGGGCACCACACCAAACGATACCATATCAGCTAATGAATCCAATTGCAAGCCCAATGGAGAGCTCACACCCAATTGGCGGGCAGCAAAGCCGTCCAAAAAATCGGCAATTAAAGAGATACCCGTGAAAAAAGCCCCCTCAGTATATTGCCCATTGAGTATACTTACAATCGTACAACAACCACAAAAGAGGTTGAGCAAAGTAAGCGTATTTGGAATATGTTTCTTCATGAATATAAATATTTGGCGATAGTCTCCGTCAAGTAGGTGTTTATTTTCGACCGCTACTTAGGGAAGTGCAAAAGTACGAAAAAAATAAAAGGCTTGGTAATAACACCATGCCTTTTTAATAGAAAGTCAATTTAAAGTATTGATATAAATTCCTTATGCACCCGTATGAAGTGTATCTTTTTCAATGGATTATTCTTCAATTATTTAAATCAGTTAGTTAGTGTTCTTAAGGATGTCGAAAGATAATATTAGATTTATTACCAATGTTAAATATGACCCAATTTCGTAAATGAGCTTTAATACTTAAAACTTCTGCAACAATCTTTAGCGCGTTCCATTTCAATAAAGCAAAAAAACTTGAGTAAAATCAGAGAGTTTGTTCAAAGTTTTATACTTTTTGATGAAATTAATTGAAAAAAGTTGTGATTCGCATCATTGAATATGAAAGAGGTCTTTTTTAAATGAGGTATTCTACACTTAGAGCGTCCAATTCTTTTATATTTGCAGGCGTTTCTAGATATTTTAAAGAAATAATTAGTAAAATTTTATGATAAAAAAGCTTTCGATAGTTATACCTGCTTATAATGAGGAACGGACGATTCATCTGATATTGGATAGAGTAAAAGCGGTGGCTTTGGTGGATTCAATTGAAAAGGAAATCATTATTACCAACGATTGTTCATCGGATGATACTGAGGGGGCTATTTTATCGTACATTAAAAAGAATCCTGACCTAAATATCATGTATCTTAAACATGAAAAAAATCAGGGGAAAGGGGCTGCTTTGCACACGGGAATTCAACATGCTACGGGCGATTATGTCATTATTCAAGATGCAGATTTGGAATACGACCCGCGTGAGTACAATATTTTACTTCAACCCATTTTAGATGAATTTGCGGATGTCGTGTACGGTTCGCGTTTTATAGGTGGTAAGCCGCATCGGATTTTATTCTTTTGGCATTCAATCGGTAATAAATGGTTGACTTTCTTATCCAATATGCTCACGAATTTGAACTTAACGGATATGGAAACGTGCTATAAGTTATTTAAAAGGGAAGTCATTCAGCAACTGAATTTAAGAGAAAATCGATTTGGATTTGAGCCTGAGGTAACGGCGAAAGTGGCTCGAATTCCCAATATCCGCATTTATGAAGTGGGGATTTCATATTACGGAAGGTCGTACGCTGAAGGCAAAAAAATAGGTTGGAAAGATGGTTTTAGAGCTATTTATTGCATATTGAAATATAATTTTACGAATTAGAACAAATGTTCTAAAATAGCCATTTTGCAACCTTTTGTATAGAAAAGTTGCTGCTTTTTTTAATATTTTATAATAAACACGTAATTTTTTTTATTAGAGTTAATTTGGAGACCCAATTAGGTAGTATATAAAGCTTCGTTTTATAAAATAGAACATTTGTTCTAATAGGTGTAAGTTACATTGATTATCTATGTCAAGAAATAAAAAGAAACGGAAAGGGAAGACAGGATTGCCACCGGGCACATTGGTCTATACTGGTGACACTCATGTGATGAATCCAGATGTTACTTTAATGTCATATAATGAGAACACTATTTCAGAGAAATTATTGAAAGGAATGGAGTGCGACCAGCTTCCTACTGATGGGGTGGTCACTTGGTATGATGTAAGAGGCTTGAATGATGTAGCACTTGTGGAGCATATTGGGCATACGTTTCATTTACATCCATTAGCATTGGAAGATATCTTGAATACTGCCCAACGACCTAAATGGGAGGACTACCACAATGGCATTTTTTTGATAGTAAGAGCATTGCGTTTTAATGATACTCAGCAAGGATTCTATAATGAGCAAATTGCTTTCTTTTTTAATAAAGATTTTTTGATTACCTTCCAAGAAGATGAGGATGACTTGTTTCTAAACATAAGAGAGCGGCTCAATTTGAGTGTGGGTAAAATAAGACAAAAAGGGGCGGATTATTTGACTTACACCTTGATTGATAGCATTGTGGATCAGTATTTTGTTATTTTAGATAAAACAGAGGAATCAATAGATGGAATTGAAAACCAAATTTTAGTTAATTTTGATACCTCGGCAAGGAATGAAATTTATAAAATAAAGCGGCAACTTTCGGAAATAAAACGGGTAGCAATGCCTTTAAGGGATGTAGTCGGGCGTTTTATGCGGGAGGATAGTAATTTTGTGGAAAAAGGCACAACTATTTTTGCTCGTGATTTGTATGACCACGTGCAGCGCGTTATTGAAATAATAGAAAGCCAAAGGGATATGTTGAATAACTTAAATGATTTATACCACGCAGAAGTGTCCAATAAGGCGAATCATGTCATGAAAGTGCTCACGATTGTATCTGCTATTTTCATTCCTTTGACCTTTTTAGCGGGTATTTATGGGATGAATTTTGACATTTTACCAGAGTTACATCATGAAAAAGGGTATTTTATTTTATGGGGAGTAATGATATTGATAGCTGTTTTACAATTAATTTATTTTAAAAAGAAAAAATGGTTGTAAGTAGGCGTATGAAAATAAACGTGGTTTTCTGTCGGGCTTAAAATTATAGAAAATGCGGAGCGCAGCGGAGTATTTTCTATAATTTTGAGAGCCGACTCAGAAAGAAAACCACGTTTATTTTAGCCCAACTACTTAAAAATGCAATTTAAGGTTAAAATACTGAGGGGGTAGCAAATCAGGATTTATGAATATTGAAAAGGCTAATTTTAATATATGTCGGATAAAAAGAAAAGGTTTAAGAGTGCGGAAATAGTAAATCGGAAGGCAGAGTACGAATACTATTTTGTAAAAAAGTACGAAGCGGGTATTATGCTTCAAGGTACAGAGGTGAAGGCATTGCGGGAAGGCATGGCAAACTTGAATGATGCATTTTGCTATTTTGTAGGAGAGGAATTATATGTTAAAAGCTTGTATGTGGCAGAATATTCTCAAGGTAATATTTACAACCATGAGGCTCGCCGATTGAGGAAGCTTTTACTGAGGGGTGCTGAATTGAAGACACTCTTGCGTCGTGTGAGTGAAAAAGGTTTTACAATTGTGCCTTATCGCATTTATTTTAATGAAAGAGGTATTGCAAAATTAGAAATCGCTTTGGCTCAAGGTAAAAAATCATACGATAAGAGAGCGACCATCAAAGAGCGCGAGAATAAAAAAGAAATGGATAGATTGAAGAAGATAAAATTATAGTGCTTAGTGCTTGGTTGTTAGTGCTTGGTAAATCCAGTTTCAAGCACTAAGCACTAAAAGCAGTATTTTGAATAACAGATGCCATTAAATCAGCGAATCTATCAGGTGTGCACGCGAATGCCGGAATATCCATAGCACTCAATTTAGAAGCAATATTTTTATCATAAGAAGGTTTCCCTTCATCGTTCAATGCCAAAAGTGTGATAAAATTCACCCCAGATTGCTTAATTGAATAGGCTTTTTTAAGCATTGACTCGGCACTTCCACCCTCAAAAAGGTCTGAAATCAATATTAAAATAGTATCCGACGGATTTTGAATGATCCCCTCAGTAAAAGTCAATGCTTTATTGATATCGGTACCTCCGCCCAGTTGAGTTCCAAAAAGCAAATCTACGGGGTCTTTTAAATCATTGGTCAAATCTACAACCTCGGTATCGAAAACGATAAAATGGGTCTTCAAAGAGCGCACCGTAGCCATTACTGCCCCTAAAATAGACGCATAGACAATTGATGCTGCCATAGAACCACTTTCATCCACTAATAAAATAACTTTTTTTAATGCTTGCCCTTTTCTACCGCGCCCGATAAGATGTTCTGGAATGATAGTTTTAATATCATTTTGATAGTTTTTTAAATTGGCTCTAATGGTTTGATGCCAATCTATCTCATTATAACGTGGGCGGCGATTTCTCACAGCTCTATTCATGGCACCTCTGATGGATTCTCGCAAGGGTTGGGCTAACTTTTTTTCCAAATCATCCACTACTTTTCGCACGACTAAGCGAGCGCTTTCTCTCGTTTGGGTAGGCATCACCTTATTTAAAGAAAGTATGGTCGCCACTAAATTTACATCTGGTTGCATGGCTTCCAAAACTTCGGGTTGAAGCAGCATCTGATTGAGGTTCAAACGGTCTAATGCATCTTTTTGCATCACTTGCACCATACTGGACGGGAAGTATTTACGTATATCTCCTAACCAGCGATTGATATTAGGTGACGAACTGCCCAATCCCCCTGTTCTATCCGTATCATACAAGGCTTCGAGCACGGAGTCCATACTTTTCATTTCACCGCCTAATTCTAAAGTTTCGGCAGATTGTTTTCCGCTTCCTTCTTCTTCGGTGTCTTTATTCGGATTAGACTGTTTTCCAAGTATTAATCGCCATTTGACCAGTTTATCTTCCATAATTTCTCGAAATGTCTATAAAATTGAAATAGAACATAAAATTAATAACTTCATTTTGATAAAACGTAATTTGTGTAAAACTTCAGTCAGAATACCTAAATAACCTTAATTTAAACAGTCTTTTAAAAAAAATCACCTCTAATCTTCTACATTAGTCGTGCAAAATACATAATTTGGCAGCATGAGCAAACAGCAAATCACAGATAATTTAGAAGAACTTTCGGATGAGCAACGCAATGTGCTGCGTTCCCTAAGGGTATCGCGCATGGTTTTGCCAATTGTATTGGGATTGAGCGTTGTTGGATATTTGCTTTGGAAACAATTAAATGCAAATCCCAACAGTTTTGAAAAAATAGATTGGACTGCCAGCACTTTTGGATGGATATTCTTGGCTTTCATTTTGCTTGTTCTTCGGCATTTAGCTTTTTCAATGCGGATGTATATCCTTTCTCAAGGGCATTTCACATTTAGAAAATGTGTTGAACTAATTTTCATTTTTGAATTCAGTTTATGTGTAACTCCCACTACTTTAGGTGGCTCGGCGGTTTCGCTTTTTGTAATGACTCAGGAGAAACTTTCAGCTGCGCGCACAGCTACAATTGTGATATATAAAGTGGTTTTAGATACTATTTTCTTTATTGGCACTTTACCCCTTCTTTATTTGCTGTCAGGTTCTCAAATGATTCGCCCCGGAATGTCCGATTTTTGGGATATGGACTGGCGCGCACGTATTTTCTACATTTCTTATGTGATTATGGCAGGATATGGCTCTTTTTTATTTTATGGTTTGTTTGTCAATCCCAATTTGATAAAAAAAGTTTTGACGGGTTTTGCTTCGTTACCACTATTAAAAAGGTGGAAAGTCGGCGCTGAAAGGTTGGGTTCAGAAATCGTTTTGGCTTCCCACGAAATGAAAAAATTGAGGTGGCGACAACATGTATCGGCTTTTATATGCACAATTACGGCTTGGACATGCAAGTTTTTTCTTATTTCATGTTTGATTTATGGCATTGCAGATATTGATTTGGGCTTTATTAGGGAGTTATTATTGTACTCCCGTCTCGAAGCGATGTTTGTAATCATGGCATTTAGTCCAAGCCCAGGTGGTGCGGGCTTCGCGGAAGCGACATTTTATCCTTTTTTAATGGACTTCATACCAGATAAAGGAGTGGCAATCGTGATTGCATTTATTTGGCGGCTTATGTCCTATTATGCATATTTGGCGGCAGGCGCAATTATTGTACCCCATTGGGTGAGAAAGGTTTTTCTTAAAAATTTTCAAGAAAGCAAGCGCAAATCGGCATCTTCAGAGTCGTGAAATATTTGTTTATATGAAATTTAAAAATCTCAAACAATTATCCAAAATTTTTAAATATTAGCAGAGTCTTTATATTTTTATTCCTTGTAAGAATATAAACATACTTTAGAGAACACTTAATCTGCTTTTAGAACATGGCTGAATGGCAAAAAATCCCGTTCGTCCGTCTTATCATTCCTTTTATATTTGGAATATTAGCTGCTACATTCGGGCATTATGATGCCTCAATGGTCTTCACTGTTATTTTACTATTTTCATTTCTTTCGGCTATTGCATTACTGATTTTCCAAGTTTCATTTAAATGGAGATGGGTGTGGGGCGTAGTCATTACTTTTTTCCTTTTTTCATTGGGCTATGATTTTACTTTTTTTAAAAATGAATTGAATATATCTACGCATTTTCAAAAAAATCTAAGAGATAGCACGCAGCACACTATAATAGGTGTGGTGACGGATAAAGCTGAAAAAGCTAATTTTTACAGGCTTATTGTAGAAGTGAAAAGTATGGAATTGGATTCTTTTGTGGCTGCTACTGGAAATGTGCAAGCTTACCTTAGAAAAGATTCGTTGACAGCACCCCCTCAGTATGGAGACTTTATTGTGCTTAATTCGGCGATAAAAAGGATTAATTCGCCTACCAATCCTGATGCTTTTGATTTTCAATGGTATTGGCATCTACAAAATATTCACTATCAATGTTTTACAGATTTCAAACACATTAAAATATTGGCGCATGACAAAGGCAATGCACTGTACGCTCTGTCACTGACATGGCAGCAATATTTTTTAAGCGTTTTAAAAAAGTATTTACCCACTGAAAATGAGTATGCAGTAGCCGCAGCATTATTAATCGGAAATAAAGAAGCCATTACTGATGATATTAAAAATGCTTACATCGAAACAGGCGCTATGCATATATTGGCTATTTCTGGAATGCATATTATATTGATATTCAATCATATTGAATGGGTTTTGAATTTATATAAAACAGGAAATCGGCGATGGCGATGGATTAAAACGGTGATTTTAATAGTCCTCATTGGTTTGTTCGCTTTGCTTACGGGCTTAGGGGCGAGCATTTTAAGAGCAGCTTTGATGGCAGGGTTAGTATCTATTTCAAAGGCATTAAAGATTAAAGTAAGTATTTTCAATACTTTAGCGGCATCCGCGCTTATTTTATTACTGTGGAATCCATATTGGATTTTAGATATTGGATTTCAACTATCTTATGCAGCTGTAATTGGTATTGCCCTTTTTGGTGAAAAGCTAAAACGGTTGTGGGTGATAAAAAATAAATATTCAAGGTGGGTTTGGGAAAATATTTCAATAGGCTTAGTGGCTCAAATGATGGTAGCTCCCATTTCACTCTATTATTTCCATCAGTTTCCAACTTATTTTTGGTTATCAGGCTTAGTGGCGGGTGCTGTATCAGAGTTCGCTTTGTTTACAGGCGTACTGCTATTAGGATTTGGTAAAATTGAAATGATAGGTTTTTTATTGGGCGAAATTTTGTTCTGCTCAATATGGCTTATGAATAACTTTATTTTTTTAATAAAACAATTACCATTTAGCGTCATTAATGGTTTTTTACTTGGTTTTTGGGAAGTGGTTATCTTATATCTTTCAATATCTGGTTTTTATTATGCTTTTAAAATAAGGAAAGCGCGCTTGCTTTATTACCCCCTCAGTATGTTACTGCTTTTTTTAATTAGTCAGGGCTTTACTGAAATCAACAGTCACGCTAATAGGGAACTCATTGTGTACGATATACCTCGCAAATCAGTCATTGATGTCATCATTGGGAAAAAATGTTATAGTTTTTCTAAAGAATTTTCA
>JANPHO010000207.1:0-29016 GCA_031424515.1 Saprospiraceae bacterium
TATGTATTTTATGATATTTTTTGTTTTAATTAAAATGATTTATAATGAGAATTTGAAGGATTATTAATCATAATATTAGCAATGCACTTATATTTTGTATATTGTCCAAATTTTATATAAAAAATGGGATACCAACCGAAAGTAGTATTGATAACAGGGTGCGCCAAAGGCATTGGGCGACATCTGGCGGAGTGTTTTTATAAAAAAAACTACTCTGTCATTGCTACCGATATTGAAATTGAGGCATTAAAAACGGCTTTAAAAGATTGGGATACTGAGGGGATGCTGATTATGAAATTAGATGTATCGAAGGCTCAAGATTGGCAAGTGGTGATGGCTCAAATATCGAAAAACTTTGGTCGATTGGATATTTGTATTAATAATGCGGGTGTAATTACCCCCGGTTTTGTGGAAGAAATGGATACAGAAAGCATTGATTATCAAATAGATATAAATACTAAAGGTGTTTTATATGGGACAAAGTTCGCTACTGAAATGATGATAAAACAGGGGAGTGGACACATCATTAATTTTTCATCCTTGGCCGGTGTTGCGCCTATTCATGGTTTATCGGTTTATGCCGCTTCCAAGCATGCCGTTCGGGGCTTTACCCTTTCGATTGTGCCTGAGTTGAATGCAAAAGGGATTGATGTATCCGTAATTTGTCCTGATTTGGTTAAAACTGATATGTTGACCCTTCAATTGGATTACGAAGCGGCTGCGTTGACTTTTTCAGGAAATAAGTTTTTAACGGTAAAAGATATTGAAATAGCTATTTTTCAAAAAGCTCTGACACATAAAAAAATAGAGATACTGGTGCCTTCAACAAGGGGATTAACTGCCAAATTAGGGAATTTTTTCCCCGTTTTAGGTTTCAAACTAACCCGCGTTTTGGAGAAAAAAGGCTTGAGAAATCAGGCTAAATTGAAATAAGTAGGCGTTTAAAAATAATCGATATTTTCTGTCGGGTTGAAAGACCACTCAATAATATTATTGTTTAAACAAAAGTAAAATATACCGTTTTTTACTAAAAATACTGAGGGGTAAAAAAATAATGAATTGTGGTTTGATTTTTGGACTTGTGAATTTACACTAAATCAAAAAAAACTACAAATAAGTATGATCATGATGAAATGTATTTTTGTAATTGCGATTTATTCCGCAGCCTACCTTTCAACTCGTCCTTTCATGGGTGATGTTTTGGATAAAGATTATGTGAAAAACAACAATCTCACTCAAATAATCAAGACTGATTCGAGTGAGGTAACTCAAGGCATGGTGTGGAGAACTTTGTACAAATTCAATGCAGAGGGTTTGGTTATTGAAAAGAGAGAGGAAGGGAAGGAGACATTGACCACCACTTACGCCTACGATAAAAACGGTAATATGACGGAATCTAAGACCAACCGTCCAGATGGTTCAATATATGTATCCGAAAAAATGGTGTACGATGTTAAAAATCGTCTTCAAGAATCGATTATCCGAAAAATAACTGAAAAGGTGACAATTACGGATAAAGTAGAGTGGGTAGATGAAAATACGCGCCACACTACACGCGTAACGAACGGTACAACTACCCGTTTTTTAAATGCTTATGATGATAAAAAGCATTTGATTGATGAAACTTTTGAAAACGGAAAAGGCATCACTTGGGTATATGATGGTGATTTGCTGTTGATGCAAAAACAAAAAGGTGGAGCGCCCAATATCGAGCGATATGAGTATGATGATAAGCAAAGAGTGAACTTGATAGAGAATAATTACAGCCGTAAAAATTTTAATTATGATGCTGCTGGAAGGCTTATTTCCACGAATAAAAAAGATGAAAATGAGCGCACGATAGCTTGGGAAAGATATGAGTATTCACCTTCATCTTATTGATTTTCAAGTAGTTATTAATATTAAAAAAGCCTGATAGATGATTCTATCAGGCTTTTTTAATTTAAACATCCACTGAATTTGCTTTCGTTACTTTTTCATAAAAACGAGCAGATTCAGTATCTATTCTATCTTTAGTCAAAAGGTCGGTGCGCATTAATCCAAAGCGGTAGGTGGGACCCAATTCCCACTCAAAATTATCGAAAGTAGACCAGTGAATATAACCTTCAATGTGGACACCTTCTTTTATGGCGTCATGAATCACCGTCAGATAATCTTTAATAGCTTGGATTCTCATCTGGTCATTATCGGTACAAATACCATTTTCAGTAATGATGATGTGCTTATGGTATTTTTTATGAAATCGCTTGAGTATGGGTAATAAGCCCTCTGGCTTATAAGCCCACATTTTATCGTGAGGAACACCCAATTTATCCAATTTGCCCTGTCTATGAACCTCTGAAATGGGTTTTGGGTCAAATAAAACGTGTGCGTAGTAGCTGATTCCCCAATAATCGCAAGTTTCAAAATAAGTAGCGGCGCGTTTATTGAACCACCAATTCACTAATTTTGCGGGAATAATGCCTAATATATTTTGTGCAGAGAAATGACAGGTATTGAGTGAAATGCCTACTGGAATGCTTTTATCGTACACTTTGAGCATAGTGTAAACCGTTTCGTGCGCAATGCCCATATTTTGAAGTATCTCATTGGCTTTTCGATAACTTTTTGAAAAAGGTGGAAAGTTGCCGAGCATAAAGGCATTCATAGCATACACATTCGGCTCATTGAAAGTATTCCAATAGCTCACAAAGCCGCCGAAATTATTCAGGCATTTTTTAACAAAATCCGAAAAATAGCTGACGTTTTCCTCATAAAGCCAGCCACCTTTTTTTTCAAACCAAGTGGGATGGGTGAAATGATGCAGCACGAACATGATTTTCATGCCCTTCGCTTTCAGCTTTCTGAAAAACTGCTGGTATTCTTCTACAACACTGTGGTTGAATTTGCCGAAAGGCTCGGTCTGTAAACGAGCCCAATCCACGCTGCACCTGTAAACTGTTCCGAAACGGGCGATGTGTTCGACATCCTCATCACGGCGTTTTTCATGATCGCTGGTTCGGTCAAATACATGACCATCGCGGGATTTTATGCCTTTCCAATTGTGGTCAGAGGCGGTTTCTATTTGTGCTGCGGCAGTGGAGGTTCCCCAAAAAAAGTCACTTGGAAAATTAAGAAGCATTTGATTGTGTGGTTTTATCGCCACAATAATAATATATTTTTTTAAAAAACGGCAATCTGTTTTTTAAAAACTGTGAACTTTTGAACTATGAACTGCGATATACTGAGGGGGTACAGCTCACAGTTCAACAGTTCACAGTTTAAGAAGCCGTCATAGCAGGGCGTACTTCTATTTTACTTGGTAAAGTGCGCGCAGGCATTTTGATTAAATCCGAAACGATTTGACCAATATCTTCGGGCTGAATTTTCCAAGCGTCTTTTTCGTTGGGAGTGTGATTATTAAAATACGTGGCAACTGAGCCCGGCATGATGGTCGTTACTTTGATGCCCAGTTTTCTTAAATCCAACATAATGGCTTGCGTGAAACCGACTAAACCGAATTTACTCGCATTATAGCCCGCTGCCGTTTCAAAAAAGTTCGCCCCTGCGAGGCTTGCGATGGTGATAAAATAGCCTTTCGACTCTTTTAAAGCATCCAAAGAGGCTTTTATGCTGTAAAAAACGCCCGTCAGATTGATGTCAATCATCTCGTGCCATTCTTCTGGTGAAAGGGTTTGGATATTCGCAAAATGTCCTACGCCCGCATTCGCGATGTAATAATCCAATCTGCCCCAAGCAGTGACTACTTTTTCAACCGCATTCTGTTGTGATTCTAAGTTGCGAACATCGGATACAATGCCGAGTGCATAACCCTCTTTGATAGTGTTAAGAGCCGCCGCTGCTTCATCCGCACTTTCTTGCGTGCGGCTGGTGATGGCTACTTTTATGCCTTCTTTTATTAAAACTTCAGCTATTCCGTAGCCGATTCCTTTTGAGCCTCCTGTTATGAGTGCCGTTTTTACCATAGTGCATGATTTTTAAAATAGTGGTGAAACACTTTTAACAAATTAAGTAGGACATAGTTCAATACGCCCTCATTCCGAGAATCGGAACTGCGGGGAAGATAGAGTATCGGTGATTAGCTTTAAATCATCGTTAAATACCCAAAAGGTAATACGAGGTAATGCCTACCTTTGTGCTTAAAAAATAAGAATGTCTATAAAATGCCTAATAGTAGATGATAATAAAATGGCCCGGTTGGCACTTCAGCAACTCGTGAGCCAAGTGGATTTTTTGGAATATGCAGGTGAATGTGCCAGTGCCATTGAGGCGTTTAGCTTTTTACAACAGAATCCCGTGGATTTGATTCTGCTTGATATTGAAATGCCAAATATGACGGGACTCGAACTGACCCGACAACTCACGCAGCGTCCGATTATTATTTTCACGACATCTAAAAAAGAATATGCTGTGGAGGCTTTTGAGCTGAATGTAGCGGATTATATCGTAAAGCCCATCACTGTACCCCGATTTTTAGCGGCTATTGAGCGCGCAAAATTGCTTTTTGATGCTAAAAATGACCCCCTCAGTAAAATGGAGCAACCCACCGATAATTTCATTTTTATCAGAGACGGCACCCTTTTAAAAAAAATAATGGTAGAAGATTTGCTTTGGCTTGAAGCTATGGGTGATTACGTGAAAGTTTTTTATCGTGAAAATGGGAAGGAAAAATTCAATGCCATTCACATCACTCTAAAAGCCTTGGAGGAGAAACTACCCACTTCCATTTTTCAACGTGTACACCGTTCGTATATCGTAGCCGTTCCAAAAATTGACTACATCCAAGATGGCGCCATCAACATTGGTAAAAAAACAATTCCCGTGGCGGATGCTTACCGCAACCCCTTGAATAAGCGATTAAATTTGATTTAAATAGGTATCTATCCACTTCACCGATATTTTTCCACGATTCAGCGACTAATCAAACTTTAAGGTAAAGGACTCACTAATTTTGTTTCAAGAAGGATTTATAAGTAGGCGTGAAGAAATAAACGCTGCTATCGTCGGGCTGTAAAATGTGAAAAATGCGGAGCACAGCGGAGTATTTTCCACATTTTATAGAGCCGACTTAAAAAGATAGCAGCGATTATTTTAGCCCAACTACTTATGTGCTTATTGAAGTCGGAGATTTTAAAACAATTATAGTTCAGTGTTAAAGTTTGTTCTGCCCGTTTGCGCCACGATGTCTGTAGTAGTAAAGTGAGTGAGCGGGCAGACTTTTAATTGATTTTAGGGTGAAGTTAGTTTTTCATATTAGTTTGATTTAGGTTGTTGTATCGAGGCAAAAGCTAATTGATTTAAATAGCTTTTGCCCGTTTTTTTTAATGAAATTATAAATGTATTTTTGGAATATCAAATTTTCTAAAAATCTGTGTCCCTAATGAAAGATGCCTATTGGAAATACATCGTTATAGCGTCATTAATTGTCGCTTTGGGCTTGATTGCATTTTTACAAATCAATGCCAAACGGAGTATTTCTGAACTCATTAACGGCAATGAACAAGCACTCAATGAATTTAAAAACGAAACACAATTACAAAAACTCTGCTCGAATATTTTAGTCGTTGAATCCCAAATACGGGGAATGGTTATCACGAAGGATTCATCACATATTCAGGATATTGAAAAGGAAATTGCTGCCATAAAAACGGATTTGGATAATGTGGAAAAGTCTCTTTTTAGCATCGAATCCAATAAACAAGTGCAACAATTGCGTTATCTGGTCAATGAAAAAGTCCATTTTAGTCAACTTATTCTCGATGAATTTTACACCCGTGGTAAAGATGCGGCTGAAAAAATTATCAACACCAATAGAGGCAAACGCTTGACGGATAGTATCCTAAAATTAGCGGACGAAATTGAGGAAAAACGACAAAACCAAATAAGAGAACTCCTCCAAGCCAATGATTTGGATAGTATAAAAGCCGTTAATTCCAGTATTCGGTTAGCCATTATTTCGGGGATTGCTTTGCTTTTGGCTTCCCTTTTCGTGGTTTTTAGACTTACAAGCCAAGCAAAATTGATAAAAGAGTTGGATGAATCGCATAAACGAGAGCTACAAGCCACCGAACTCAAAGAACAATTTATGGCAAATATGAGCCATGAAATCCGCACGCCCATGAATGCTATTATTGGTTTCACGAATATTTTACAAAAAAGCAAATTAGACAAATCTCAAACGCAGCATGTCAACGCTATCCAAACATCAGGTGAAAATCTTTTGACCATTGTGAATGATATTCTCGATTTTTCGAAAATCGAAGCGGGGATGATGCGGATAGAGGCTGTCCCTTTTAGTTTAAGAGGAACTTTGCAGGATATAGAGACCATTTTTACCGAAAAAATAAGACTTCGGGGGCTGACTTTAAACGTTGAAATTGCGGCTGACTTGCCCGATGTGCTTGTGGGCGATGCGGTTCGATTGACTCAAATTTTAGTCAATTTAATCTCCAATGCGATAAAGTTCACTGAAAAAGGGATGATTTCTGTTAAAATCGATACCCCCCTCAGTAAAAGCTCATTCAATACTGCTGATGCATCCGAGAAGCAAGATTTTAATAAAAGTAAAAATATAGACCTTTTATTTGAAGTTGCGGATACGGGCATTGGTATTTCTAAGGATAAATTAGGGGTTATTTTTGACCGTTTTCGCCAAGCCTCCTCCGATATTACGCGTCGATTTGGAGGCTCGGGTTTGGGCTTATCTATCGTGAAAAGTCTGGTTGATTTGCAAGGCGGAAATATTGATGTCAAGAGTGCCATTAATCAAGGCACAACATTCAGTTTTACGATACCTTACAAAATATCAGAAGTACAATTTTATGCGTATTTTAAAGATAAAATAGCTAAAAACGAGCTTTTATTGCCTCAAAATACCACTTATACTGAGGGGGTAAAAGTTTTGGTTGTAGAGGACAACCAACTGAATCAAGATCTCATGCAACAGCTTTTATTGGGTTGGAATCTGAATTTTAAGATTGCTGCTAATGGTTTTCAAGCCCTCGAATACCTTAAAAATGAGTCTTTTAATCTGATTTTGATGGACATTCAAATGCCTGAGATGGATGGATATACCACGACTCAAAAAATCCGAAAAGAGCTTAAAATACAAACGCCCATCATCGCTCTCACTGCCCACGCCCTCGCAGGTGAACGTGAGCGTTGCCTTAGTGCGGGCATGAATGAATATTTGCCCAAACCCATCCGAGAAGAAAACTTAAAGGCATTGATTGCGCAGTTTGTGAAGGTGGATGAAACACCTATCGGTGATAATGATGCGCCCCAAAGCCGACCTCTAAAAAGTGGTAAAAATGCACATAAAATATTGAATTTCAATTATTTACAAGATTTATCAAAAGGTAATAAATCATTTGTGAAATCCATGCTCGCCCAATTCGTGGAGCAAATGCCACAAGAGATTTCCGAATTGGAAAAAGCCATTTCTGCGAAAGATTATAAGCTAATAAAAGCCAATGCACACAATATGAAGACGACGGTTGCCTTCGTAGGCTTAGATAAAACGCTACATCCTCCACTCGATTTGATTGAAAATGCCTCTCTCAAACAGGATATTTTGACTATTCTCCAAACGTTTGAGAAGGTAAAAAAACTTTGCGAACAGGCTATTAAAGAGATAAATATGGGTGTTGTTAATTAGGTATTTTAATTTGTTAGATTGTCAGTAAAAAAAAGCGCCGTTATTTTCTCAAATCAGAAGAAAGTAACGGCCCTTTTTTATGTCAATTTGGATGTAAAAAAAGTGAGAAAACTACAAATTATTGCTCAAATACTGAGGGGGTAATGCTACCGATACTTTATGCCCATTCACCGAGTAAAGCTTAAGAGCATTTTAATATAGCGCACCTTTGTATCATCGAAAAAAAGATAGTGTTAATTAAGATTAATTAAGTTTAAATTTTAAAAATATCAATCATGACTAAGAAATTATTTGTTTCAGCTTTAGCACTTTGTGCATTCACTATTTCTATGACTGCTCAAAATGCACCAACTGCTCCTGCTAAAACTCCAGTTAAAACTGAAGCTAAAGTTAAAAAAGCAGCTGTTACAACTTCTGCAACTACTGGCGCTAAAACTACAACTGCAGCTACTACAGATGCTGCTGCAACTGTTAAAAAGCCAATGAGCCATAAGAAGGATGTAAAAGCTAAAAAAGCTGAAAAAGCAGGTACTAACTAATTTGTTCTTTTCAATTCAGACGTGTAAAAAATGAATGAAAGCCTTGCAGAATGGATATTTTGCAAGGCTTTTTTATG
This sequence comes from Saprospiraceae bacterium, assembly GCA_031424515.1. Taxonomy (GTDB): domain Bacteria; phylum Bacteroidota; class Bacteroidia; order Chitinophagales; family Saprospiraceae; genus JAAFJT01. Next base: position 8,274 of record JANPHO010000207.1, read on the forward strand.
AGTAGATGGTTATTCATGCGTATACTTGTTTTTTACGCGTAAAAAATCTTTCATAATATTTTCAAGAATTTCAGAACTCCGCTTATCTTTGCAGCATGATGAGGTATTATCGTGAAATTTAACGATGATTCAGTACTTGCTTCTAACATTAGGGAAGAAAATCGGGAAGCCCAGTATGCCTCTTACAAAGTGCTCGCTTTGTATGCCCTGATAAATTAAATTTTTTTTCAATTTAATTTATTAGCTATGTTAATCATTCATTCTACTCAAATTCTTTCAGCTTCGTTGTTTTATTCACTGCTCACCAAAGAGTATGTGCCGCCGCCCAATGCCTAATTCCTTGCGTTGAGGATTTTCCTTTTTAATGATTTTGACTTTTGTGTATGTACTTAATGTGGTGCGTATAAAAAGGGCGTTTTGTCTATTCCTATTTTGGAAATGTAAAATCCCGTATTTAAGGTTTAATATATAGTTTAATTTTTTAATTTAAAATGATGCAAACAACTTCAACCATTATGATGGTGCGCCCTGCCAATTTCGGTTTTAATGAAGAAACCGCGGGGAATAATGCTTTTCAAACCAAAGATAACTCATTGACTACCAATGAAGTAAAAGAGAAAGCTGCAACTGAATTTGATAATTTCGTTAAAATACTGAGGGGGTGCTCAGTGGACGTCGTTGTCATGGAAGATAGCATTTCGCCCTTGAAAACGGATGCCGTTTTCCCTAATAATTGGTTCTCAACGCACGAGGACGGCACCATGATTTTATATCCGATGTACTCGCCCAATCGCCGGTTGGAGCGGGATGAAAACATTATCAGATCCCTTGAAAATGATTTTAAAGTGGTTAAAAAAGTGCATTTCGACCAGTTCGAAAACGAGAATCTTTTTCTCGAGGGCACAGGTAGTATGATACTGGATAGACCCCATAAAATTTGCTACGCTTGCTTGAGCGTGCGGACGGATTTAGTGCTTTTAAATAGATTGTGTTCGGTTATTGGTTATAAACCCGTTGCTTTTCACGCCGTGGATGCATCCGACCAAGACATTTACCACACCAATGTTATGATGGCTTTGGGTGAAACATTCGTCGTGATTTGCCTTGAAACGGTAAAAAATGAAGCAGAAAAAGTGGCTTTATTGCATGAATTTCAAGTAACTCAAAAAGAAATTATCGAAATATCATTGGCTCAAATGCAACGTTTTGCGGGCAATATGCTGCAAGTACGCAGTGACAAAGGCGAAACTTTTTTAGTGATGTCGCAACAAGCTTTTGAGTCATTGACTCCTGAGCAAATTCAATTGATTGAGAAACACACCCGCATTGTAAGTGCGGATATCAAGACCATTGAAACCTACGGCGGTGGCTCGGCGAGATGTATGATAGCAGAAATATTTTTTGAAAAAAGGAGTTAGAAATTTATTATCCGTACCACCGCTTAATGCGGTGAGACGGGTCAATTTAAAATTTAAAAATCATGAATACCAACAGAAAAATCCAAGTATCGTCGGAAATAGGAACATTAAAACGCGTGATTATTCATAGACCAGACGAGGGAATATCTCGTATTTCACCCCGAAGGGCGGAGGAATTACTGTTTGATGACATCGTGCACTTGCCTTTTATGCAAGAGGAACACGATATTTTTACGGACGTTTTAAGGGCGTTTTTAGGAAAAGAAAATGTCTTGGAAACCCGTCAATTGCTCGTGGAAGCACTTGCTACGGCGGATAAGACTAAGATGGATATGATTGAAAAAATCATCGATTATGAGGAGTTACCGCAGAGTTATGTGCAATTATTGACCAAATTGAGCAATGAGGAGTTGGCTGATACCCTAATTACGGGCTTTTTAGAAATGGATAATCATTTGCTGTTTGACCCCATTCCAAATTTCATTTTTACGCGAGATATTGCAGTCACGGTGAATGACCATATTTTAATATTAAAAGCGGCTAAAATGGCTCGATTCAGAGAGAATTTTTTAGCGCGGTTTATCTTTTTATGCCACCCGATATTTCAAAAGGCGAATGAAGAGGGTAGGCTTATTAACTTGAACAATGTGGATTTGTTTCCGCCTTCTAAAAAGGGGGAAAATATCAGCATTGAAGGCGGGGATTGCATGATTTTGAATAAGGATTATTTCCTCATCGGCTGCTCTGAGCGCACGAATGCTTATACTATTAGGCAATTGAGTCAAACGCTTTTTGATAAAGGTGTGGTGAAAAATGTGGTACAAATCAATATCCCACAGGACAGGGCATGTATGCATATTGATACCATTTTTACCCAAATCAATCGCAACCATATTACGGCTTTCAAACCGATTGTGATTGAGGGTTTGAGCTCCAATGTGGAGGTGCATCGGGCGAATGGTATTTCATCGTTCTACCCCTCAGTAAAAGACTTCATAGAGACCGAAATAAACCCTAAAATGAAGTTTATACTGAGTGGTGATGGTCAATCCCCGTATCAAGAGCGCGAACAGTGGACGGACGGTTGCAACCTCGTAGCCCTCAAGCCGGGCGTTGCCTTGACATACGACCGCAATCCTAAAACCGAGGAAGCTTTCAAGGATTTCGGCTACACTATTTTACCCGCAAAAGTCTTTTTAGAAAATTTTAAAAAAGGACTTATCAATCCTGAAACTATTGAAAATACGATTATCACCTTGCCATCCAATGAGTTATCGCGCGCACGGGGTGGTTCACATTGTATGACTTGCCCGATTGAAAGGGAGTGATATCATTAATAGGGTTCTATCGGGGAGTAATCTCATATTAAACAGTTGGGCTAAAATAACCGACAATTTACTTCCCGATTTGGCTCGGATGAAATATCAGGGATTATACCAAAACATCTATTTCAGACCTAATCTTCTCAATTATTTCATAAAGCCCTTGTTTGAAAATGGTGTTATTTTGTATAAGTTCTTCCGAGAATATGCCTGTTTTGGCTTCAGCTTCTATTTCAATTGCTAAATTGTACAAATTATGAGAATTCAACATGGCTACATTGGCTTTTAGGCGATGAGCTGTTGCGCGTAACCCCTCAGTATCACGGCTTTTTAAGTAGTCAGTAATTTGTAAAACACCCAATTCACCCTCTTTAATGAACGCTTCGAGCAGTGAGTGAATGGCTTCGGGCGCATCCCCAAAAGCCTCTCTTAAATATTTTAAATCGTAAATTGGGGTTTCAGAAGCGGTTAATTCATCCTTGTTTTCAACAGATTTATCTTCTTGAAAAGTATCCTCTACTAATTCATTAATATCAGGCATTTCATCTTCAATGTTCTCTAAATTCAATAATTTAGCCATGAGTTTTATCAATTCATCCTCCTTAAAAGGTTTTGAAAGGTAGGCATCCATGCCGCCTTCAACGCATTTCTCTTTTTCACCTTTGAGGGCATTGGCTGTCAAGGCGATGATAGGAATGTCCAATTTAAGTTCCGAGCGAATAAAATGAGTCGCCTCAAAACCACCCATTATGGGCATCTGGATATCCATTAAAATTATATCGAAGGACTTTTCTTTCAATAATTCAATGGCTTTTACCCCATTTTCAGCTTCTGTAGTAGTGGCATCAAAATTATTTAAAATGGTTTTAGCCAATATGCGATTCATTTCATTGTCCTCCACCAGAAGCACTGCAATATTTTGGAGAATGGACGATGATAAATTGATTTTTTTATCAATAATGATATTCTCTACATTTCCTTTTTGAAATTCTATGTCTATTAAAAATAAGCTGCCCTCATTTTTGACACTTTTAACTTTAATACTTCCCCCCATCAACTCTACAAGCTGTTTGGTGATATTGAGGCCGAGTCCAGTACCACCATACTTTCTGGCAATGCTGCTATCTTCTTGCATGAATTTTTGGAAGATATTATCTAAAAATACCTCTTCCATCCCTATACCTGTATCCTCGATTATAAAACGAAGCTGTTGCCTATCACTATCATCTTTGTGCATCAAAACAGTTACACATACACTGCCTTTTTCAGTGAATTTTATGGCATTATTGAGTATATTCAGCAGGATTTGATTCAATCTATAAGGGTCTCCAACGATAATTTTAGAAATATTTTCATCCATTGTCAATTTAAAATCCAAACCCTTTTCTTCCGCTTTTGGCGAAAGCACTTGGACGCTGTGTTTGACGAGCGCAATTAAATCAAAATCTATGTATTCAAGTTGCAACTTACCGGCTTCGATGCGTGAAATGTCCAGTATGTCATTTATTACCACCAATAAATGCTCCGCTGCTGCATTCATTGTCTCTAAGAAAAAGCTCTGCCTTTCGTTGATTTTAGTCTTTTTCAATTGATTACCCATGCCCAAAATAGCGTTCAACGGGGTACGCATTTCATGACTCATGTTGGCTAAAAATATATCTTTGGCTTGGGAGGTGGCATCGGCTTTTTCTTTAGCTTCTCTTAAGGCTTGCTCCGTTTTTACCCTCGCCGTGATGTCTTCCTCTAACGCAAAAAATTTGACAACTTTACCTTTACTATTTTTAATGGGATGACAATCAATTTTAATCCAATAGGGGCTACCATCCTTATGATAATTGATAATTTCAGAAGTAAAATCATTGCCTTTTCGAATATTTTCACTCATATATTGAGTAATGTTTTTGTCCGTATCGGGTCCATGCAAGAAACTACCCGGCGATTTACCTATTATCTCTTCAATAGTATAACCCGTTATTTTAGTAAAACTCTTATTAATCCACTCTATTTTACCATGACTATCAGTAATCACGACGCCATTTATCGTTTGCTCAGCTATGATTGAGAGTAATTCAAGTTGCGATTGATTAACTTTTAAAAGCTCTGCATTTATTAAAAGCTCTTTCTTTTGATTATTGACTTTGGTGAGCAACAATTTTACATCCGCGGTGACACTCTCTTGGCTATTTAATGCTTGTAATAAATCTAATTGGGTATCATATAGTGCAAAGTCTTGCATTTTTAATCCCTCGGCTGGCAATTGGCTAATATCATAAAACCAAGGTGTACCGATGAATAGTAGTGTATTATTAGTTTCTAAATATTCGATTTGTCCCCTAAGTTTTATTTTACTCAGATTGCCTTGAAGCTCCATAATGATTAAAACTTCTTGGCAGGAGATTAAATCCTGAAAAGTGGGTAATGAAATAAAAGGACGGTTTAAGCTAAAATACTTTTCGAAATCGCAGCCCTCTTCATAATTGAAAAGCTTCTGCATACTTTTTCCGCACTTTATTATCTTCATAGAAGAGTTGATAATAAAATGAAAGGGAAATAGTTTTTCAAAATGCACGCCACTGATGGGCGGATTATTATTATGCGTATCTACCATTTTATAGCGTAAACTTCATGATTGCTGCCAGCATCACGTGATTCTATTAATTCAATTTGAGTTTCCACATTGTACATTTTGCTGAGTCCTTGGATCAGTCCCCTTACAAATTCTTTCAAACCAGGGCGGTGTGAATAATAATGCAGGTGTAAGCCATTTTCCACTACATGGCTGACTTTGAACTCCGGGGGAGCTAATTTCGGGTAAATTAAGCTCACTCTATTGTGAAAATTGGGTAAATTGATTAAAAACTCCTTGAGGTTGGAGCCTCCTGCTTCCATCATGGCACCGTACTTCTTCTTTCCTGTACTGAGTACCCAAAACTCTCCGAATGCAATCATCACTTCATCAAGAGTGATATTTAATTCCTCAGAGGCGGCAGTGGCGAGTTGGTAAGTGACAGAATCGTCATAAGCTTCATTTGAAAGGAAAAAATCTACTTCGATGCCACTTCTTTTCCTAACGCCTTCCCAAGCCTGATGACCAAAATTTTCGGTTACTAATTCCTCAATGGCTTTATTTACAATTCCATACATAGTTTATAGAGTTTTTATGTTATTTGAAATGACTTCTTATTATTGAAAGCTAAATCTATGCCATAAAAACGTAATGTATTTTTATTGTTATATAAAAAACACTCTGCCTATGCCCTAATACTGAGGGGGTAAACGCTATTTGAGTATTGTACACATATGCGCTATTTGAGCCAATGCAGTGGTATCTTTTGCTCCGGTTCTCAACAGCATATTGGCTCGATGGTTATTGACTGTAATGGGGCTAATAAATAGTTTTTCCGCTATCTCTTTTGTGGCAAAACCTTCATCAATCAGCTTAAGAATATCTTTTTCTCTTTTTGAGATAATATCGCCTTCTATAATGCCTAATTTTGAATGGAAACAGGAAATAAAATTTTCGGTTGCGCTCGAGAAGGACATTCGACACCAAAAATTGTTGTCTTTCATGAGATGCTTAATATCTTTAAAAAAAATCAATATTCTGATGGGGTTGTGGTTTCCGTTTTCTTCAAGGTGTTCTTTAAAAATCAGTAACCTTTTATTTTCGCCTGAAGGAGTATCGAAGGTGATGGCATAATTCAATACGCTCTTAACTGCTTTTAACCCGTTTGAAACATTCTCTAAAGTTTCTTTTTGCCATTTCAAAGACTCTAAATAAAACTTTCGTTGTCCGATTGGTAAAAAATTAAAGACTTCTGAAGCATTACTGGATATTATTTTTTCTGATGTTAGTCCCAATAATCCTAAAGTATCACCACCTGCTGTTTCAAATTGGGAGGTTTTGAAATTTAAAACCACAAATGCTAATCCCAACGATTTAAAAACTGCGCTATCCTTTGTTAAATTAGTGTTGTAGGATTTCGGAATTTCCGAAGAAGATGTCACCATCCATATTTGTTCAAATAAGGATGATAATTCATCATTAAAAACTGCCATTAATTATTCTGGTAAAGTACTATTTTAAAAAAACTCATTAATTATTTATACAAAGTACTTGAATAAAAGTCAAAAACCTTGTTAATACAGTAGCTAAAAGTAGGATATGTCTTAAAATGATTAGCCTAATCATTGAAGAAAACTCAATTCCTTATCAACTTTACATGTCGGTTTCTATCCGCACATTCTCGTGTAAGGAGGGTGCAAGCAAATAAACACATAGTTATCACATCAAGTACAAAGATGCAGGTAGTGGGTTATAACAAACAGTTTAGACCCATTATCGGCATTGAAAAATACATTAAGAGCGGGCGAGTGTGAGGACGAAACACTCTAAGAAGGAAATAGACGGGTTATGATTTATAGTATTAGTTAGTTTTCGTATTGTTATTATAACTTAATAACAATTTCTAAGTTCCAAATTCTGAAAGGTGATAGGAGTATTATCTTTCGGAATTTTTGGAGTTAGCCTTGTTTTCTAAGACTATCCTTTTTCGGTACTTATTCCATAACACCTCAAAGGTACAGTAAATTAAATCAATAAGAGTTATTATTTATAGTTGAGCAATGACCCCTCAGTATTTCTCATAAAAAAAGCTGTATCACCATCAAATGACACAGCTTTTTTTCTATCTTAATATCTCTTAATATCCCAATATCTACCAATAATATCCCAATATCTACCAAGTGCTGCCATACAATTGACGGTATTCTTTAAAAGTAATCATCCTATCTTGTTGCTCATCCCATAATTTATTTAGAAAATATTTTAAACTGCCGGTGAACGAAACCGTCGTAACTACTTCTTGCAAAACTGGATTTTCATCTTTACATTTTTGTAAATTATAGTTCGGAATCAATGAACTCAAATGGTGAATATGGTGAATTCCGATATTACCCGTCAACCATTGGAACACGGGCGGTAACTTCCAATATGTACTTCCCTTGAGTGCAGCCATTACGAAATCCCACTCAACCTTCCATTTTTTATAAGCGTGTTCGTGTTGGTGCTGAATATAAAAAGCAAAAAATGCCATTACCGAAAAGAACAAGACAATCGGCAAATGTATCTTAAGAAAAGTAGATGCTCCAAATGAAAAAATACCCACCACATAAACACCCGCCATGAACAAATTGCTTAAAACAAGCGACTTTTTAGCAAACTCAAAACCCCTTTGTTTGATGGATGAATAGCGATTATGGATAAAAATATAGTAAAATGAACCTAAACTTAACAATACCAAAGGCATTCTGAAAAGGCGATAACCCAATTTGTGAAGTTTTGGCATATTGCGGTATTCATTGACTGTCAATAAAGGCATATCGCCAATATCTCTAATATCAGGCTCCAAATGCCCACAGTGACCATGGTGAAAATTATGCGCTTTTGCCCAATATTTGTAAGGAATAAGACTGAATCCACTACAAATAAAGCCAATTACATCATTTAGTTTGCGTGATTTTAAGAAAGATTGATGCCCGCAATCATGTTGAATAATGAAAATGCGCACTAAGAAAAATGCATTAACCAGCGCCAAACCCAGTGTGAGCCAATAGGATACTGAAAGGCTGAAATACATCAATGTCCACAAGCCGATAAAAGGTAGAAAGGATGTAAGCATTTGCCAAATGGCAATTTTAGTGTTAGGGATTTGATATTTTTTGACAATCTGCTGCCAATTCTCTACAATGTATTGGAGAGAATCATTGAATCTTTTTTCCATTGTTTGACCTTTTATAATATTTTCCTTGCTTTTGCAGTGCAAAGAAAATTCTTAAATGCGAAATTATGGTTAAGAGTTTTGAAAAAGCTTTAAAATTATTTTTTTAAAGCCCTGTTTTAGATATTCTATTAAAAAATCACTCCGTACGGCTATCTAAATAGCCATGAACCCGTTTAAAACCTGCCTAATATCAATCAACCCATTATGTACAATATTGGTTTGGTGTGTACCTCTGTTTATGGTTTTATTACATTTATACTACAAATCTAATTGCTCAAGTGATGAAGTCTGGTGACGGCATTGATACTTCATTTTGTTAAAAGGAAACATAAAACTTTCTCAGAGCTTTGTATAATTCTTCAATATGATTGATAACACTTCATTTATGGGTTTTTTAAAATAGGAAAATCCCAATGAAAATAAAAAAATAACCTTATTTTAACCGTTGTTTTCATTTTATTTTATAAAATTGCAAGCTTATAGAATAGAAATATTTAAAAAAATAAAAGCTGTTTTAATATTATCCTTTGATGAAGCAGCTTTGTAAGATATAGCAGTAGGATATGAGTTTTGAAATAGAAAAATATATACACAGAGATACCAGTTGGTTATCTTTCAATTATAGAGTTTTGCAGGAGGCTAAAGACCCCTCAGTACCGCTGCTTGAGCGCATCAAATTTTTAGCAATTTACTCTTCTAATTTGGATGAATTTTTCCGTGTGCGTATTGCTCAGCACCGCAATTTGTTGCGCATCAGTAAAAAGACGAAAAAAGAACTTGAGTACAACCCTCGGGAAGTGCTCAAAATGCTCCATAAAATAGTGAATGAGCAACAGGTAGAATTCAGTCGAATTTTTATCAATGAAATCATTCCCGAATTGCGAGAACACAATATTTTCATCCTTCGCCGCTTGGATTTGAATAGAGAACAAAAGGAATTTGTGGAAGGCTATTTCCGTGAAAACCTTTTACCCTTCGTGCAGCCAGTACTTTTAGTGAAGGATAAAATACGCATTTTTTTAAATAATGCAGCCTTGTATTTGGCAATTTCGTTGATCTCAAAGGAGAATTATTCCAGTAAAACGGAGTATGCCATTGTCAAGATTCCCTCGGATTATTTGCCTCGTTTTATAGAGTTGCCATCCCAGTCAGGTCACCACGAAATTATTATGTTGGATGATATTGTTCGGAATGCAGTTGCGTGGCTTTTTCCAGGTTTTGAGATTGTGGATACGTATTCAATCAAGCTGACGCGCGATGCTGAATTGTACATAGACGATGAATTTTCTGGAAATTTAATTCAAAAAGTAAAAGAAAGTCTTCAAAAACGGAATATTGGACCCGCTTCTCGCTTCGTTTATGACCGCACCATGCCACGGACTTTTTTATCCTTTTTAACGGATACTTTTAACCTCGAAAACGTGGATTTGCAGCCCGAAGGGCGGTATCACAATAATTTCGACTTTTTTAAATTCCCTGATTTTACTTTATCGCAGCTTAAAAATAAGCCGCTCCCGCCGCTGCCTTATTTGCCCCTTGAAAATGCCGAAAACTTTTTTGATACTGTCAGCGAAGGGGATCATTTGGTGCATGTGCCTTATCAAAGTTATTCATCGGTCATTAAGTTTTTTGAGAGTGCAGCGCAAGACCCCTCAGTAACGCACATAAAAATTGTGCAATATCGAGTGGCTAAAAAGAGCCGTATCATGCAAGCCCTCATGCAAGCCGTGAAAGCGGGCAAACAGGTGAGCGTTTTCATAGAAGTAAAAGCTCGATTTGATGAAGAAGCCAACCTGAAATGGGGTGAAACACTACAAAATGCGGGTGTTTCAGTCTATTATTCGATGCCTGGGATTAAGGTACACTCCAAATTAGCATTGGTGACTCGCCGCGAAGGTCGACAAAATTGCCTTTATGCCTATTTGGGAACGGGTAATTTTAATGAAGATACGGCGCGTATTTACGCCGATATCGGCATTTTTACCGCCGATAAACGGTTGACAACTGAGGTTTCGAGGCTCTTCAATTATCTCGAAACAGCTAATAAATCAGAATGTGACAATAATACTTTTTCACACCTTTTGGTTGGGCAATTCAATTTGCGCTCGGGTTTAATTGAAAAAATAGACCGTGAAATAGCGAATGCCCAAGTAGGCAAACCGGCTTCATTACTCATCAAACTCAACAGCCTTGAAGACCATCCGATGATTGACAAGCTCTACGAGGCGTCTCAGGCAGGTGTAAAGGTGCAAATCATTGCTCGGGGTATCTGCGCCATCATTCCGGGAGTGAAAGGCTTGAGTGAAAATATAACGGCTATCAGCATCGTGGATAGGTTCTTGGAACATACCCGCGTTTTTATATTTCACAATAATGGTGATGAGGAAATATACCTCTCATCGGCGGATTTTATGACGCGTAATTTGAGTCATCGGGTAGAAACGGCCTTTCCAATCTATGATGAGCGCCTCAAATCGGTGGTAAAAGATGTGATTGACTTACAACTGAAAGACAACGTAAAAGCCCGTATCATCAATGCCAAACAAGATAATAAATACCGTAAGGATAAAAGTGATATTGCTATCCGTGCACAAACAGAAACCTATTTTTATTTCAAACGCCTAACAGAAGAAATGGCAGCGCGCACGGGCACTGTACTTGACTTGACGGCACCCCCTCAGTATAAAGAGAAAATTAAGAAGAAAAAGAAGGCTTAAATGGTTGTTGGTTATCAGTTATTAGTTGTTAAGTGTAGCGCCATCTGGGTTTCTATTGATATTATAAGTGGATTCAATTTTTTACTAATCTCATTTTAAAATTTCAGCCTCTTGAGGAAACGACTAAGAATCGTTTCCTCATTTTTTTATCGTCAAATGAAGCTCCATTCCACGGTTTTAAACAATATAAAGGTGATTTTAATAACTAAACACAGTAAAAATTATAATAATATTAATAAAACATTAAATTTTAAATTTTATTCCCACCGTTTGTTGTTGGATTCAAATAGAATACTTATTTTTATCGGAATGTTATGTAAAACAATATATTTTATATGATTTTAGAATGATTTACAATAAAGTTACTTCTTGTTTTTTTTGCGTCTTAAAAGTGATACGATTAAGAAAATAATTTCCAGTACACACATGGAACACTTCCAATAAATTAGATTTCACATTTTTTTTTCTGCTACAGAAGTTTGTCAACTTTTGATTGTAATCTCTTGCTTTTTACGTATCCGACTGGATATTTTAAAGGGCATTTTTATATAGTCATTCACACTTTTTAACAATTAACTTTAAACAAATAATATGGACTTGCACACTCAATTACAACAGCTTGACGAACTCGTAAAAGCGGGAAGGTTCGAAGAAGCTGTGGAAAATTTCTTTTCTGATGATGTCGTTGCGCACAGTTTGCTCTCTGATTCGGCTTATGGCAGAACGGAGAAAAAAGAACGGATGGCATCATTAAAAAATAATATTTCAAAAATTAATAAGATTACTCTTGTTTCTAACAATCTTGTAGGGGACTTTAGCTTTTCAGAGTTCGTTTTTGATTTTACGATGAAAGACGGCAGACACATGATATGGTCTGAAATAATTCGCCGTAGATGGAAAGACGGTAAAGTTGTTGAAGAGAGGTATTACCCCGCCGAAAGAAGTTTTGACCATTATCAGGCAAAAGTGGTGAATCGGACGGTAAGTAACGACATTACTTTGACGCGCGATGTGCTCAACGTTGTTGAATACCATAAAGAAAGACCCGTTGTGAAAGAGGTGACTTTAGTGCGCGAAGTGCCTTTTATTCAAGAAGTTATCATTGAAAAGCAAGTGCCTATATTGGTGCCTCGCATTGTTGAAAAACCCATCGAAGTAGATATTACTACGGTCATAGAAAAAGCGGTTGTTTTCGATGAAGTGGTTGAAAAAGAAGTCTCTTCTCCAAGCATTAAAGAAGTGCCTCGCCACGTCACGCACGAAATAATTGTAGAAAAAGAAGTTCCGAATATCGTCTATAAAGAAATCAATAAGCCTATTTTACGTGAAGAGATTATCGAAAAACCTTACGATGTCACCATTACTTTGGAAAAAGAGGTTGCGATGATTAAAGAGGTACTGGTGGAAAAACAAGTGCCCGTTATTCAAGAGAAAATAGTTGAAAGACCAGTTATCTACGAAGTAATTGTTGAAAAGATTGTCCCTGTTGAAAAGGAGATAGTTTTAGAGATTCAAAAAGCGGTTTATAAAGATGTTATCATTGAAAAGCCCGTTGAAATCATCAGAGAAATCATTAAAGAAATCCCTGTTGAGCGCGAAGTGATTATTGAAAAAGAGGTTTTGGTGATTGTTGAAAGAATAGTGGAAGTGCCCGTTGAGCATGTGGTGATTATTGAAAGAGAAGTACCTGTTATCAAAGAGGTATACGTTGATAAAGAAGTGGAAGTAATTAAGGAGATTATTATGGAAAGACCCGTCGAGCGGGAAGTGATTATTTGGAAAGAAATTCCAGTAATCAAGCATGTGATAAAGGAAAGACCAGTTGAACATATTATCGAATTAGAAGTGGAAGTGCCCGTGATTGTTGAAAACTACGTGGAAAAGAAAGTAGAAATGATAAAACACGTGGTGACTGACAAAGAAGTTGAACACATTGTTGACTTAGTACACCACAAACCAATCGTCAAAGAAAACCACGTAGAGAAAATCGTGGAACACGTTTTCGACCTCACTTACCAAGTTGCGAATATCAAAGAAAATCATATCGCTCAAGAATTGATTGTGGAAGTACCCGTTGTGAAAGCTACGGAAGTGGAGCGTGTAGTGGAGCTCAAAAAAGAAGTGGCTAAAATAGAAGAAATTACGGTTGAAATTGGCGTACCTGTTTATCAAGAAACAGTGGTGGAAAAACCTTATACTTTCAATACCGTCAGAGAGCAAGAAGTATTGGTTGAAAATGAAATTGTCTTGAAACATGAAAAATCGGTCATAAAAGAGACAATTAAGGAAGTACCAATTACCCACGAAGTAGTTATAGAAGTGCCTGTAACACATGAGGTAAGAGTTGAAAAAATAGTACCAGTGGTGAAAGAAGTCGAAGTTGAGATGATTGTAGAAGTACTTAAGCCTGTTATGCGCGAAAAAATTGTAGAACGCAATTTTGATATTCATACTTATACACCGAAGGTGATAGAGATATTCTCAGAAAAATTCGTTGAGCATCAAGTGCCCGTGGATAGAATAGTGGAGCAAATGGTGGATATCACACTCAATAAAGAAGTAGCGGTTGTTCGTGAAAGCTACGTAGATGTTCCTGTTGAAATGACAGTTGTTCTTGAAAATCAAGTACCGCACATCATTGAGCAATACGTTGAAAAACCAATTCAAATTGTGAAAGAGGTAACAGTGATGAAAGAACAAATCATTGAAAAACCAATCGAGCAAATTGTGGAGAAAGTAGTAGAAGTACCATATTACACTGAGCGAATTATTGAAAAGCCAGTTGAGCGGATTGTTGAAAAGATAGTAGAAATACCGGTTGAAAAAATCGTTGAGAAAATTGTTGAAGTCACGGTTATAAAAGAGCGTGTAGTTGAAAAACAAGTTGAAAAAATAGTGGAGCGTATCGTAGAAGTTCCCGTAATGATTGAAAGAATTATTGAAAAGCCAGTAGAAATTATCGTTGAAAAAATTGTTGAAAAGCCTATTTTTAGAGAAAAAATAGTTGAAAGGCGCATCGAAATTGACTCTCGAGAAGGTATAACGGGCAACGTTTTCTCTATTCGCCGTGACGATTTGACGGTCATTGATGGCATTGGTCCCAAAATTCAAGATATATTCTATGAAAATAGTATCTATACTTATGAGCAATTATCAAATTTATCCAATGAGCAAATTGGGGCTATATTGGGTAAAGCAGGTAAACAATATTTAGTGCCTAATTACTCAAGTTGGAATGAGCAAGCCACGATGGCTTGGAAAGGCGACTGGGTGGATTTGGAAAATTGGACGCTCAAAGGCACAACTGGTCATGTCAGTCAGCAAGAGGAAAAAAGCCCCGGCGAAGGCAGACGCGATGATTTAACCATTATCGAGGGCATTGGTCCCAAAATTCAAGAAGTTTTGAACGAAAGAGGCATTTACACTTTCAATGATTTAGTGAAATTAGATCCTGCCATTGTTTCTCAAATTTTGAAAGAAGCAGGTCCCCATTTTAACTCACATGATCCTGAAACATGGGGCTTACAAGCCGCCATCGCCGCAGATGGTAAAATGACAGAGTTAAAAGAATTTCAGGATTCATTGAATGGCGGTCGTAGGTCATAGCCCCCTCAGTAAAATGACGTTTATTTTAGTATAACTAATCAATATCTGTACCTGTCTCCCCTTGTCGCTTACGTGGCAAGGGGAATTTTTTATCCCCTCCTCACCTTCCTAAAATACCCATAAAAAGGTAAACCCAATCCCAAAACAATCAACCCCGCCAAAGCCTGTTCGGAAGAGTTCTCCGCGAGCAGTGTTTTAATTAAAAACCAAGTAGCGATGCCACAAAAAACGATAGGTGTGATAGGGTAGAGCCATGTTTTCACCGAGCGTTGAGCATCGGGGCGACGTTTTCTGAATATGAAAATGGTGAAGGCGGCTAAAAGGAAAAATAAACCATCTGTGAAGGTGATATAGGTCAATAATTGCCCAAAATCTTTATAAAACAAAAGAACTAAAGCCCAAACGGATTGAATGATAATCGCCACTATCGGCGTTTTAAATCGAGGATGAATGTACGCCAATTGCGAAAAGAAATTACCGTCTTTTGCCATTTGAAAATATACCCGCGGGAGCGACATAGCATAAATCACCAAAGTACCAAAAGTAGAAGCCATGATGAGCAAAGCAATCCACTTACCCCCCTCAGTAAAAACGCTGCTCATGGCATCCGCAGCGACCGCCGTGGAGTGTGAAAGCTTGTCAATCGGCAATAATCTGAGATAAGCAAAATTGATACAGACATATAAAAGTGTGACGATACACGCCCCAATTATCATCGCCAACGGTATATTCCGATGCGCATTCTTGGCTTCGCCCGATAAAAATGAAACGTGGTGCCAACCACCATACGACCACAAAACACCAATAAATGCCATTGCAAATGCCGACCAAATATCCGTTGGTTGGGCTTGAGTGGAAGCGGATACCCCCTCAGTATAAGTCGTTAAAAATAAGCCTACGAGCACAATAGCAGCTATCCCAATTATTTTTAAAGAGGTGAAAATAGAGGAAAATATCTCACTAATTTTAACCCCAAATACATTGATAACTGTGACAAATATTATGACCGACATGGCTGTAAAACGCTCATTTACAGGCGTTAATACATTTAAATATCCTGCAAATGTTAACGCAAGCCCTGCAATGGACCCTGTATTGATGATAAAAATATTAGACCAACCGTAAAGAAAAGCCACAGGCTCACCATACGCCTCACGCAAGTAATGATACACTCCGCCCGTGCGTGGAAATAAACCGCCCAACTCTGCAAATGTCAAAGCGCCACAGAGCGTATAAACGCCACCTAAAGCCCACACCAATAATATCAATTTGGCATCAGGAAGCGATTGAGCCACCAAACCAGGCGTTCTGAAAATACCAGAGCCAATGCTTGCGCCTACGCCTATCATCACGAGCCCGAAAAGCGTCAAATTTTGCTTTAATTGATGAGTCATATTGTACTTGTTGCGCGGAACTTCAGCACCGTTTAAAAATTGAGTAATTCGTTTTTTTGAAATAAACCACGCTACAATGTACTTTTTTTCTCAATCTTACGGTAATTTTTGGAGTGCAATATTATTCTCTTTTAATAGCTGCCCATCTTTTCCATAAATTTTTAAAATATACGATTGATTAGGGCGTATCCTGAGTATCATTTTCGGCTCATCGTAAGTGGGCATATTCAAGGCTGGAATGGCTTTTTGACCCATTTTTTTTAATTCATCAGCGTAAAAAACTTGGATGAAATAGGATTCTTTTAGGTCTTTCAAATCCAAATTATATTGCCCATAGCCCATTGAATCCAACCACTCATAAGGGGTTTCATAGTTCGTGCGGGGGTGAAAAACGTAGGCGTCAATCATTGTTTCCATCTCTGGTTTTATCCATGATTGGCCATTTTCAGTTAAAATAACGGGCTTATCGGGCGTAAAAGTGAGCCAAGCGCAGCGATAAAACGGACTTTCATATTCCCGCAGCGACCGTTCCATCATATCAGACTGATTTATACTGAGGGGGTCATGTCCAGTCATTTCTTTTAAAACAATGGCAAGGAATTTCCACTTTTGTCCGTCTCTGCGGTGGCGTTGGGCAATCAGGTAATTTTTGTAATTATGGTCATGCCCGACGAGGACAAAAACCTTGGCTTTGGCATCTTTTTTAAAGATTTTATGGATATTTTCGGCTGCTCGTTGCTCTCTAATATTGTGGCAATAAAAACGATGGGCATCGGGTGGCGGAATGCACTCTTCTTTTACATCACCATCGTAAGCCACTACTTTAAACCCTTTGGATTTGGCTTGACGAATCAACTCTCCATACATCGGCTCTCGGCTGTAAAAGCCATCATCGAAGGTAGGAAAACCCAATTTATTGACGGTATGTTCCTTTGAAAGGGTCTCTAAAGCCAAATATTTGAAACCATTTTTCTTCAAACTATCCAATAATTTCATCACAAAAAGACGATTCATGGGCGAATGATGCGCTTCATTCATCATCACCAAACGGCGTTTAGGCAACTGTTTTGAAATAAAATCAATGGCGTCTTCGGCTTGATAACCAGAAAAAGTGCTGTTTTCACACGAATCGGGTCGGCTATAACCCATTGCCGTATCGCGCATTGCCATTGCTTCTTCATTAAAACCCGCTTGAGCATAATAGGTCATCATGGCTTGGTGATACATACCCATAAATTCATGTCGAACGGAATCATAAACGGCACTATCCCGCTTCAAAACTTGCACGGGTGCTAAGTAAGGATGCCCTTTTTTAGCGGTTTCGGAAGCCAATTTAAAAGGCTCAATTATAGCAGTTGAAAGGGTTAAAGGTGGAATGGGTTGTTTTAAAAAAGACAAATTGAGATTGGCTTGATGATGAAACCAAGCGGTATCGAATTGCCTATCGGTTTCATCGAAAAGTGTGGTATCACAATTGACAAAACTGACCAATCGGAGCAATGATTTATCTTCTAAAATGACGTAATATTCATTGCAGAGGAAGTCATTTTTATCCAAAACTGCCTTGTATTTGAATTGAGAAATGGCAATATTGGAGTCCAACCGGATTCTATAATCACTCCAAGTGGTGAGATTTTCTGTTGCCGAATCAAGTTTTACTGAGGGGGTACGTATCCATTCTACATTTGAAAAAAGGCGGTTTTTTTTAATTAAATTATAGTTTTTATTTAAAATCGCCTCATTATCAAGCGGTTTTTCATATAAAACTGCCATCATGCGCAAGTGATGCGAGAGATAAGTGGACTCGTAAAAAAGAATATCTTTGGTTTTGATACCCACATTTTTAGTAAAAACCACAGCTCTTTTATCTAATTTTTTAAAAAAGCGGTGACCATACCACGGGTAATCGAACGACAGGTTTTTATCCGTATTAACATATCGGTAATAGAGCTGCGGGCTGGCGTCTTTAATAACTTTACTCTTGGGTAAAAGCGTGGAATTGCAGGCAACGAAAAACCAAAAACAAG
The DNA here is from genome assembly GCA_031424515.1 of Saprospiraceae bacterium. Lineage (GTDB taxonomy): Bacteria > Bacteroidota > Bacteroidia > Chitinophagales > Saprospiraceae > JAAFJT01. The sequence continues at coordinate 26,541 of JANPHO010000207.1, forward strand.
GTAAAATGAGTAGTGAAATAGCGATACGCATTGGACATACTTTTATATTTGTAAAGTTTAACAATCGTTAAAACTTTACAAATATAAGTATAAATTCAAAATAACGTATAATTAAGTTATAGAACTTAAAAAATGGTTTAAATCAAACGCTCACAATATTTTCCACTACTTTTTTACTCACATAATTTTTGGGCAACTGTTTCAAAAGCCTATCTCTGAACCTATGATAATGCACCGTAATGGTATGCCGAGGGGTATTGATTTGGTCTAAATCAGGGTGTTTGAGTTCCTCCTCAATCAGGTTTTTAATATTTGAAGGGCGTTTCCATTCGCCAGCAATTTCTCTCGCCATTATTTTAGCCTGCAATTCAGAACCGGGCCAAATACAACCCAACGGCTGAAATAAACCTATAAAATAGACATTTTCAATAGTCGGATGCATCATGCGCAACCAAAGCGGTACTTCGCCTTCAGAGTAATCAATAAAACTTTTATCAAAAAATGGATGCGAAATTATATAACCTGTACAAGCCACAATAGAATCATATTCGCCCACCGAGCCATCTTTAAAATGAACTTTTGAGCCTTCCAAGCGGTCAATATCCACGCGAGGTTTTATTTTACCGTGTCGAATGGTGTAAAATAAATCCTCATTAATGGTAGGGTGGTGGAATCCAAAGGGTTTTTCCGGATTCGGAAGTCCGTACATATCGTTCGTGCTTTGTCTGAATCTTAAACTCAAGGCAATCATTTTCTTCCAAATACTGAGGGGTAGGAAATTGAGGCTTTGACCGATTATATCGGAGGGTTTTCCCATCATAAATTTGGGTGCAATCCAATAGCCCCGCCGCCAACTCATATCCACACTTTTCGCCACACGGCTCGATTCTACGGCGACATCGCAAGCAGAATTGCCGCCACCAATGACCAAAACCCTTTTATCTTTAAAATATGAAAACCGCTTCACGGAGTGCGAATGCATAAATTCACCATCAAAATGCCCCGGATACCGAGGGGTACGCGGCAACCAATGATGCCCATTACACACCGCTAAAGCATCGAAAGTCTCGGTCTTTTCAACATCGTTTTTTACTGTCGTCACTTGCCATTGCCCCCCCTCAGTACGCACGCAGTTTTTCACTAAAGTTTGAAACTGAATGAGCGGATAGAGGTTAAAATGCTTGGCATAGGCTTGAAAATAGGTTGCCAAATGCCTGTGCGATGGATAATCAGGATAATCCTCGGGCATCGGGAAGTCCTCATATTGCGAAAGCGTGCGAGACGATATAATATGTGTCGTTTCAAACACACTTGAATGTCCTTCTTCTTCATTAAAAACCCAATTGCCGCCCACCTCTTTGCCATAATCAAAGACGGTGACATCCAATCCTTTATCCAAAAGATTTTTGGCAGCCGTAATGCCCGAAGGACCGGCACCTATTACACATATTTTTTTCATTGTCCAATTGTAGCGCGGAACTCCAGTTCCGCATTGTAGAAAAAAGTTTAGATATTAATATCAGGTAAGGAAAGCTTGTATTTTACCACAATAACTCTAATGGCAATTATAATAGCAATGCTTAAATAGGCATTTATATCTGTTGCGACACCAATATCTTTTAAAAAGATAAAAGTGAAGCCGCCTGCCAAACATGCCGTAGCGTATATTTCATTTCTGAATATTAGAGGTAATTCATTTATCAATGTATCTCTTATCACACCGCCCATAACTGCTGAAAACATGCCCAATATAACGGCTGAAACGGGCGCTACATTCAAGTTAAGGGCTTTATTCAGACCAACTATGGTGTAAATTGCGATGCCAATACTATCAAATAAAAAAAGCACTTTATTGAAACGGATAATGTATTTGTTTAAAAAGATGGCAAATATTACGCCACAGAAGATGGCTATAAGATAATTTTGGTCTTTTACCCAAGCAATTGGATAAGAACCGAGAGTAATATCACGAATGGTTCCGCCACCGATAGCGGTCAAAAAGCCCATGAAAGAGACACTGAATATGTCGCGGTATAAATTTTTACCCGATGCTGCCAAAGCACCCGAAACAGCGAATACGGCAGTACCTAAAAGGTCGATGATATACGGAATTTGCATGGGATAAAAGTATTGATATATTGCCAAAATAAGATAAAAAGAGAAATATTTAATTTGAGTGTAAACTATTACTACTTGTATCGTTTGTTTTAAAACCCTGCATAATTTTTTTTAGCCACGAATTAACGAATTTCACTAAATTAGATGTTGAAAATTTTTATCGAATTAGGCGAAATTGCCCTTAAGGGCAATTCGATTAGTGAAATTAGCTTCAATTAGAGTATGTTTTGAAATTAAATTTTGATATTTTGTATTTTTCGCAATTTTAGATTGACTAACTACGCCTTTCAAGGCGTAGGGAAGAATATTACATTTAAACATGCTTTAGCCGCTCATTTTGTACCTATAAAGTTGAACG
>JANPHO010000208.1:0-6867 GCA_031424515.1 Saprospiraceae bacterium
AAATGAGTCAACTTGAAGAGTTTTTATTCAGAAAACCCGACATAGAAAAATGGGATGTCTGGATTAAACCTTCTTTTGAAATGGGTATATTATTTTTTGATTAACGCCTTAAGTATCTTTAAGCATCTCAAACTCTCCAAATAATTTAAAACAAAATGAAAAACAATCCAACTTACCCGTCTTTTAAAACAGTGATTTTAGCTTTTATTTTAATCATTTCCTATTCAAATTGTGCCGTTTCAAAGTTGGATGCTGATAAAAAGGAGTGGATGCCCCTTTTTAATGGAAAAGACATCAATGATTGGTACGTCAAAATTCACCACCACGACGTTGGCGATAATTTCGGTAATACCTTTAGGGTTGAAGATGGAATGGTAAAAGTCAGATATGATAAGTATGATACTTTCAACGAAAGATATGGTCATTTATACTATAAAACGCCATTTTCATATTATCATCTCAAATTTGAATATCGTTTTACGGGTATTTGGCGCAAGGATGCACCCAGCTATACCATCGGAAACAGTGGCGTCATGTTTCATTCTCAAGACCCTCGAACCATGCTTAAAGAACAAGATTGGCCTATTTCAGTGGAGTTACAATTGCTTTGTGGCTTGGGTGACGGAAAACCGCGCCCAACGGGGAATATGTGTTCGCCCGGTACAGACGTGATTTATAAAGGTAAAATTGACCCGAGACACTGCATTGAATCTTCCTCAAAAACGTATCCTTCGGGAGAGTGGGTGAGAGGTGAATTGATTGTCTTGGGCGATTCGTTGGTTTCTCATATCATCAATGGAGATACCGTTTTACAATATTCAAAACCTCAAATCGGCGGTGGCGTAGCTAACCGCTATGACCCTGCCATTAAAATAGATGGTAAATTATTGAAAGAAGGTTTTATTGCTCTACAAAGTGAAGGTCAAGAGATTGATTTTAAAAATATTGAAATCTTGAATTTGGAAGGCTGTATGAATCCAAAATCCAAATCTTACAAGCGTTATTTTGTAAAATCAAATCCTGCGCTGTGTAAATAGCTGAACATTTGAAATAAATCCTTAAGTTTAAGGCTTATTTAATTATAAAATTAACCAAATCAACAAGATATGAAGAAAATTACCATCTTATTGGCGCTTTTAATTGCCTGTTTTCAAGTGCTTTTTTCACAAGTAAAATTCAGTTTTAAAGAGTGGGAAGACCCCTCAGTAACGCAGCTTGGGCAAGAGCCGCCTCACACCTTTGCCATGTCGTATCCGAATGCGGAGGACGTTTTTGAAAATGATTTTACAAAATCGCCCTATTTTCAATCCTTAAACGGCACATGGAAATTCTATTATGTCAACACACCAGAGGAACGCCCTCAAGATTTTTATAAAGACGGTTTTAATGATTGGAATTGGAAAGAACTCACCGTGCCATCCAATTGGGAATTAAAAGGCTTTGGTATCCCGATTTATACCAATGTGATATATCCATTCCCTGCCAATCCGCCCTTTATTGACCATGCTTACAATCCTGTTGGCTCATATCGTCGTTCATTTACCGTTCCAGAAAACTGGTCGGGTAAAGATGTGATTTTGCACTTCGGTTCTATTTCGGGTTGCGCCTACGTTTGGGTCAATGGACAAGCAGTCGGACTTTCAAAAGTGGCTAAATCACCTGCGGAATTCAATATCTCTAAGTTTTTAAAAAAAGGCAGCAACAGCCTTGCCGTGCAAGTGTATCGCTGGCATGATGGTTCTTACCTCGAAGACCAAGATATGTGGCGCATTTCAGGCATTGAACGTAATGTTTTTTTAACCGCAAAATCTGCTACCCATATCGCTGATTATTGGGTGAAAGCAGGTTTAGATGATAATTATAAGGATGGGACGCTTTCTGCAACAATTGATATTAAAAATCCAATTTCAAATGGCAGTGTAGAAATATCCATTTTTGATAAAAATAAAAATAAAATCTTCACCCAAACAAGGCCCCTCAGTACAAAAGTGCAAATTGACGGTAAAGTCCCGTCACCCGCTCAATGGAGTGCTGAAATGCCCAATTTATATACCGCAATCATTAGTTTAAAGAATGAAAAAGGGCAAGTCATCGAAGCCACAGGCTCTAAAATCGGCTTTAGGCGCAGTGAAATAAAGGGTAAAAATTTCCTAATTAATGGTCAAAGAGTACTGGTAAAAGGGGTGAATCGACATGAACACGACCCCGATAAAGGTAAAATTATCAGTCGTGAAATGATGATAAAAGATATTGTTTTAATGAAACAATTCAATATCAATACCTGCCGCTCTTCGCATTATCCCAATGACCCCGTTTGGTTGGCACTTTGCGATGAATACGGGATGTATGTGGTGGACGAAGCGAATATTGAATCGCACGGCATGGGTGCTGAAATGCAGTCAATGCCCGCCGATAAATCTCGTCACCCCGCTTACGACCCACAATGGAAAGCTGCCCATAAAGACCGCACTGTACGCTTAATTGAGCGGGATAAAAACCATGCTTGCGTTGTAGTTTGGTCGCTCGGTAATGAATGTGGCAATGGTCTCGTTTTTTATGAAAACTACGATTGGATTAAAAAAAGAGACAATTCACGCCCTGTAATGAGCGAACAATCGGGCGAATATCCTAATACCGATATTGTCTGCCCGATGTATCCAGCCATTGCCAATATGAAAAGTTATGCGGCGGATAAATCCAAAACGCGCCCTTATATCATGTGCGAATATTCCCACGCAATGGGCAATTCTAACGGTAATTTTAAGGAATATTGGGATATTATGCGCGCTTCTGATAATATGCAGGGCGGCTGTATTTGGGATTGGGTAGATCAAGGTATTCGCACCCAGACGGCTGATGGACGCAGTTACTTCGGTTATGGGGGCGATTTTGGCAGCCAAGATAGATATACGGATTACAATTTCGTCTGTAATGGCTTGGTTGATGCTGACCGCAATCCGCATCCAGGGATTTATGAAGTAAAAAAAATCTATCAAAATATCCTTTTTTCAAGCGATAATGGTTACGGTAAAATAAAGGTGAAAAATGAGTTTTCGTTCACGAATCTCAAAGATTTTGATTTCCGCTGGGAAGTGTTGAACAATGGTTCAAAAATGCAAGAAGGTAATTTTACAGTTGAAGCCAATCCAGGAGAAACGAAGAACGTTGCACTCAATATTCCAATTTTGAAAGTACCTGCTGGCTCAGAAATACTGCTCAATGTATATGCTTATCAGCGAACAGCTTCGGCTTCAATACCCGCTGGGCATGAATTGGCAAGGGAGCAAATCGCCTTGAGTGGGGCTTATTTTGATGCAAAACTAACCAATAGTGGTAATTTAACGATAGAAAAAAGCAATAATAGCCTTAAATTCAAGTCTGGCGACATCAGCGGCGAAATAAGTTTATCGGGTGGTAATATCAGCCAATTGGCTTTCAAAGGTAAAAGCGTGGTGGGAGGCTTTTTCCCTGAGCCTTATTTCTGGCGTGCCCCAACGGACAATGATTATGGCAATGATTTCGCTAATTATGCCCGCGTTTGGACGTCTGCTCATTCTCGCCGAATTGTGAAAAGTGTAGTCGTTGGGGATAAAAATACTGAGGGGGTACCCATTACAGTGGTGTATCGAATACCTGACGTTCGGGCAGATTATACCTTGAATTATTTGATTAAAAATGACGGTGCGCTTCAAATGAACGCCACACTGGAATTGCCGGCTGACAGTGAAGCACCAGAATTGCCTCGAATGGGCATGCGTTTCAGTTTACCCTCTACTTTTAATCAAGTGCAATGGTACGGACGCGGTCCTTTTGAAAACTATTCGGATAGAAACTTAGCTGCTCAATTAGGCATTTACAACGACCATACCGATAATGGTTGGTCGCGCAACTATGTTCGCCCTCAGGAAAGTGGCTATAAAACCGATATTCGTTGGTTAAAACTTACTGATACTGAAGGGGTAGGCATCAGTGTTGAAGGAACGCAACCATTGTGTTTTAGTGCCATGTCGCAACTCACAGAGGATTTTGATGAGGGTACAACTAAGAAAAATCGCCACGTAACAGATATAGTAAAACGTCCTTTTGTTACGCTTCATGTTGATTTAGCGCAAAGAGGCGTCGGCGGTGATACATCATGGGGTGCAGAAACGCATGAAGAATATCGATTAAAAGCGAAAAAGTATTCCTACGGGTTTACCATTCGCCCCATTGGTGCGCCCTTGAAAACTGAAAAAGATACGAAATAAATGATGATGGGTGATTAGTGATTGGTGATTATGCAAATCCAATCACCCATCACTAATCACCCATCACTATTTATTCAAATGGTTATCCACTTTGCTATTGATTTCTTTCAATATTTCTAACTGTTTGGCTTGGCTTTCAAACAGGACTTTTATTTGTTCTTCTAAAAGGATATCCAACTTTTGGTTCAGGCTCCTTATCTCTAATTCTGCTTTTAGGTTAATGAGATAATCATTTTCGCTTCTTTTTCTATCTTTTTCTTCTTGTCTGTTCTGACTCATCATAATCACGGGAGCTTGTAATGCCGCAATACAGGATAAAATCAAATTCATCAAAATAAACGGAAAAGGGTCAAAAATGGCTTTTTCTGGCGCCACGGAATTGTATAAAATCCAAAGAAATAAAATTACCCCAAACGCAATAATGAAATTCCAACTGCCTCCGAATCGAGCAACTTTATCCGAAATCGATTGCCCCGTGGTCAAAACTTCCGTAGGCTGATGGAGCAAATTTTCAACAATTAAAGACTCTTCTTCAATTGCTTTTTTTACAATACTCTGTAACCTTTTCAACTGTTCCGCTTCGGAATTCAACATTTTTTCAATATCCTTATCCATATAAAATGCTTGTTTTTTATGTATGAAATTAGTTTAAGCAAGCTGCTTATGGTAAAAGTAACCATTTTTACCGATTTTTTGAAATAGAATTGTTTTAAAAAAACATCAAAATAGCTCTATATACTGAGGGGTGTTTTATTACCTTTGAAATAAAAAATATGCAAACACCTTTCGGACATAAGACCAATGCCTCAATGGTCATTTTGAAAAATGGCACAAAATATCTTTTATTAAAACGAAATAAAGAGCCTTTTATAGATCATTACGTACCAGTAGGAGGGAAGTTAGAACCACATGAAAGTCCTCTTCAAGCTGCTATTCGTGAAACCTTTGAGGAAACGGGTATTCAAATTGAAAATCCTCGATTTTGTGGTGTTTTAGTTGAATCTTCGCCCGTAAAATACAATTGGACGGTTTTTATTTATATTTCTGAAATTGAAGATATGCCACCTCCGCCTTGTCCCGAAGGTACTTTAGAATGGATTGAACATGATAATATTCTGAGCGTTCCAACGCCCACAACTGATTGGTTCATTTATCAGTATGTCCTTGAAAACAAGCCTTTTATGTTCGATGCGCAGTATGATGAACAAATTAATCTTTTGAAAATGAGGGACGAGATCGAGAATAAGGTTGTGTATGATAAAAAAAATGCGCCAAGCCAGTGACGGCTCAGCGCAATGATTTAAGTTGATACTTTATTTTTAAAATTTTACGGTCAATAAATCTCCAGTGTCTTGTACATTATACACGCCTTTGCGAATGATAAGTGGTTGGTATTGGCGTCTTCCCGTAGCTTGGCCTGATGCAGGGTCTCTTGGCGAAACTATTTCATTGGCAACTTGATAATCTTCTTCCAAAATGAATTTTCCGTTGGCGAAGAATTTTGCGATCGTTTCACGGCTCATTGAACTTTTTTTGAAAGTAATGGACAATTGACCATTGACTAAATCGGCTGTGCCTATCGCACTGTTCCCACTTGCTTTGTCTGGAGGTGCCATTTCAGTTGAAATAACAATACTACAGATTCCAAAGCCGGTGCAATCTTTGCTTCGGCGACCAAAATTTATTGTGCAGCTAAATCTGAAAGGTGTCGCTGAAATACTGGCTGTGGTCGGTAAATAAGTATTGGCGCTGGCAGTATTGCTTGAAAAAATGGCACAAATTGCGATTGCTGCGATGATGATTGAATTTTTCATTTTTTAAATCTGTTTAAAGAATGTGATTATAATTTGTTTTAAAAAATATATGCATTAAAATTTATCTAATGTTATTTATGGAGTTTTTAACGGTATCATGCTTTGTTTTTAAAATTCCATTTTCAATAGTAAAACCCAATCTAACTTGTGTTTTGAGCGTATCTTTCAGTCCAGAAGTGGCTTTTTCTACTACTTTAAAAGATAGTTCATACTCTCCATCGGGTAAATTTTCGGGTAGTTGGTACTGATTTTCGTTGTCTCTTATGTTCCAAACTGTTTTACCAGTACGAGCATAAGATGCCGCCGCCGCACCGCTGCCACTACCACCCGCCATAGTTGAAACACTTGATACGGTAGCAGAAACGATGCTGCCCCCGGAGATAGCACTTGATAATTGACGTTGAAATTCAGTTTCAGATATTTCAGTCATGGATTGATTGGCTGAGCTTACTCGGTATGCCTTTCTTGGAGGGAATAAAATAACACAACCACCATCAATAATGGCTACTTTCATAGTTTGTTTTCCGACCGTTACGTTCATGGATATTCGGTTGGGCATTCCGCTGTTAATTTGTATTTGTGATTGAGCTTGTAGATACGGAAAGCAGTTTAAAATAAATACGATAGCGATTGTAAGTCTTTTAAAATTTTTCATTGCTAAAATCTGTTTCAAAAAATGTGATTATAATTTGTTTTTTAAAATGTAAGTCTTCATTTTCATTGCTTACATTTATATAATCCACCCCCTCCGTATTCGTGACATTTTTAAGAGTAATTTTAATATAATTTTTATTTTTTAATTTATA